>JANQHM010000280.1 GCA_028282645.1 Candidatus Gastranaerophilales bacterium
GAAAATATTATTAAAGATGAATATAATTGTGCAAATGATAATATAATAGACATAACTATTGATAGAAACTACAGTAAAAAAGAAGAATTAAACAAGAAAAAGCCTCATTATTAGGGGGACTCGACGTAAAATTTAAAAAAAAATAGCAATGGTAAGCTCTTTTAACAGAAAAAGAGGAGTATTTACTATTGCTATTTTTTTTTAATAATGTACATAGAATTGGATAATTTTTTTTAAGCATGTACACTATTATTGTAGATACTAACTATACTAATTTAAAAATACTTTTCAAATTATTCAATTGAGTTAAAAATAATAAAATAAACCAGTTTCTGAAAAGAATAATTTTATTTTTAATTGATGAGTAGTATATATACTGATGTTATCAAGGAGAATAGCTATGAGAAGCGATAGAATAAAAAAAGGTGTAGACAGATCACCCCACAGAGGTTTGTTATACTCAACAGGACTATCCCCATCAGAAGTTAAAAAGCCTTTTATCGGAATAGCAAGCAGCTTTACAGATTTAGTACCGGGACATGCCGGAATGAGAGATTTGGAAAGATCTATTGAAAAAGGTATCCACAGTGGTGGAGGATATTCATTTATATTTGGTGTACCTGCTGTATGTGACGGAATAAGCATGGGCCATTGTGGAATGAGGTATTCACTACCTTCAAGAGATCTAATCGCAGACTGCATAGAAACAGTAGCATCTGCACATGCCCTGGATGGTCTTATATTACTAACAAACTGTGACAAAATTACTCCGGGAATGATAATGGCGGCAGTAAGGTTAAACATACCTGCTATTGTTGTTACAGCTGGTCCAATGGCAGACGGAAGCTGTGAAGGGGAAGCGGTTACCTTAATAAGAGGTACCTTTGAAGCAGTCGGACAATATAAAGCCGGAAAAATAACAGAAGATCAGCTGGAAAAGTTGGAATTAAGCTCATGTCCCGGAATTGGCTCATGTCAAGGATTATATACAGCAAATACAATGGCTTGCTTAAGTGAAATTATGGGGATAAGCATGCCGGGCTGCGCTGCTGCCGGAGCAACCTCAGCTAAAAAGAAAAGAATAGCTTTTGACAGCGGTTTAAAAATAGTTGACTTAGTAAGTAAAGATATTAAACCAAGTTCTATAATTACCAGGGATTCTGTTAGAAATGCCATTATAGCTGATTTATCTCTTGGAGGTTCCACGAATTCTATTTTACACTTACTTGCTATTGCAAATGAAGCTGGTATTGATGTGACGTTAAAGGATTTTGACGAATTAAGCAATAAAACCAAACAGATAATAAAACTCGATCCGTCAAGCACACTCACAATGACTGACCTGGAAAAAGCAGGCGGTATTCCGGGGGTAATTAAAAACCTGATGGATGGCAATACAGAGCTTGTTGATACAAATACCGTAGCAGAAATGAAAATTTCGGATATTGCAAAAAAAGCATGGGTTGATACAAACGTAATAAGAACAACAAATAATCCGGTTACAGAAGAAGCCGGTCTGGCTGTTTTATCAGGAAATATTGCTCCTGATGGTGCAGTAATTAAAGTCTCTGGTGTTGATAAAGAGTGTTTTAATTTTAAAGGCATAGCAAAAATTTTTAACAGCGAAGAAGAAGCCATGGAAAGTATAGACAATGATAAAATTAAAGCCGGTGATATTCTTGTTATAAGATACGAAGGTCCCAAAGGCGGTCCCGGAATGAGGGAAATGCTCGCTCCTACCTCTACAATTATGGGTAAAGGACTTGGTAAATTAGTAGCTCTCATAACAGACGGAAGATTTTCAGGCGGCACAAGAGGTTTATGTATAGGTCATATGGCTCCTGAAGCTGCACTGGGCGGACCTATTGCATTGATAAAAGACGGTGATGAAATTGAAATTAATATTAATAAAAGATCTTTAAATGTTTTAATTTCTGATAAAGAACTGGAAAAAAGAAAGCAAGGATTTAAAGAAGTCCCTTTAAAAGTTGATAAAGGTTATCTTCTTAAATATGCTAAAAATGTAAGCTCTGCCAATCAAGGGGCTGTAAGTAAACCACAAAACTAAAAATAAATTAACACATTTACCCTGCCCAAGATAAATATGATTTCTATCTGAATCAGGAAATTATGTTAAGAACCCGAACCCTAAGAACCCACTAATTTTATTATCTGCATTAAATAATTCATATAGAAAAGAGGGTTTATTATGTGTGATCAATATAACCCTCTTTTTTCATTTTCATTTAACCTAAACTCTCTACCTGCTATCTGTTAATATATTCTTTTAAATGTTTTATTCGAGAGGAAGCTCTCAGTTTTTTTATAGCAGAATCTTCAATTTGCCTTATTCTTTCTTTAGAAAAACCAAATAATTTCCCCAACTCTTCAAGAGTTTTTGAACGAGGTACGCCGATACCGAAACGTTCTTTGATAATGCTTTTTTCTCTATCACTTAGTATATTTAAGGCTTCTTCAATATCATTCTGCAATAAAGCACTTGTTGCCTTTTCATGAGGTGTTTTATTAAACGTATCCGGTACATAATCTTGTAAAAATAAATCTTCACCTACCGGCATATCTAAGCTAACGGGTTCTCTGGACATAGCTTTTTTTACATTAGCAAGTTTATCAACAGGCATTTGCATTTTTTCACTCATTTCCTCAAGAGTTGGTGCTCTGCCCAGCTCCAATGATAACTCAATTTTTACTTTTTTAAATATTCTTATCTTATCAGACATATGAACGGGTATACGTATAATTCTGGATGTATTTGCTATACATCTTATAATGGTTTGCCTAATCCACCATGTTGCATATGTGCTGAATTTAAAGCCTCTTCTATAATCAAAACGCTCTGAAGCCCTAATTAATCCCAAGCTTCCTTCTTGAACCAAATCCATAAAAAGTACACCCTGGCCAACATATTTTTTAGCAATACTTACCACTAACCTTAGATTTGCCTGAATTAACTTATTTTTTGCAATAATAGCTTCCTGCCTAGAGCCTTCTCTAATTTTTTTACCAAGTTCAATCTCCTCTGCCGGTGTAATCATACGCTTACGTCCAATATCACGCAAATACATTTGCAAGATATCGTCAGTACTTGAACCTGTTGTTACCGGCTTATCCAGCTTGAGGGGGATTGATAAATTTTCATTACGCTCATCAAGCTCTAAATCTTCTTCAAAAATAAAAGTTGTTAACTCTTTTTCTATCTTGTTATCTTCTTCTTCATCTATATTTAATAAAACATCTATATCAAACGCTTCTTCTTTTATCCCCTTGGAATCTATAATTTTAGATTTTACCATATCTTATATACCCTTTTATACTTGCCAAGCTAAACAAATATTAAATTTGAAAATTTCAAACTCTTCTGAATTCTATGGACGTAGACATAATAAATTTGTTTCGTATTTAAAAATGAGCTTGGATAATTTTTTTTTATTTTAAGAGTAGATAATAAAAACAGGCGATAAATAAATCCCTAAAACTTATTATTACTTATCTATTTTGTTTATAATGTTTGTTTTTATAATATTTTCAAGGGTTTCAGCTGCATCATAGACAATATTTTTACAATTTTCTCGTCTTTCCGGTGAAGTAAATTCATACTTTGCAGATAATGCCTTACAACAGGTTACTTTTCTTTTTTCTCTAAATTTATCTATTAACTCAGCCGCAAGTTTTTTGGCTTCGGACGGGCTGGTAGAATTATCCTCTCTCCCAAAAAGATACCCAACAATCATTTCAACTCCGGCAACCGCACCGCATAAACATCCGTGTCCCATTCCTCCTGAATAAGCAGTTGCTGCTTTATTTAAAATTTTAGCATCTTCCGTATCAAGGATATTACAGTCACTTGCCGCTTGTATCATAGCTTCCGAGCAAGAATAACCTTGACTAAAAAAGTATACAGCTTTATTTTTAAAGTTTTCCATATTCTCTTCCTTTACTTAAGATATTAATATTTTATTTATTATTTATATCCACTTGCCCTTTATGCAAATAAAGATGTTACACTGAATTTATTTACATCTATCAGGCCTTTGTCTGTTATCTTTAAATCAGGAATAACAGGTAATGATAAAAAAGCCATTGTCATAAACGGATCATCCAGCTTACAACCCAGTTTTTTTGCATGGCTAACAAGATTATTCACCTTTGTTATAACATCTTCGATAGACTGATCTGACATAAGTCCTGCTATTGGTAATGCTAAATGCTCAAGAACTGTTATATCTTTAACAATAACTTTACCTCCCTGTGAATTAATAAGTTCCATAGCCGCATGATACATATCTTTATCATTAGTTCCTATAACTATCATATTGTGCGAATCATGAGCTACTGTTGAGGCAATGGCTCCGGTTTTTAAGCCAAATCCTTTAACAAATCCGAGTCCAATATTGCCGCTAGCCCTATGTCTTTCGATTATAGCTATTTTTAAAATATCTTCAGCGGGGTTTGCTTCTGCATAGCCATCAGCTATATTAGCTTGTTCAATAGAGCCGCTTGTTATTAATTTATCCGGTATTATATTTATTGTCTTTATTTTATCAGATTCTGCTTTTATCTTAAAACTGTCTGAAGTTAAGGGCTTGATATTAACGGAACCTCTTATTACAGGTTGTTCAAAGTTAGACATATCTGTTAAAAGTTTACCGGCTTGCGCGGCAAGTTTACCGTTTTTAAATACCATTGAAGGTTTAAAGTCAGAAATATTTTTTAAAATTAATATATCCGCTTTATAACCAGGTGCAATCGCACCCAGATTTTTTATCTTAAAGTATTCCGCAGTATTGATTGAAGCCATTTGAATAGCTGTTACGGGAGGCAGTCCATGTTCAACCGCTTTTCTTACCATAGAACTGATATGGTCATATAAATCTTTTGGGTGCCTGTCATCCGTAACAAAAAAACATCTTCTGGAGTTATAAGGCTGAATAATTGGCAGTAAAGCATCAAGATCTTTTGCGGCAGTGCCTTCTCTAAGCATTAAATACATGCCAAGCCTTAATTTTTCTTTTGCTTCTTTAGCGTTAGTGCATTCGTGATCAGAAGATATACCTGATGCAATATAAGCACATAAATCTTTTCCTGTAAGTTTAGGTGCATGACCGTCAATTCTTTTGTTTTCAGAGAGTTTTATTTTACTTAATACAGCTCTGTCTCTTTCTAAAACACCGGGAAAGTTCATCATTTCTGCAATGCCAAGCACCCATGGCTTATCAATAAACACAGAAAGATCATAATTGTTTAAAACAAATCCTGAGGTTTCCAGATTAGATGATGGTACACACGAAGGTAACATTACAAAAGCATCTAAAGGTAAATGGACTGTAGACTCTCTAATAAAGCTTATACCTTGTAATCCTAATACATTTGCAATTTCATGCGGATCTGCAATTACTGTTGTTGTACCGCTTGGGACAACTGCCTTAGCAAACTCATACGGCAAAAGCATAGAACTTTCCAGATGAACATGTCCATCAATAAATGACGGAGATAAAAATTGCCCGTCTATATCAAGTTCCTCTTTTGCCTCAAAATCTTGTCCTATTCCAACTATTTTATCATTGGCAATTGCTACATCACTTTTATGTATATCTCCCGAAAAAACATTTATCACATTAGCATTTTTTATTACAAGGTCTGCAGGATGCTCACCTTTTGCTACTTTTATAATATTTTCCAGTTCCATAAGGACCCCTTATTAAAATAAAATTACAAATTTCTGAAAAGTATTTTTTAAGTTAGTATAGTAAAAATTAGTATACTATATACCGAGTGCATAGTAAAAGAAATATTTATTCTGGCTTAAAATTAAGTTTCAGATTATTTTTTTATTTTTTCTTAAATTATTTGACATTTCTCATAGAGAGGTTTAATCTATTATAGTAATTTATATAAATTTTTAAACATAAATAATAAATAGTAAAAATTTTTGGATAAAAGAGATGGAGATAAGAGAAGAGTTAAAGAAAAAAGCTGATTTGTTTAAGATATTAGGTCATCCGTTGAGATTAAAAATATTGATAAATATAATTGAACAAGATAAAAGTTTAGTTACTAATCTTGTAAATGATTTAAATGTATCACAACCTATAGTATCTCAACATATAAATCTTTTAAAAAAAGCAGGCATCTTAGAAGGTTGTAGAAACGGTAATCAAATATTCTATAAAGTTAAAGATGAGCTTGTAGTAAAAATAATAAAAATTTGCAAATTAGTCTAACCATAGTATTTGTACGCGAATAATGTAATAAAAAGCAAAAAACAATTGCAATATAAGAAAAATTATATATAATAATTAATGTATATAGTTCATTTATAATACTAGTTTAAAAAGGTAAAAGTGTAATGGTAGAATATGCAAATGTTACAATGGGAGGAGCTAACATAGACTCCGAAAAACCAATGTTTCCAATTAGTGTGCTTGCGAGCATTCTAAAAATTCATCAAAGAACTTTACGTATTTATGATGAAGAACAGATTTTAGTTCCTAAAAGATCATCTAAAAATCGTAGATTGTATTCAATTAGCGATATAGAAAAAGGGAAGTTTATCCAATTTTTAGCGAGAGATCTGGGTATAAATTTATCCGGAATTAAAATTATTTTACATCTTCTTGAGCAATTAAACATAAAACAAGAAGAATACCAATTTTACTTGGAAAAAGTTGCTGAAAGTGTAAACATAACACAAGAAATGCAAGAACAAAACAAGATTAAGCTCGCAAGAAGAGGAAGAAGACCAAAATCTGAAAAATAGGTATTTCAGAAGATAATTGATTAGGAAACGAAAATATAGTAACTGGGAAAAAAGAGCTGGATTATAGCTCTTTTTTGGCGTTTGGCTCAATATTTTTGCCTAATATTGATGTTAATTTGTATAATGTATTGGACCTGTCATATTTATCTAAATTAATATTAATCAGAGTGTAGCTTTCAGTGTTTTGTTCAGCTCTAATTAGTGCATTTTCCAAATCTTGTTCAGTATAAACTTCTATACCCAGTCCACCACCAAGAAGTTCGGTTATTTTATGATATTTCCAATTTTGTATATTATTATAACTACCTTCTTTTAAGTATCTTTGTGTGGTGTAACCGTAATTATTAACCACAAATATTATTGGCTTTAAATCATATTTCAAATAACACGAAGCTTCTATACCGGTCATTTGGAATGCTCCGTCACCAACAATTACTATTGTATTTTTAGAAGGATTTTTAATTTGAGTACCAATACATGCCGGTACAGCGTAGCCCATAGACGTGTAAAATGCCGGGCCTAAGTAATTAGCCTTATCCGGTAAATGCAGCCCTGCAGATCCAAATAAACAGTCTCCCACGTCACAAATAATATTTGTATCAGGTGTAATAAAAGCTTCTAATCTCTGAAAAAATTTATTAGCAGTTAATTTATTTTCAGGTATTAATTCATAATTTTTCTTTTTTTCATTATGAAAGTTTATAGGAATAGCTTTATGATCTATTTTTTCGGTTAAGTTTGTTAAAAATTCGCCTAACATAATATTTTTATAAACATGGTGTTTTACAAAAACCCTATTATCACAAGCGTAAATAGATTGAGAGAAATTAAACTTAGTTGCACCTAAGTTTGTATCTGTCATTAATGTACCTAATATTAAAATATGATCAGCATTTTCAAAATATTTAAAAGTGTCTTCATCCCCTACTTCTCCCATAAACACGCCTACAAATTGCGGATGAGATTCAGGTATTAAAGATTTTCCCATAAATGTTGTAGCATAAGGATATCCACATTTTTCAAGTAATTTTTTAAATTTATCTTCCAGTTTATATCTTTTTATCTCTACTCCTGCAAGAATTATAGGATTTTTTGCATTATTAAGAATGCTTGTCACTTCTTCAATAGCTTCTTCTAAACTTTTGGGACACATTTTAGATATGACAGTAACCTTTTTAGGAGGATTAATACAGGTTTCTTTTACCATATCTCTTGGCAGTTCAATATAGACAGGCCTTTTATGCTTTAAGCAAGTTTGCAAAACTCTATCAATTTCATAAGCCGCTGTGTAAGGATCGTCCAACCTTGTAAAAGCTACGGTTATTTCCTTAAATATATTTAATTGAGAATTTTGATCCCTTATTGAATGATGCAACATTATATCATTACTTATTTCACATATACCAGGTGCACCGCTAATTACTATTACCGGAGCTTTTTCCGCATATGCACCGGCTATGGCATTAACAGTATTTAATCCGCCTACAGTATATGTTACGCATAGTGCACTTATACCATTTACCCTTGCATAGGCATCAGCTGCAAAAGCAGCTCCTTGCTCCGTGCATGTTCCTATCAAATTAAGATTATTTTTTTCCATTTCTTTAAAAAAATTAATAATATAATCTCCGGGAATACCGAATATATGATCTATTCCGATTTTTTTTAAACTGTTTATTAAATACTGTCCGATAGTAATATTAGACTCCATAATTCCAAATCTCCATCTTCTCTTGCTTATCCGGGCAAACTACTTTTTTCTTTATTTTTTAAATAAAATAATAAAAAAAACTTATAATATAATAACTTTAAGCACCTAACAAGCTGCCTAAAGTATATATACTGGTACTCAATTAAATTTCAGAATTCTCTTTATTAAAGAATCTGAAAAATACTTTTGAACTAGTATATAAAACATATTTTACTTTTCTAATAATGCAAAATCAATCACTTCTTCCATCGAAGAAACGATTTTAAAGTTTAATTTTTCCTTAATATAATCAGGTAAATCTTGCAGGTCCTTTTTATTAGCTTTAGGTATGATAACATTATATATTTCACTTCTTAATGCGGCAATACATTTTTCCCTTAAGCCGCCGATCGGTAAAACTCTTCCTCTTAAAGTTATCTCACCCGTCATTGCAACATCAGAGCGAATAGGCCTATGTGTAATAGCACTTATTATAGCAAGGGTCAAAGCTATACCTGCACTAGGACCGTCTTTAGGTGTTGCGCCATCAGCAGCATGAATATGTATATCATATTTTTCCTGAATATCAGGTGGAATATTTAATTTTTTGTAGTTGCTTCTTGCATAACTCAGTGCTGTTTTTGCAGATTCCTGCATTATTTCACCAAGTCGACCTGTAAGATTTAATTTACCTTTTCCTGGCATAATGCTTGTTTCTATCTCAAGTATCTCCCCACCGAATTCAGTCCACGCAAGCCCGTGAACTAAGCCTATTTGAGGTTTTTTTTCTGCTTCTTCTCTTGTAAACTTAGGTATCCCAAGGTATTTAAAAAGATTTTTAGCATTTACTTTTACTTGAGTTTCAGGGTTTTCAACCAATTCAATTGCAAATTTTCTGCAAATCTTAGCAAATGATCTTTCCAGTTCTCTAACACCTGCTTCTCTTGTGTACTTTGAAATAATTTCTCGTATAGCACTTTCTTCAATAATAAGTTTGTCCTCTTGAATACCGTTTGTATCAAATTGTCTAGGTATCAAAAAGTCTTGAGCTATATGAATTTTTTCCTCTTCTGTATAGCCCGATAAAAGAATAGTTTCTAGCCTGTCCCTTAAAGGCTTATATAATGGTTCAAGAGAGTTAGCTGTTGCAATAAAGAAAACTTCTGACAAGTCAAAAGGTAAATCAATATAATGATCAGTATAGTTAGAATTTTGTGAAGGGTCTAATACTTCAAGCATTGCTGCCGTAGGATCACCCATATGACTTTTTATCATTTTTTCTATTTCATCAATAAGAATAACAGGATTTTTAGAGCCTGCATCCTGTATTGCTCTGATAATTCTACCCGGCATTGAGCCTATGTAGGTTCTTCTGTGGCCTCTTATTTCAGATTCATCATTAATACCGCCAAGGCTAACCTGTGCAAAGTTTTTGTTTAAACTTCTTGCGATAGACCTTGCCAGAGAGGTTTTCCCAACTCCTGGAGGGCCTACAAAGCATATTATTGTTGGTTGAGGCTTTTCCGATAATTTTTTTACAGCTAAAAATTCCAGTATTCTCTCTTTTACATCTTTTAATCCGTGATGATCTTCGTCTAAAATCTTTTTAGCACGCTCTAAGTCTATAATATCTTCTGTTTTTTTATCCCACGGAAGTTCTAAAACAGTTTCGATATAAGTTCTTATTACAGCAGTTTCTGCCGTGTAAGCGGGCATTTTTTCCAGTCGGGAAAGTTCTTTATCTAACTGTTCTTTAACTTTTTGGGGAACCTTAGCTTCTTCTATTTTTTGTTTATATTCATCCAGCTCATCAATACCGTCTTCGGAGCCTAATTCTTCTTTAATTGCACGTAATTTTTCTCTTAAAAGATATTCTTTTTGAGATTTTCCCAGCTTATATTTTACTTTTTCTTGTATAGCTTCTTCTATACCTAATAATTCTATTTCTCGAGAAAGGACTGTGGTTACATATTCAAGCCTTTCATGTGCATTTAATAATTCTAAAACTTTTTGTTTTTCATCAACATCAATATTTAAATAAGTAGCAAGAATATCTGCCAATTTACCGGCACTTTGTATTTCGGTAATTGACATAAAGCTATCCATATTAATTTTAGTAGTTCTTTTTATATACTCATTAAACCGCTCAAGTGTATATTTCACAAGTGCTTTAATTTTTTCATCCTCTTCAATAGATACTTCTTGCAGCTCTTCATACTTAGCCTGAAGTAAATTATCATTATATTGAATATCGTGTAGTTTTACTCTGTGCAAAGCTTCTACAAGAGCTTTAACAGAACCGTCAGGAAATTTTAAAACCTGAATAATTTTTCCTTCAATGCCGATATCATATAAATTTTCAGTAGTTCTTTCCTCGTCTTCTTCAAGTGAATGAGTTAAATCCTCTTCACTTTTTTCAATAAACTCGGTTAATTCGGTAAATTCTACAGATTCAATAACTTCTTGCGGCTCTTTAGCTTTTTTAGAGGGTTTTTCCAAAACTAAAAGTATTTTATGATCTTCTGTTAATAAAGAGTTTTCTACTGCAATAGTTGCGTCTGATTTTGTAATAAAAATCGGTGCAATCATAGAGGGATATACAACTACATCACTCAATCTTAAAACGGGTATAAACTTTTTTGAAACTTTATTCATTATTATTTCTACTTTATATATCTTTTTTTACATAACCTAAGAATAACTTATAACATAAAAGTATACTAGACTAAACTAGCCCTAAATAAATCCAACGGGAAATATAATTTAGATTATAATATTTTAATTGCATTTTTTTAAATAAAAAATAATTAAAAATTAATAAATTATTTTCCCTTATTTAGCTTGACAAATTTACGTTTTCCAACTTGTAAAATCATAGAACCCTTATCACCAAAGTCAATAGTAAAGTTAATATCACCAACTTTTTCATTATCAAGTTTTACACCGCCGCCTTGTATAAGTCTTTTAGCATCACCTTTACTTTTAGCAAGGTTATTTTCAGCGATAAAAACTGTTAACATAGTTCCTTCAGTAGCATTGGTCTCCGGCATGTCATCAGGTATACCTTTTTTCTGAAAAATATTAATAAATTCGCGTTCAGCATTTTGTCCCGCTTCCTCATCATGATACTCAGAAACAATCATCTTAGCCAATTTCATCTTATAATCCCTAGGGTTTAGTTGACAACCTTCAATATCAGCCTTGTATTTTTGTAGGTCTTCATCACTAATATCAGTTAATAATTCAAAGTACTTTACTATCAAGCTGTCAGGTATAGACATAAGTTTGCCATACATGTTTTTGGGTTCCTCCGTAAGGCTGATGCAGTTTTCTGGATATGATTTTGACATTTTAACCACGCCGTCAGTACCCTCCAGAAGAGGTAATAACATAACCATTTGAGGATCTTTATTACCATAGGCACTTTGAATATCTCTGCCTAAAAGAACATTAAATCTCTGATCTGTTCCTCCAAGCTCAATATCAGCATCAATCTCAACAGAATCATAAGCCTGCATTAAAGGATAGAAAAATTCATGTATAGAAATAGGTTTCCCCTCATTATATCTTTTGGAAAAATCTTCTCTAACCATCATCTGAGCAACAGTTACCTGTGAAGAAAGCTTTAATAAATCAGCAAGCTGCATTAAACTTAACCAATCAGCATTATTAACAATCTCTGCTTTTTCTATATCAACAACTTTACCCATTTGTTCAAAGTATGTTTTAGCATTTTCATCAACTTCTTCTCTGCTAAGACTCGGTCTTGTCTCGGACTTGCCTGAAGGGTCGCCAATCATTGCAGTAGCACCGCCTATAAGAAGTATTACATGGTGTCCGGCTTTTTGAAATTGTCTTAATTTCTTCATTACTACGCTATGCCCAAGATGTAAATCCGGTCTGGTAGGGTCTAGGCCTAATTTGACCCTTAAGGGCTTACCTGATTCCGCAGCTTTTTGTAATTTTTGCGCAAGCTCTGTAACACCACCAGGCAATACTTCTGACCCTCTAGCGAGAAATTCCGCTTCTTTTATATATTTTTTATCAATTTTTTGTTCTTTTTCTTTTAATTCTTCCATGTTTTTATCTTTCTTTATTTCTATTTATTATTATTTATACTGATTCTCAATTGAATTTTAGATTACTCTTTTCAGAGTATAGCCTATTTTATTAGACTTAACACGATTAAATAGTCTGAAAAGTATTTTATAGTTAGCATATTTCCAAAATTCTTTCAACATCTTTATCGCCCCTGCCGGAAAGGCAAAGCACAATAGTTTGATCCTTATCTGTTTCAGGTGCTAATTTTTCAAGATACGCAAGCGCGTGTGATGACTCAATAGCCGGAACAATACCTTCTAAACAAGAAAGGAGCTTAAAAGCTTCAACTGCTTGATTATCATCTATAGAACAGTATTTAACTCTTTTGGTTTCTTTTAAGTAACAATGCTCAGGCCCGACTCCCGGATAATCCAGCCCTGCTGAAATACTGTAAGCCTCTTGTACTTGGCCATCATCATCTTGTAAAACATAATTTAACGAACCATGCAAAATACCCGGCTTACCGCACGTTAAACTTGCGGCGTGTTCCAGCGTATTTAAGCCCTTTCCTGCAGCTTCAATACCTATTAAATTTATATTATCTTCTGGTATAAAGCTATAAAATATTCCAATTGCGTTACTTCCACCTCCAACACAGGCCACAACATAGTCAGGCAATTTTTTTTCCTTTTCAAGGATTTGATATTTTGTTTCACATCCTATTACTGACTGAAATGATCTAACCATAACAGGATAAGGGTGCGGGCCGGCAGCAGTTCCTAAAACATAATAAGTATTATTTACATTGGTCACCCAATCTCTAATTGCCTCGCTTGTTGCATCTTTTAAGGTTTTCTTTCCGCTGGATACAGGATTGACTTTTGCTCCTAATAGTTTCATTCTGTCAACATTAACAGATTGTCTTTTAATATCTTCTTTTCCCATATATATTTCGCAATTCAGATTAAATAAAGCACATCCTGTGGCTGTAGCCACACCATGTTGACCGGCTCCGGTTTCTGCGATGATACGACTTTTACCCATTTGTTTTGCAAGCAAAATTTGCCCGAGCACATTGTTTATTTTGTGCGCACCTGTATGATTTAAGTCTTCTCTTTTAAGATAAATTTTAGCTTTACCGTAATATTTAGAGAGTCTTTTAGCATAATATAAAGGGGTAGGCCTGCCTGAATAATCTTTCATTAAGTTGTATAAATAAATTAAAAATTTTTCATCTTGCCATGCTTTATTAAAAGCACTTTCTAATTGTCCAATTGCTGCCATTAATGTTTCAGGCACATATTTTCCACCAAACATATCAAATCGTCCACTGGAGCTAGGCAGGTTATAAATAGTCCTTTTATCAAAATAATGTTGCATGGCGTGTTTCCTCAATTTTTTATTTTTATTACCTACTTATTATATTGTAATAAAAAAAGAAGATAATAAAAAATAAGCAAAAAAAAAGCAGTTTTTTTAACTGCCACAGGTATATCAAAGTATGAGGTAAAAAAATATGATTTCAAATTTTTCTAATACATCCTGAACTTACATTCCCAAGTTCCCTTCCTATTTGAGGCTGCGTGTTTTTACACGTCAAAATATCCTACTTCCCTTTTATTCCCTATTTTTTCCTATCATTTTAATTTTTTAAATTTTTATCGTAACAGTATGTTTTGCGTATAATTATACTGTTCATCAGTTAAATTTTATTTACTCTTTTCAGAGTTGGGTCTATTTTATTAGATTTAACAGAATTGAATAATCTGAAAAGTATTTTTAAGTTAATATATCACTCATAACAATTATTCTTTGCATTTGCTTTGCAAGTCTTTTGAGACTAAATATTCTATCATAAAAAGAATAACTGTCATTACAAATTTTTAATTAGCTTTATTGTTTATATTTTATTTGTTTACCCTTTTTCTTGCTTCATTCTTATCTCCATTATTATAAAAACAATCTTTTTGGAAAAATTGCCTTTTTAATTAAAATTATGGTGATGGTCATCATCTTTCTTATGGCATCGTTGTAAGCTTTTGATATAACTTGAGTTCACTTGTAAGCATCAGTACTCAACTGACCACTACCAAAATTATTTAGTATACATAGGGTTTAACTCTGCTAGTGACTCAGTGCCAAATAGAGAATGAGGCTTGCTCTCTTTATTAGTACTTTTGATTGATTTTGTTTTAGTTGTACTCAGATATAAATATTTTTTAGCTCTTGTTATTGCTACATAAATCAATCTTAGGTGTTCTTCTGCGATTTCCAGCTTGGTTTTGAATTCTGTTTTATATATATTATTTATTTGCAATAGCTGCTGTTTAGTTCTATCCCTAGACGTAAGTACAATATTTTGAGGCAATATAGCGTAAGAATAATTATTTTCATGCATTTCAGGTACAAAAATAGCGTCAAATTCCATGCCTTTAGATTTGTGCACCGTCATTATCTTTATAAATTCAGGCTCTAAAAAATTATTTTCATTCTCATCAAATAATTTTATACCTTTTAAACGAGTTTTGTAACTTAATTCTTTAAAATATTGTACAATCTCAGGTAATTCAATCGGATTGTTATTTTTAAAATCAGTAAATTGCCTTCGGTGTTTTTGTGCAAGCAGACTAAATAGCTCAACATTAGACCTGTCAATGATATCTTTAAAATAATGGTTTCCAATCTTTAAAATCAAATGCTCAACTGATATTGAAGAGTTATCTGTCCAATAAATCAAATCTTGCTGAAAATTATTTAAACCATCATCCTCAATTAGAGTGTTTAAATCAGCCTTTATAAATGGTGTACCAAGCTGTGCCAGTATATTTTCCACGGCTTGACTATGCTTGAATATTTCATTATTAATAAATTCTTTATATAAATTAATGATTTTTTTGTTATTAAAAGGGTATACCAGAACCTCCAATACTCCTAATATTAGCCTGAAAACTTTTTTCTGGTTTAAACTATCGCCAAAGCACAGGTAAGATATGTCATGCAAATCAAAAAATTTTGCCCATTGAGTAACAGATTGATTATTTCTTACTAAAATACCTATGTTTATATTTTCATTTTGTTTTTTAAGCTTATGGATTTGCTCAAGTGTCCACTGCTTTTCTTCATCCTGGGTTTCCAGTATTTTAAAAATGGGTAGTTGGTGGGATACCGGATTTTTATTTTGTACAGTCTTCATTTTTATTTTATAAAAAGCATTCTTTAATAAACCGTGCTTGCTTGCCCAGTCCACAAGATTATTGGCCAATTCATAAATAGGCTTGGCGCAGCGTTGCGATGATGTCATTTCTATTTTTTGGCTTATTGAAATAAAATTTTTAAATCCCTGCACATCAGCATTTGAAAATGTTGTGGTGATAGCCTGATTTAAATCACCTGTTCTTATAATATTTTGATGTTTTTTATAAAGTATATTAATAAGTTCTTGCTGTACTTTAGATGAATCCTGCGCTTCATCTTCAATAATATATTTAAATTTATCCTGATATATCCTCCTAATGTCAGAATTATTTTTTAATAACTCAATTGATTTATTCAACAGATCATCAAAATCCAGTAATTCTCTTTCCTTTAAAATGCTTAAGTAGTCTTTGTATACCGGTAAAAATTCAAGTATTGTCTGATTATTAACTTTATTTGCAAAATTTTCGAGCTTTGCAGTCTCAATGTTATTCATTTTGGAGTAGGAAATAAGGTCAGAACAGTGTGTTATCCAATTAGTCAAATTTTCTCCCGTGGGTAAATGATTAAAACAAATTTCGCTAATTAGTTTTTGCTGGAGTGAATCATCGCAGACTTCAAGGTTTGGAGAGAGACCAAGTCTGATAAAGTTTTCATTGTCTCTAATTATACTTAATGCAAGACTGTGAATCGTACTTATTTGAGGCAAATCTTCGAGGTTAGGGCAGCTTTTTTTAATTCGTTCCAGTATATTTTTAGCTGCGGACTCCATATAGGTTAAAACAAGTATTCTGGACGGGTCTGTATTTTCTTTTAGTAATTTTATTATTAGAGCTTGCAGGATTGTTGTTTTTCCTGCTCCCGGGACTGCCGGAACTGCCAGTTTGCCGCCTTTATAGTTTAAAATATCCTGCTGGTCGTCTCTGGGGATAAAATTAAAGTCAATCTCGCCTGTTGTAGTTTTATTTAACAGATACTCTTTTAAAATGCCATTATTTTCATAACCGGCAGCATCAAAACTACTTGCCAGGCAATAGACTTCTTTGTTGGCGCACAAAACAAGTTTGCGAATCAAGTGAGCTGTTTTTTCTATGGTTAATTTTTCGTGTATATCTTGTGTGTATGGTTGTTCATCCCAGTTCTGCGAAAACACCCAGGAATTATATAATGGTCCTGTATCGTCTTTAGTCCAATGATAGCCTGTCACATCATACCAAATTTGATAATCTGACTCTATTTCTAAATCTACAATTTTCTGTGGCGTAGAAATTATAAGAGCATCGTCAGATATATTAGGTGCAAAAACTGGTGTGTCAGATACTACTGTATTTTTTATTTGTATAACCCAATCTTTGTAATTATACAAATTTTTATTTTCTTTTTCTCTTATATTTTCAAAGGTTTCTAGTGATTTAACAGTTAAATTGTAAAATTCAAAGTTATCTTCAGGGATAAGCTCGGGTAAAATTATATTTTTTACAATCTCATTTAGTACAAAAGAAAGGTTACGCTCTTCTATTTGTATATTTGAAAGTTTTTTTATAAACGAATGGTATTTTTTATTGAGTGTTTCATTCTCTAAACGTAAGTCGCTTTTTAGTTCTTTTTTGGGCGTATAATTATTAATTATTTCTTCACACTCTACGATTGAAAAATTAAATAACGTGCTAAATAGTTTTTTTAGCTCGAATGGAGTTGGTTTCATTTTCCAGGTTTTATACAATAATTGGCAAATAATAACACAGCAAAAAACTGTTTTGTCTTTGTATAACCTTTGAGTACCGGTGATAAACTGATATTTTATATTGTTTTTATCAAAAAATTCGGAAAAGTAGAATTTGACTGATTCATCTATGTTTGGAGCTATGATAACAATGTCTCGTGGGTTTACGTATTTGTTGGTTATAAGGTTTTCTATCAGGCCGAGTGTATTTTGTGTCATTTGCGCTTTTTGTATAGAATTTAGTACTTTTATTCTTTCAAAAGTTACTGCTTTATTATTTTTAATTTTATTAAAGAGGTTAAGCGCGTCTTGCTTGGTTTGTTTTTGAGTTTTTAATACTTTTATTTCTTTTTTTATATTATTATTTTTTAAATTATCCCATCCCCAAGGATATGCGCACAGATAGCCTCTTCTTGCCCCACCTTGAACATCGCAGGCTAAAGCAAAATAATTTAGTTGGGGTAAGAGTTTTTCTATAAAAAGATAACAAGCAGTGTTTTGTTCATCAAGGTCATCTGCCAGAAGATATTTTATGTTTTGAAAGTCGTTAACTAAGTTATTTTTTAGACAATATGTAAAAATATTAATTTGTTTTATAAAATCAAAAGTTCTTAGATAATTTGTTTTGGACTTTAAATTATTTAATACCCAATCTGCCTGTTGGGCAAATGTTTGATTAAGCAAATGAGATTTAAGTGTCAGGTCTTTAGGGCCTACAAGGTTTTCTGTGATTAGGCGGTAGCGTCTTAGTAGCTGGTGAACAAGGTTTTCTTCGTTAAAATAGTCTTTAAAGGTATCTGATATTTTTGAATTGCGATTGATTTCATTTATGCAGTTTTTTAATATAAATTCTGTAGTCTCCAGACTGCATAGATCAGGTGAAATTACTATGTAACCATATTTATCCGGTATGATTTGTTCGATTTGAGCCCAGTTTTTAGTGATAAAATTATAGACTATTCCGTTAAATGTGTGGATTCTAAATGAATTTAACGAATCAATAAAATTTATATTATTTAAAATATAATTAAAAAACAGGCTTTGTTTATGTTTATTCGCACAGATAACCAAAATATCCTGCGGCAATACATCTGAATTTATTAATTCTAAATATTTTGCCGTTAATAAAGAGGTTTTACCTGATTTTAAAGGACCTTCTATAAACATATTTATTCAACTTTATTGCCGTATTAAAAAAATTTTATTCCTTAATTCAATTTTATTATGAAGATATATTAAACAAAATAGATTGTTTTTTTAATGTAACTTCATATTTCTTTGCAATTGTATTGACTATTCAAAGGCTCTTTGTTAATATATAGTATATACTTTAGATATACAAACTTGTCTTTTAAAATATTTCATTGTTAGTAAATTTAAAATTTAGTTAATAAAATTTAATATATTTTTAAAATAATTTTATCTATTTATTTTTAAAACGAGTTGATTTAGCTTTTAGGGAAACTGTTGACCAGTGTACTTTTTGCTTGATTTTTAGTTTCGCTTTACCAATTATATTAAGGAGTTTGCTTTATGACAAATTGCTTGTTCAAAGATTTCAGAAATATTAAAGAAAATTGCTGTACTTTACCAAGTGAAAAATTAGACTCAAAACTTTTATACCATAAAAATAAAATTGCCAAAGAAGATTGTTTTAATTATTATGATGAAACTTTAAACAGTTACTTAAAAAAAATAGCATTAATCGAGTTGTTGAACCACAAAGAGGAATTAGAGCTGGGTAAAAAAATTACGGACGGTGATGTAATTGCTAAAAGAAAACTGATAAAGTCTAATTTAAGGCTGGTTGTAAGCATTGCAAAAAAATATATGAATTATAATCTTTCGTTTTTTGATTTAATTCAAGAGGGAAACTTGGGGTTAATTATAGCTGTTGAAAAATATGATTATACTATGGGGTATAAATTTAGTACCTATGCAACCTGGTGGATACGCCAGCTGATTAATAAGGCTATTTCCGAGCAGTCTTACAGTATGAAGATTCCTGTTTATGTTCAGGAAAATATTTATAAATATAAAAAAATAAAGTTAGAAATGGAAAAAAAATTTGACAGGCCTGTAAGTAATAAAGAAATAGCCAAAAAAATGAAAATATCTGAAAAAAAGTTAGAATGTTACTTAAGTGCCTTTGCTAAAACTGTTTCGCTAGATACTTCCTATACAACGGCTGATGGTAGCGATGTTTCCTTGAATGAATTTTTAGAAGACTCAAATAGCAAAATCGAATATGGCAGTGAGTATAAAAATTTAAAAGATGAAATAGATTCTATTTTATCAACATTAAAAGAAAGAGAGGAGCAGGTTCTAAAAATGCGCTTTGGATTAGGAAAAAATCACGAACAAACACTTGAAGAAATAGGGAAAAAATACGGAGTGACAAAAGAATGCATTCGCCAGACAGAGATAAGGGCGTTAAAAAAAATACGAGAAATATGTTGTAAGGAAAATTTGTTAGCCTGTTATGTAAACTAACTTTAAGAACCGCCTTTAAAGGCGGTTCTTTTGCTTTTTGGCGATTTTTTTCAGAAAAATTGTTAAATTTTGCAAAAATATTTTTTTGTTTTGGTATAATACATGATGTAAATTATAAATTTTATGTTTTGAATTTATATTTTGTTTGGAGGTTAAGTTTTAATGGCAGCAGACGAAAACATAGAAAATGTGAACGTACAAGAAATGAGTGAATTTGAAAAGTTATTGTCGAAGTACGACTATAATTTTAATAAGGGTGACCTTGTAAAAGGTACAGTTGTAGGCTTTGAATCTAATGGAGTTATTGTAGATATAGGAGCTAAAACTGCTGCTAAAGTCCCATTAAAGGAGCTTTCAAACAT
>JANQHM010000303.1 GCA_028282645.1 Candidatus Gastranaerophilales bacterium
GAAAATATTATTAAAAATGAATATAATATTGCAAATGATAATATAATAGACATAACTATTGATAGAAATTATAGCAAAAAAGAAGAGTTGAATAAGAAAAAGCCCCATTATTAGCGGGCTTTAGTGTAAAAATCAAGATAGTAGACTACAACGGTAACTTTTTGCCCGGCAAAAGGAGTTTTATCGTTGTCTTTTTTATATATATCCATTTATCCGCATGAAAAGCTTTAATTAAAGTCCATTAGTAACGTGAGTTAAACCGATAGTTTAGCTGTACAGCTTAAGCTAATCGTTGACTCAAGGTACGTTATAAGAGGTGGCGACTGCCACCCCCCAAAAAAATTTAGAATCAAATCTTTAAATAAATATCTTTTTGTTATATTCTTTTTTTGAAGGTATAAAGTATAATTTAAATTTGGGTTTATTAACGGCTGGGAAATATAATTTATGAGACTTGATAAATTCCTAAAAGTATCCAGGTTAATTAAAAGAAGAACAGTTGCAGCGGAAGTATCCGATCAAGGCAGGGTATTCATAAATGATAGGCTTGCCAAGCCTGCAACAAAAGTAAAAGAAGAAGATATAATTACTATAGAATACTATAATAAAACATTAAAAGTAAAAATAATCAGGGTTCCGCTCGGCAACGTGTCAATACAGGAATCCAGGACTTTATATGAAGTTATTGAAGAAATTCATCATAATAAACAAAATCTTGAAGAACAAGATGAAGTTGATCATTAGAATTGGAGGAAAAAATGGTAACATTTATTGAGAACATTAAAGCAAGACAAATATTAGATTCAAGAGGCAACCCGACTGTAGAAGTTGATGTATTTTTATCAGGCGGAGTAAAGGGTAGAGCAGCCGTACCATCAGGTGCAAGTACAGGTATTTACGAGGCTATTGAATTAAGAGACGAAGATGCTTCTCATTATTGTGGCAAAGGTGTTATGCAAGCTGTTGATAACGTAAATAACATCATTGCAAAAGAACTCATCGACCACGATGCAAGCAATCAGTATGAAATCGATAGAACAATGCTAGAACTCGACGGCACTGAAAACAAAAGCAAATTAGGGGCTAATGCTATTTTAGGCGTAAGTTTAGCTTGTGCAAAAGCAGCAGCTAATGCTTATGAAATGCCTCTATTTAAATACCTGGGCGGAGTAAATGCTGTAACATTACCTGTTCCTCTTATGAACATTATCAACGGTGGTGCTCACGCAGATAATAACGTTGATATTCAAGAATTTATGATTGCTCCTGTCGGTGCCTGCAACTTTGCTGACGCATTAAGAATGGGAACCGAAACATTCCATGCACTTAAAGCAGTATTAAAGAAAAAAGGCTGTATAACAGCAGTAGGTGATGAAGGCGGATTTGCTCCCAATCTCTCTTCTAACGCTGAAGCTATTGATGTTATTTTAACAGCTGTTGATAACGCCGGTTATTCAACAAATGACATTAAAATAGCTCTGGACGTTGCAAGTTCGGAATTCTATAAAAACGGTAACTACTCTTTAAATGGCGAAGGCAAAACATTAAATAAAGAGCAAATGGTTGCTTTCTTAAAAGACTTGGTTGACAAATATCCTGTTATTTCTATCGAAGACGGCATGTCAGAAGATGATTGGGATGGCTGGAAAATGCTAACCGATGCAATAGGCGACAATGTTCAATTAGTTGGTGATGATTTATTTGTTACAAATACCAAAAAATTAGCTGACGGTATTGTACAAGGAGTAGGCAACAGCATTCTTGTTAAAGTTAATCAAATCGGTTCTTTATCAGAAACTTTAGCATCAATTAATCTTGCTCAAAAATCGGGTTATACTGCTGTAATAAGCCACAGGTCCGGTGAAACCGAAGATACATTTATTGCAGACCTAGCGGTTGCTACAAACGCAGGTCAAATCAAAACCGGCTCTTCCAGCAGAACAGATAGAATCTGCAAGTATAACCAGTTAATAAGAATTGAACAAGATCTTGGTGCTGCTGCTAAATATCCTGGAATGAAAGCATTTCCGGGTGGAACTAAAAAAGTAAAAACTGCTCAAGAACTTCTGGTATAAACAGCAGTTTATATACTAACTCAAAAATACTTTTCAGAGTCTTTAATCAGGTAAAAGCTAATAAAATAAACTATTCCCTGAAAAGAGTAATCTTAAATTTAATTTAAAACCTGTATAAGTATTCGAATAACTAAAAAACGGCGGAAAAAACATATTCCGCCGTTTTTGCTCATTTGGTTATGCTGCTTGTGGTGGTGCACTCGGAGTTTTTACTTTTTTTACTTTATTTAATTCTTCCATCATTTTCTTCATATGTTTTTTAAATACAGTCATCATTTTTCTAATTTCAGCTTTTTGTCCTTGACCTAGCCTTGCCGCACCTGCCGCTAATAGCTGATCGTCCTGATGGGAGCTCTTATCTAAAGATGATTGTCCTTGCGCCCCTATTGACGAACTTCCGTCAAAACTAAAAGCATCTTGCAACCCAATTTGAGGCATACCCGTCTGTGGCATTCCTCCGCCAAACGGGTTATTCATTCCCATTGAAGAAGTTGAAGTAGCTAAGCCTCTATTGCTCAAATTGCCTGCAATCATCTCCTGTATACTGTTAACCAGGCCAAGTGCCAACATAGAAACTTTTTGAAGGCTTTTCATATATTTATTAAATCTTTTTTTCTCTTTATCGGATTCATTAAGCCTTTTCTCACCTTTTTTAACTTTTTTCTCCCCTGTCTTAATCATTATAAAACCGACACCCATAAGAGCTAAACCTGATATACACATTCCTATTGCAATCTTTCCGACCGCAACGGACGCTACTTTTAGCGCAATACCCGCAGCTAAAGTAAATGGATTAGACATAAGCCCTAATGCTACACCAAACATAACCCAGGAAGCAACCTCTAAAGCAAAGCCAATGTTACTTATTATTTCACCTGCTTTTAAAGTTTTCATTCCTGCTTTTAGCTTGGCAATACCTTTATTTATTAATTTCAAACCTTCTTTTTCCAATTTCATGAATTTTTTACGAGATTCAACAGCCATAGTCAAGAAAGTCTTTGATGTAGTTGCAAACATTGCGTTTGTTTCACCGAATTCACCGGCTATATCAGGAGGTAAAATCTGTCCTAGTTTCACAAAAGCTTTTGATAACTTACCCAAATCTTTTTTTGCATTTATAATTGCTTTTTCTTCCGGTGTTTTTTTAGCTTTTTCATAACTTTGAGCATTAGAAGTTTGCTTTTTTGCTTGACTTGCCTCACTCTTGGATTGATTTGCTTCGTTTACAGCTTTATCAACAGCTTTTTGATTAACTTTTTTACCTTTCATAAAATCTTTTGGATTCATTGTCGTAGCTGATGTATCCTCTACCTGGGGAGAATTTTCAAAAATACTACCAGACTGATTACAAAAGTAATCAGTGCTTGCAAGTTGTGGAGCACCGTTTAAGTGCTGATTACCTGCTGTTGGCATGTATGAATAAGAAGATACTACCATTATACTTCCTTTAAACTTCCGTCTTCCGTTATCCCAATCCTTCAATAGTTTTTTAATAGAAGCATTTTGCCCAGGCTCCTACTATTATTAGCTTGGCTTCAAAATTTATTTGTTAAAATTTTTTATTTACTTATTATCTTTTTGAATTTTTTTTATTATTCCCATATATATAAAAACAAAGCAAAATAAAAAATTGCCCTTAATATAAAAAAGGTAATAGGCAGTGCTATAAGCTTTTTATATTAAGGAATATAAGTCTATTGCATTGGAGGAAGACTACAGAGAAAATGGAAAAGTAAAGCATATTATTTTGATTCTTCAATATAGTTCATTTGCAATGTGCCAATGGTATTTTTTAAGAATTTTTCTTCCTCATCAGTAAGGTTGCCCTTAGTCTTCTCCTGCAACAACAATAATGTATCTATAGAAAACTTTGCCTGATCCAGATTTTTTTCAAGCTCATTAGTTGCAGGGTTAGGTATTTTACCTAATCCAATCATTCCTGATGTCGCAAATGTACTTACCAAGTGCTCAAATGATATTTGATTGTCCAATAACATAATTACTCTCCTATTATTTCACTCTCCTATTATTTCCGAAAATATCTTATCAATATCAAATTTACTTTGCAACTCTTTTTCACCTCTTTTTTATTTTTAAAAAGTATTATATACTATAAATATAATAATAAAGAAAGAAGTATGTCGAAAAATAATTTTGTTAACAAGCAAATAATTGAAAAAATAAACTCATACCAAGAGTATGATATAAAAGGGTTTCAAAAAATTTGTTACGTGGCAGGCATCAATAATACCGGTGCAGAAATGCTCTACACATTATCAGACAGAAAATTTCTTATACTTGAAATACTCCAAACTTTAAATTCAGGCCGGGAAAAACTGATTTTTATCAGGGGGTTGCAAGGTGTAGGAAAAACAACACTGCTTAGAGCCATCAATAAATTTGTTGATAATAATGTACTGCATTTTTATTATACCTGCTCGACTATTACTAACCTTGATGATATTATTTTGGCTTTTTATAATTTTTTAGATAAAAACCTGGAAATAAAAGAAACTAAACGTACAGACATAAGCAATATAACCACAACAGTAGATGAAAAGATTCTAGGTTACCTAAAAACGTTAAACAGACCATTGCTGATGACAATAGATGATTTTGACCGGTTGATAAAAAGTAATACAGAAATTAAAGAAGATATAGCGGTTTTTTTAAGATACTTAGCATCAGTACCTAATTTGAAATTAATAATCGCCGGCCAGCGCATGCCCACGTCTAACCTGGGCATAAAAGATGAATTTATTAATGATATAAGGCTATGCGGCCTTGATAAAGATCAGTCTTTAAAATTTTTAAAAAAAATCTCAAGAGATATCCCTGAACATATTCTGCCAAAAGTTTATGAAATCACCCATGGCTACCCGGAAACCTTATTATGGTTTGTTAATGCAGTAAATGTAATGCGTATAGAGCCGTTTGAGCTGGCGAAAAATTATTTTCAACAGGAAGATGCTTTTGAAAACTTTGTTGTCAGAATTTTTTATAATTCCTTATCAGAAAATGCAAAAAGTATCGTACATTTTTTAACCCTAATCAGGCACCCGCTTAAAACAATCACTATCAAACATATATTTACCCTGAATAATATTCACGAAGAACTGGATTACCTAAAATCTACCAAACTTATTGCTTATGCTAATGATTCTTTTTATATAAAAGATTATATAAAAAATATAATAAAAAATTTAATTTCTAAAGAAAAAGAAATAGAGCTGCGTAAGTTTATCTACAAGCTTTATACTCAAGAGATATCTAAAAAATTAAAAGAAAGAATTATGCCTATATCTCGCAAGCTCTTACATTCAGAGCAATTTTATCACTATAGCTATTTATCAAGTAATGGCATCATTAAAACATCGCAGTCTTCAGCACTTAAAAAAGAACTCTCGCCTGATGTTTTAATGTATACAGCGCTACAAGAACAAGTTGGTACAGAATCCGACAATATAATCAATGTTGAAGTTCAAAGCAACCAGGATAACGATCATACAGAAGATTATCAATCTGCAAATGAAATAATCAAGCAAATTGATCAGGATATTATTGCACAATTAAGCGAAGATGAATTAAAGCTTTTAGAAGCTGAGTCCACTCCTGTTCGGGATGAACATTCAAGCGGTTGTAATAATGCAAATACGGTTAAAATTATAGAAAAAGAAAGTCCTTTTGAAGAAAAAGCGGATAACTTTATGGAGCCAAGTAATCTAAACGAAGCACAGACCCAATACGACAATGCTCTCCAGCTGTTAGAAAATACCAATAATAAACAAGATTCTGCGCAGATATATAAAAGTTTGTCACAAATCTTGTATTCTCGGCGTAAAAACGAAGAAGCCGCCAGCCACCTGCAAAAAGCAATAAATATTTGTTCTGAAACCGGTAATATAAATTTTATGCTGGAGTGCCAAACTTTGCTGGCAGAAATTTATATGGCAAGCTATAAACACAATGAAGCCCTGCTTATTTATAATCAAATGCTAAATTCTCAGTATCACATGCCGGATAAATTATTAATTAATACCCTTTTAGGAATTGCTAATATTTATAACTATAAAAAAGATTATGAAAATGCTTTAAAATATTACCTTAAGGTAGAAAAATATCAAAACGCAGAAATGGAAGACAAAATTAAAGCTTTGTTATATTTTAATTTAGCTTTAATCTATGATGATATAAATCAGGCTCCAAAGGCATTAAAGTATTATAAATTAAATACAGAAATAACAAATTATCAAAATAACCCGCACTTATCAGATTCTTATTTTAATATTGCATCTATTTTTGATGAAAAAGATGAACTTGAAAAAGCAATTCATTTTTATAAAAAATCATTATTAGTCGATCAGAATAATAATAACTACGAAGGGTTATTTAAAACATATTCAATACTTGGTAATATTTATTATGAAAAAGAAAATTATCCTGCTGCTATAAAATGCTTTGATGAAGAGATTAAAATAGCCAAGGCTTCTAATGATCCATATTGGATATCGCGAGCTTATTTGGACGCGGGTGAATATTATTTAAATATAAAACAGTACGCAAAAGCATTAAAAGTTTTTATAAGGGCACAAAAGGTTTTAGGTAAAACTATATCAACAGATTCAAAAGAAAGAATTGAAAGAAAACTACGATTATTATTTAATGAACTAGGCGAAAAAAGATTTAACGAATTATTAAAAGAAATTAAAAAGAAAAATGAAACAAGATAAATTAGATTTTTTACAAAAATCAGCACAAATATTTAACATAGAATTATCTCAAGACCAGCTTGATAATTTTTATAAATACTGGAAATGTTTAAATGAATATAATTCTCATACTAATATAGTAAGCGATGCTAAGATAGATACTGTTTTTACCAAACATTTTATTGATTCACTTTCTTTTGGATTGATAGATAATTATGTAAATCTTGAAAAACCTGCCAGATTAATAGATATCGGGACAGGCGGGGGCTTTCCTGCAATAGTATTAGCAATAGTTTTTAAAAATTTAGAGATATGCGCAGTTGATTCTGTAGGGAAAAAGACTAAATTTTTAGAAGAACTTATCTGTAAAATTAACCTGCCAAATAAAATAGAGATTTTAAACATTCGCTCGGAAGAGCTGGCCAGAAATCTAAATTATAGAGAGTCCTTTGATATTTGTGCCTCAAGGGCCGTAGGCAAATTAAATATACTATCCGAGTATTGTTTGCCTTTTGTTAAACAAGACGGTTATTTTATTGCGTATAAGTCATTAAACGCAAGTGATGAACTGGTTGATTCTCAAAATGCGCTACATATATTAGGCGGAGAGTTTATTAAAAAGATAAATTATAAATTGCCGGAAAAAGATTCAATAACAAGAAATTTAATTATAGTTCAAAAAAAATTCACCACACCGGACAAATATCCAAGAAGAACCGGAATACCTAAAAAAAATCCTTTATAGTTTAAGAGCCTGTCTGGCTAAGAAAAATAAAAGCTGGTTATATCAATATTAAAGAATCTGAAAAGTATTTTTGGCGATGGTCATCACCTTTCTTGTGTCATCGCTGCAAGCTTTTGATATAACTTGAGTTTACTTGTAAGCATCAGTACTCAACTGACCACTACCGTATTTTTTAACTAGTATATTTTTATTAAAAAAATAATTTTTTATATCTTGTATGTAAAGTATGTTATTTAGTTTGGATATAAAAAGAATATATCTGGTTAGCAATTTTTATATTTCTTATGTTTTTATAGAAGTATATAAATAAAAAATAAGAGAGAGAGAAAAGGCTAGATAGTTAAAGAATTGCATAAGTATAAGTAATAGATATTTAAAATAAGAAATTAAATTTTAAATCGTAATAAATCCCCTATAAGTCAGTAAAACTGGCTAAAGTAGTAATCCCAAAATAATTATGTGCCTATGATCAGGTAGGTACGGCAATGCGAGAAAAATAAATAAATAAATTTTAAACGAAAAAGAGGAGATAATTGAATGAGCTTAGATATATCCAGATTAATTACTAAATACGGACCAATAGTTGCTGATCAAACAAATATATCAGACGGCGGAGACAGCAAACAAACAAATAAAAGTGTTTTTCCAAACTTATCCAGCCAGGAAAACACAGATATTGGGGGTAAAAATTCAAAGCAATCAAATAATAATATATTAAGTACTGCTACTCAGAAGAATAATAATATATTGGGCGAAGATGTAACTCAATCAAATACTAGCATAGCTTCTCCAACGGGCTTAGAGTCTTTTATACAAAAAATTCTAAGTAATATGTTCCAGTCAATGTTTAATCTCAACACAACCAGTGATACAACTACAAGTGATACAAAAACAGATGCTGATATAGCTGCGGGTGGTTGCACCACAGGGTCAACAACAGACGATACCACAACAGGCGAAGATACTACAATTCCTGATGATAGCAAAGGAGCATGGGGTGATCCTCACTATCATCTAAAAGGCGAAGACGGTAATGATATAAAATTTGATCACAAAGGCAAAGATAATCATACTTATAATGTATTTAAAGGTGATAATTTCCAGGTTGACGGTAAATACGTTCCCTATGCAAAAGATCCCGATAACCCTCAAGTAATTGGAAAAGCCAGAGTTACAGCCGGGGAGGACGTTATAACCTTTGATAAAAAAGGTGTAGCCTCATTAAATGATAAGACTCTTAAAGCAGGTGAGTATGACTTGAAAGACGGCACTCATGTGAAATATCGCGATAAACAAATAATACTGAATTCTCCAGAAAAAGATTCTAATATAAAATTAAAAGCCGAAAGTTCCGGTATTACAGTTGATCCTTCAGGTAAATTTACCGATACAGATGGAATTATAGGCAAAGCTGTTACAGAAAATAAAAAATTAACTAAAGAAGAAGCAGAGAATTTTGATGTAACAAGTCAAAGGCCAATTAAATAAAGTTTAAGTTAATTTTATTTAAATTGATCGACCTCTAAGAACCTTTGAGTTCATTAGAGGTTTTTTTTAAAATTTATACTAATTGATTAGTAGTTTATTTTCTATATATAATAATAATATAATTAAATAGCAATTTTTGCATTATAAACGTTTTTATATAAATAGAGAGAAAAAAGAGAAGAGAAAAACTTTAGTAATAATATATACTAACTCTAAAATACTTTTCAGATTCTTTAATCAGGTAAAAATTAATAAAATAAGCTATTCTCTGAATTGCGAAGCGGGAGCGTTAAAAAGTGAAATGGTCAATTTTACTTTTTATAAGCTCATTCCAAAGAGAAATCTGAAATTTAATTTGGAACCAGTATAATATATGCGTGAATTAGATATCAAAGAGCAAAAAATCCTTTGAAAAAATATGTTGTTGTAATTTCAACTAATTGGATTGAAGTGAAGTTGATTGTGCCTTTGATTTGATATGAGAACATTGGCTATAAATAGTAACTATTTAAATATTATGAGAGGAGACTATAAGGTATGAACTTTAATATTTCTAATTTAATTAAACAATACATGCCAGATATATCAAGACAAACAAACTTTGCACTAAATAGTTTAAATGCGCAGCAGTCAAATAACAGTCTTTTTAGTGGCATGGCTAACCAGGCAAATTTTGACTTTTATGGTAAAAATTCAATACAAGCTAATAATGATATGTTTGGCGGAATTTTATCACAGCTTAATAGTAATATTGATGGCAAAAATGTATTGCAAACTAATAACAATGTTGGTATTTTACCACCAGGTGTAGATACCGTTACAGGAGGAGATACTGTTACAGGAGGAGATACTGTTACAGGAGGAGATACTGTTACAGGAGGGACAGATACTGTTACAGGGGGAACAGATACTGTTACAGGAGGGACAGATACTATTACAGGAGGAGATACAACAACCATTCCTGATGACGGTGAAGGAGCCTGGGGTGATCCTCACTATCACTTAAAAGGAGAAAATGGTAAAGATATAAAATTCGATCATAAAGGCAAAGATAATCACACTTATAATGTATTTAAAGGTGACAACTTCCAGGTTGACGGCAAATATGTTCCATATGCTAAAGATCCTGATAACCCTCAAGTAATTGGAAAAGCGAGAGTTACAGCCGGGGATGATGTATTGACATTAGACAAAAAAGGAGCAGCCACATTAAATGATAAACCAATTAAAGCGGGTGAGTATGATTTAAAAGATGGCACTCATGTAACCTACAAGGGAAAACAAATGATATTGAACTCTCCGGAAAAAGATTCAAATATAAGGTTAGAAGCTGAAAAATCCGGTATTACAGTTGATCCTGCAGGTGAATTTACTAATCCCGGAGGCATTATCGGTAAAGCTGTAACAGAAAATAAAAAGTTAACCAATGATGAAGCAAATAAATTTGATGTTACTAATCAAAGGCCAATTGAGTAAATAGATAACTTATTCTAAATGTAGCAACCTCTGACTTAACCTTGTGTTATTCAGAGGTTTTTTATGTTCGCTCGACATGGGCAGTAGCTAGGCGATGAAAATTGGAAAATTGGGGTTCGATATACCACTGCTAATTTATGTAAAGTATAATAGTTGCTGAATAAAATAAAAATATTTATAATTCTAGGTATTAAGTTTTAACTTTAGTAAAAGGAAAAGGTTGTGGATAGTTTAAATAATTCTACTGTAACAAATAAAATTAAACGGGCTGAAAACATAAAATTAAATACGTTTGACGATAAAAAATTACAGCATTACATAAGCTATGGTGCTAATTATCTGGATAATAACATAGTAAAATTTAAAGTTGATGCTCCTAAAGCCGTAAAAATGTGGGTAGAAATCGCATATAAAGATACTACAAGACCTTTGATGCAAGAAGATGAAACTAAATTATTAAATGATTTAAGACAAAATTTTCACGAATATAAAAATGGAGAAAGCTTGGAAACGGTTATTTTTCAGCTGGATGGTAAAAATGGTGAGTTCGAAACGATTGTTCATGCAGTAAAACCCGGATTAAAATACAGATATATTTTTATAAATAATAAAGGTAAGCTATTAACAAGGAACGATCCACGCTCATCATCATTACCGTTTGATGTACATGGATGGTCTGCTACAGTTGACCATAACGCGTTTGAATGGGGAGAAAAAGAAAAAGGCTGGATTAATGGTAGCGATGCCAGAAGATTAAAACATCTGGAAGACCGGGAATATTACGGTGCACCGCCTGAAATGATTATAGATGAAGTGAACATAGCGGTTTTAGCCGGATATAAAAATACTAAAAAAAGAATAGATAAAATTGCAGAATTAGGTGTAAATGCTATTGAAATAATGCCCGTTGGAGAGTTTGCAGGCAGATTTAACTGGGGATATGACGGCATAAACAGTTTTTGCCCGGAAAATTCTTATGGAACGCCTGAAGATTTAAAAGATTTAATCAGATATGCCCATGAAAAAGGTATAAGCGTAATTATGGATGTCGTACCGAATCATATCGGGCCAATAGGTGCTGTTCAAGATGACTATGGACCTTGCTTTGATAATAAAAAATCAAGTCCGTGGGGTAAAGCTATTAATTTTGAAGGTCCGGGCAATCAATATATGAAAAAATATATGATTGATATGAGTTTTAACTGGCTGGTTAACTATCATTGTGACGGATTAAGATTTGATATGACTAAATTTATGGAATCTGATATTACTATGAAATTAATATCAAGTGTGATAAGAAGTCATGAACGTACTAAAGACACTATATTAATAGCAGAGGATGGAAGAAATTCTAAAAGGATATGTTCGCCACTGTTATATAATGAAGTTATTAACCCTATAGAAACTGCACAAAAAGCCAAAGAGGATCCTGCCATATTATATAATCTTGGATATAGCGCACAATGGGGATTTGATTTTCAGCACACATTGGAAGCTCTGGTAACTAAAAAAAGTATTATGGGTCTGGGACCAAGCTTAGAAGATCTTGAAAGTGAATTTTATACAGGAGTTAGAAGACACGATCATCATAACTGGGAAAGAACTTTGGATGACATCCCTGAACCACCGCCTAATACTCATATTGTATACCATACAAGCCACGATGAAATAGGCAATCGTGGGGCTACAAGACTTTTATTAAAAATACTTTGCACAAAATTAAAACTTAATAAAAGAATCCACGGCGGACAAAAAGAAACAAGCAAAGTAATCTTTGAGCTGATAAAAGGACGAAATGCCGGTAAAGATATATGGAATTATACCTTTCAAAAGAATATCGGTATAAAAAAACAAATTTCTAAAATTGAATTTGAACATGCGTACAAAAGTGCTCAAGCTCTTTATAGGGTTGCAACTGGTGCTGTATTTGCATACCCAGGGCCTAAAATGTTTATGATGGGAGATTTAGAGGGAGAGCTTAGCCCTTTTAAGTTTTTTGCGGAATATCCCTTAAAAAATGGCAAAAATGACATTCATATAGCTAATAAAGTAAGCAAAGAAAAGGGGTATGACGTTGGAGAACCTGCCTTAATCGATTCTGTGCTTTACCAAAAAAAATATACAGATTCTGAGCTTAAAGAGCACATTCAGTGCTACTGTTATAACCTTATAAAGATTTATAAGGAAAATAGGGGGCTTACTAATGTAAAAAAAATGAAAACCCATATATATAAGGAGAATGACATAATGCATGTGCACAAATGGAATAACTTCAACGTAGTTGTGGCAGTTATGAATTTTTCCAATAAAGATTATAAAAAATTTAAATTAAATGATATCCCAAAAGGTAAATGGGAAGAACTTATAAACAGTAATAATCATAAGTATGGCGGTAACGGGCATTTACAAAATGACCATTGTTATACGGATAGTGACTATAAGCTAAATATAAAACTGCCAAAAGAAAGCTTTATAATCTTTAAAAAAGTAGGGTAAACTGATAGTAAATATTGAATAAGCGAGGCAATCCACCTTAAAGTAAACTCACTTAAAAAAAATGATTTAAATTTCTACTCATTAGATTCTATAATATAACTATATTTAATAATAAATAAAAAGAAACAAATATGTCTAAAATTATACTTACTGAAAAAAGAAATCCAAATTCGCTAAACATTGATATTTTGTCTACTAAAGAGATTGTTGAAATAATCAATAAAGAAGATGAATCAGTGGCGAAATGCGTAAAAAAAGAAATTAATCAAATTGCAGAAGCAGTGAATCTTATTGAACTCAGCTTTTTAAAAGGTGGACATTTATTATACTTTGGAGCTGGTACCAGCGGAAGACTTGGGGTGCTCGATGCATCTGAGTGTCCGCCTACTTTTGGTGTAGACCCTGAGATGGTGAGAGGTTATATTGCAGGGGGTAATAAAGCTTTAAGAACAGCTATAGAAGGTGCTGAAGATAATCTTGAATCGGGTAAGGAAGATTTGATAAGTGCAGGAGTAAAACCTGATGATATAGTAATCGGAATATCTGCAAGCGGGAATGCACCTTATGTATTAGGAGTTTTAAGCAAAGCACAGGAATTAAATATAAAAACAGTGGGCATAGCATGTAATAAACAAGCAAAGCTCAAAGACCACAGCCATGTTTTTATTTCTCCCGAAGTAGGTGAAGAAGTTATTACCGGCTCTACACGAATGAAGTCCGGTACTGCTCAAAAAATGATTTTAAATATGCTGACAACAGCTTCTATGATTAGGATTGGCAAGACATATGAGAATTTAATGGTTGATTTGCGTCCTACTAATATAAAGTTGATAGATCGAGCTATTAGAATTGTTTCTGAAATAGCTGAAGTAGACTATAATATTGCTGAAAAAATGCTTAACACAACAGACTTTGATGTAAAAACAGCTATTATTATATTATTTTGTGATGTTAACCTGCAAACAGCAAAGAAAATCCTTGAGAGAAACAACGGAAGACTAAGGGAGTCATTGAAAAATGCTATTAAAAAAGAAGATTGATAAAAAACCTGTATATGTTATAGGTCTAATGTCAGGAACATCGGTAGATGGTATTGATGCTTGCGTAATTAAAGTTTCTTCTGATTTGTCACACGAACTTGTAGCTGGTGATGTTATAGAATTTCCGCAAAATATTAGGGAAAAAATCTTTGGCCTGTTTGAACATAATGCAAGTGTAAATGAGCTATGTAAAATGAATTTTCTTATTGGAGAATATTTTGCGCTTGCAGCTGAGCATATTATCAAAAAAGCGGGTTTGATACCGCAAGATATAGCTATGATTGGATCTCATGGACAAACAATTATACATTTACCTGATGAGCCTAATATAAACGGCTTTAGTCAAGATAGTACGCTTCAAATAGGCGAACCCTGCGTAATTGCAGAGCGTACAGGTATTACTACAATTGCTGATTTTAGAGTCAGAGATATTGCAGCAGGCGGCAATGGTGCACCTTTGGTTTGTTTTGCCGATGAGATTATATTTAAAGAAGATAACAAGTATAGGGCTATACAAAATATTGGCGGTATTTCCAATGTGACTATATTAAGCCCTAAGGTTGAAACATTTGCTTTTGATTGCGGACCTGGAAATGTTTTGATTGATTATTTTACTGAGAAATTTTTTGGAAAAAGTTATGATGATAACGGAGAAATTGCCTTAAATGGCACTGTTGATTCTGATTGGTTAAACAAATTATTGGAAGAGCCTTATTATTCTTTAAAACCGCCCAAAACAACCGGACGGGAACTATTTAGCAAAAGTTATGCGGAAAATATATTAAAATTTGCACCTGATAATCCTTATGATGTTGTTATGACCATTACGGCACTAACGGCAAAAACCATTCAAAAATCATATGAAGATTTTATTTTTCCTAAAACTCCTATTGATGAACTTATTCTTGGTGGCGGAGGTTCTTTTAACCCTGCGATTATTAAATTTTTAAATATTTATTTTGATAAAAAATTAAAAATTCTTACCCATGATGATTATGGAATATCAAGTAATTATAAAGAAGCTGTTGCTTTTGCCCTTTTGGCTTATGCAAGTTACTTTAATATTGAAAATAATGTTCCCTCTTGCACCGGGGCAAAATATAAAAGAGTTTTAGGTAAAATTATAACCGGTAATATAGTCTGAAGAGTATTTTTGAATTTAGTATAATAATTAGTATAATAAATTAAGGTCATTAATATAAATAAAGTAATGAAATTTTAAAAATATTTGATAATATGGTTATATATCCTTTATACTATCTCTAAAGTATTTTTCAGATTATATTATTTAAAATGAAAGTTGTTAGTTGAATGCTTAATAAATTTATCAAAAAAAGCATTATATGTATATTAATTCTTTTAGCCTGCTGCTTATTATCGGAAGATACCAATGCAAAAGAGGATAAAAGCAAGGTTACGGTTGAACCTCTGGAATTGGAAGTTGAAACAGCAGATGAGTTTAATATATACGCGGATTTATATATTCCTCCCAATATGACTTATGAAAAAAGAGCACCATTACTAATTTTATTACATTCATTAGGCAAATCAAGATTATATTGGCAAAATATTCAAAAAGAATTTGTGAATATGGGTATGGCTGTGCTTGTCATGGATTTAAGAGGGCATGGAAAAAGTGTTGTTCATAAAAAAACAAAAAGATATTGGCAAAATTTAAAAGATAGTGATTTTTCAAAATATCCTGATGATTTGGACTCAGTTATTAAATACATACAGCAAGAATATTTGGAAGTTAATACAAATAAAATAGCTATAATTGGTTCTAACATAGGTGCTTCTACTGGTATTTTATATGCAGAAAAGCATAATAAGGAGGTTAAAACACTTATTTTACTTAGTCCAATCATCGGTTATAAATCTATAGAGATAAGAATACCAATAGTTGAGTATGGTGAGCATCCTGTTATGCTTATTACGGACAAACATAACAAGCCATTTAGAAAATCTGCTGAAAACCTGGCTAAATACCTCCAAGCGGAGAAAGATATATTATATTATCCGCTTTGTGGCGATTGTATGGATATTTTAAAGAGACAAAAAAGGCTTTTAAGACATGTTAAAAAGTGGCTTAAAAGGCACGTACTTACTGACGATATCAAGACCGGGCCGAAGTCGGACGCATATGTTATACAAACAGAACACCATTAAAAATTACGGTGACGGTCATCACCTTTCTTATGTCATCGCTGTAAGCTTTTGATATAACTTGAGTTTACTTGTAAGCATCAGTACTTAACTTACCACTACCCAAATTACTATACCACCTTTAAAAAACTTTTTAGTAATTAGTTTTATTTTTACGAGATTTTAGTTCTTTATTTAAAACCCAAAATAAAACTATAAGTGAACTAAAAATTGTACAGATACCTACAAAGGCTAATGCATAAATTATTGCGCTCATTTCAAAACTCTCTCCAACTAATTTTTTTTACTAACCTAGATTGTATGTATAAATTAAATTTGCCAAACAGCATATACTATAATTATTTTACCAAATTTTTGAATTAAATATAAGTATTAAAAAAATTTTTTTATTACTATTAAAAGTTACACACCTTGCGCTGCACCATCTCTTCTCAGGTCTGCAACTCCTATAAAATTGTTTCTTTCTTGCATAACAAGCTGTACACAACCCATATAAAATGAAAATGGATCTCTATGATCAATTTCAAATCCGTTTTTCTCCAGGTATTCAATAATATCATTGCGAATTCTTGCAGACTCCAATGAAACCTTTTTTTGGTGAGAACAATGCAGCCTTGGTGAAGTAACAGCATCTAATGGAGATTGTTTTTCCATTCTTAATATTACTTGTAAAATAGCAGAAATAATTCGCTCACTGCCTGGTGAACCTAAAGCAATATACGGTTTTTTCCCTTTAAAAACAATAGTAGGAGCAACAGAAGCCCACGGAGAACTGTTTGGTTTTAAGTAATAAGGATGAGTGGGATCTTTTAATTCATATGCACTCATATAATTATTGTAAAGAAATCCTAATTCAAGATTAACTGTAAACGAACCGAAAACCCGCTCTATTGATTGTGTTAAAGCCACAACATTACCTTCTTTGTCCATAGCTGACAAGTGGGTAGTTTCTCCATAAATTAATTCTTCAGTTATGTTTGCCTTTATATTACTTGCCGTTTGCGCAGCATACTTGTGGCTCAGCATAGTTTCTTCTTTCATCTGATGATAAAGCTCAGGATCATAAGGCTTGTCCTGTCGATCATATTGAGCTTTATACATTGTTTCTGCCAAGAGTAAAGCACCCTTAGGAGTATCAGGATTATACTCGGATAATTTGAAGTGACCAAGAATATTAAACATTTCTATTAAGGCTCTTCCCGCTCCGGGAGGAGGAAAGGTCATTATTCTAAAATTTTTATATCTGGTTTTTAGCGGATTTCTTTCTATAGGGTAAGGAATTTGTGCAAGATCGTCATATCTTATAAATCCATCATTATTTATCATATCTGATTCAATTATTCTGGCTATTTCTCCTTGATAAAAATCTTCAATTCCTTTATTTGTAATTACTTTAAGTGTATTGGCAAGTGCCGGCTGCTTAAAGATTTCTCCTGTACTAAAAGAGATCTGATTCTCATTTAAAAAGATACTGCCTGCATTAAATTCCTGTAAGTGTTCTATTTCTCTGTTTACAAGCTTATTCTGCAGTTCGGTAATTTTATATCCGTTTTCTGCAATTGGTATTACCGGCTCTAATATTTCTGCCAGTGATTTTTTACCGTATCTCTTTAGAGCATATTCAAGGACAGCAGGAGTGCTTGGTACGGTTGTAGCTTTATAACCTTTATATAATTCTCTTGTATGTTCAATATCTTCGATTAATGCTCTAATAGGAGCCTTTGAAGAACCATCAACAGCAATTGTTTTATTTGTTTGCTTGTTATAAATAAGTAAAAAAGTCTGGCCGCCCAGTCCGCTTGCGGCAGGCTCACAAATACCAAGAGCAAAAGCTGCGGCCACGGCTGCGTCTATAGCATTTCCTCCTTGTTCAAGGATATATGCTCCTATTTTAGTTGCTTCATAATGCTGAGTTGCAATCATTCCATTTTTAGCGGCAGCTATTTTTTGAGGGTAAAAATTATTCACTGCGGAAATCCTCTTAAAAAATTAGTAATATTACTATTTTGGCTTATCGTTATAAATAATAATGTAGAAAAGTATCCTACTGTAATATATTATATTTTGAACAGAAAACAAGACAGAAAAATATAAATATTAAAGCTATTTTTTTTATTGGATTATAATTATGAAAAATAATGAGAAATTACCTATATTAGTCTCTGTCCCGCACGGGGGAGACAAAGCCCCTTTAGAGGTGAAAAATAATATCAAATTATCTTATCAGGATATTTTTGATGATATAGACCCTTATACTAAAGTTATTTATGATCTTAAAAACCTTGTTAAATACCAGATTAGTACAGATATAGCAAGAACTTTTATTGATTTAAACAGAAGCCGAAATGAGCTTCCGCCTGAAAACCCTGACGGAGTTATAAAAACCGTAACTTGCTATAATAATCAAATATACTATGAAAATTTAAACTCTAAAATAATAAACACGCTAATTAATAAATACTATATCCCTTATCATAATAAAATCAATGAAATATGTAACAATAAAAAGACTGAAATTGCGTTTGATTGTCATTCTATGGCGGAAACAGGACCTGATTTTTCACTTAATCCGGGAGAGCCCAGGCCCTTATTTTGTATAAGCAATAACCTTGGAAAAACCTGTCCTGATAGCTACTTAGAAGAACTTTCAAAAATCATTGCAAAAATTTTTAGCTTTGATAGCGTTGACATAACTGTAAATCAGCCCTTTAAGGGGGGATTTATTGCAAGATATTGGGGAAATAATCCAATTCCTTGGATACAAATAGAAATAAACAGAAAATTATATCTAAATGACCAATACTTTGATTCTAGTGCAAAAACTGTTAAACCGGAAAGGTTAAAATATTTAAACAAAAAAATGAATGAAGTTATTAAAAATTTTTATTATATGGTATTCGGCTAAAAAGGTATTTAAAGTGAAAATAGCAGTTGTTTTTAACAGAAAAAGTAAAAATGTTATAAATGTTTTTGGTTCTCAAAATAGAGAAAAATACAGTATCATAACAATTAAAAAAATTGTTGAGTCTCTAAAAAAGGCAGGACATCAAGTTAAAGAATTTGAAGCTGATAAAGAGCTTATAAAAAAACTGGAAGGCTTTATGCCTGGAGTAATAAAAGGGGAATTGCCCGGGCTTGTATTTAATCTGGCATACGGAATACAAGGCCAGGACCGATATACTCATGTGCCGGGAATTTTAGAAATGATAGGATTTCCATACACAGGCTCCTCACCGCTTGCGCATTCTTTAGCACTTGATAAGGTTGTCACAAAGATGATTTTTAAACAAAATAACTTGCCTACTCCTGATTTTGCAATTATTGATACTAAAACATTTGAACCGCCGGGTATCGAGTTCCCGTTTATTGTAAAGCCTAAAAACGAGGCGGTTTCCTTTGGGTTAACTGTTGTGAATAATGAGGAAGAGTTAAAATCAGCTGTTGATATTATATGTCAAGAATACAAGCAACCTGCCTTGGTTGAAAAATATATAGAAGGCAGAGAAATAAACGTAGGTATTCTTGGTAACGAAAAGCCTGAAATTTTTCCTCCAAATGAAATTGTATTTGATTGCGAGGGTGATCATATCTATACCTATGAAGATAAAAGAAATGCATCAGGTAGAAATATTTACAATAAATGTCCGGCTGACTTGCCGGAAGAAAAAATTAACGAAGCTAAACAACTGGCATTAAAGGCCTTTAATGCACTTGGCTGTAAAGATTTTGCCAGGATTGATATGAGAATTGATAAAGAAGGAAATTTATATCTTCTTGAAATAAACAGCCTTGCAAGTTTAGGGTTAAAGGGCTCTTATGTAAACGCAGCTAAGCAAAGAGGTTATACTTATGAATCTTTGATCAATAAAATTGTTGAAGTTGCTAATATACGATACTTTGGTTCATTGTATATTGATAATATCATTCCTGATAAATCCTCAAGCAAAGAGGAAAAAGCGTTAACCTACCTTTTGCAAAAGAGAGATGGTATTGAAAAGACCCTCCAGTCTTGGTGTAATATTAACAGCAGAACAAATGACTCTTTTGGGATAAAAACAGCCATTGAAAAATTTACCCATGATATGAAAGAACTGGGGTTGAAAACAGAGAATTGTTACACAGATGAAAATAGAACATGGATGTGGGAAACCAAAAAAGGATTTAAAGATGGAGCTTTGATTATTTGTAATATAGATGTTCCTATATTTCAATATACTCCGACTATAAATTTTAAAAAAGAATCAGAATATCTTTATGGAGAAGGAATAGGCTTGTCAAGAGCAAATATTGTAACTTTACAATATGCATTACGGGCAATAAAATCTTTAAAATTATTAAAAGAAATACCTATTGGAATTTTAATTTACACTGATGAAGGTCTTGATAACCTATACAGCCGTAAAATAATAAAAAAAGCTTCACAAGAAGCCGCGCAGGTACTTATTTTAAAAGCAGGGTCTTCTGAAAACAAAATTGTAACGGGGCGAAGGGGGCAAGCCAGATTTAGGCTTATTATTGAAGACAATTTACCTGAAAATAATCGATTAAAAAATAATTCCAATATTATATTTTGGTTTGCAGATGTATCAAAAGAAATTTTTCAACTGGATTCTAAGGAAAAAAAATTATCAATTAGCTTGATTGATTTCAACATTGATTCTTACTTTACCTTGCAGCCTCACAGAATAAAAGCTGATATTTTGGTCAGCTTTTATGAAGAAAAATACCTGGATGAAGCTGTTAAAAAACTTCATAAATTACTCAAAAATAAAAAAAACAATACAAAAGTTACTTTAAGTGAAGTTTCCAACAGGCCTCCTTTTATAGAAAGAACAAAAAGTAAAAAATTATCAATGAAGTTTAAAAAAATAGCCAAAGAAATAGATATAGAGCTGGAAAATACCGTCTCTTTATGGCCTTCGGCAGCAGGATTAGTAGCGGCAGATATTCCTGTTATTTGTGGTATTGGACCTGTTGCAGAAAATATCCATACTCCAAAGGAACGAATAAAAAGAATAAGTCTGCTTCAAAGGACTTTAATTTTGACAAAATATCTATTGGAGTTCTAGCCTAATGGTTGCCTAATGGTTATTCTATGCCCGTAGATATTATTTTTTTGTTTCTTTATCTTTGATTAGGGATAGTAAGAAATAGTTTAAAATTTAAGCTAAAAAATTTTTTTTGCCGGCCTCTTCAAAAGAAAATTAAAATAAAAAAGGCAATTTTTGTTGAATAATTTACTTAATATATATACGAGAGATAAATACGAGAGATAATAGTTAATATACTGAAGAGATCAATTACATAATATTAGTTATATTTAAAATTTAACATGCAGAAAATTAATTTAGTTTATACAAAATATCATTGCGATATTTGTATGTAAAGCTAACCTTTTATTAAATGAGCAATATGCGTTCAGTTCTTTTATCGACTCATTTAATAAATACAAATAATTATTATTATAAATAGTACCACATAAGAGAGAGAGAAATATAGAGGAGAGAAAAATGTATCAGATAGCTGCACAACCAAGACCAATGCCAAGACCAATGCCAATGCCAATGCAAAAAACTGTGCCACAACAAATGCCGATGTTTTTGGCAATGCCTCAACAAATGCAGCAGGCATTACCTCAACAAATGCAAAATCCAATGCAGCAAGCAATGCCGGTAATACCTGTAATAATCCCAATGAATTTTGCAAATCAAGGCAATTTTAACATGGGCGGCAATGCTATCGGGCAGGCAAATAATAGCATAGGCTCCAATTTTATGAATCAAATGAATAATAATATTGGCGGTAATGGTGTAGCTCAAGCAAATAATACTATGGGCTCAAACTTTTTAAGTCAAATGAATGGTAACATGGGCGGTAATGCTATCAGTCAAGGAAATAATGCAATGGGCTCAAACTTTTTAGGTCAAATGAACGGCAACATTAACGGTAGTAATGTTGGCCAAGTAAATAATAGTATAGGAGGAAACTTTTTAAATCAACTTAATGGTAACATTGGTGGTGCTAATGTAAATCAAGCAAATAACAGTTTATTTGCGGGACTTTTAAACCAAGCTAATATGAATGCCGGAGGTAAAGGTATTGATCAACAAAATACAGCCGTTTCCCCGGTACTAACTCAAGGACTTAATCAGCAAACTATAACCTGTCCGGTTCCAAAACCAGGGGAACAGCTTAACATTAGCATAGGCGGAAATGATGTTGCACAGAGAAACTTTTTGGGATAAGACAAACTAAATAGAAGATAGAAATAAAGTAGTTATAACTTAAGACCTTACAAAAAATCTAATTGCAAAGCAAAAACCTCGCTTTTAATAAAGGGGGGTTTTTACTTTTTTTGAACCGAAATATAATCTCATAAAAATATTTAACAAATGACTTATTTTTTATATAATAAATAAAGATAGAAATTTATTAATAAATATTTAAAATCAAATAAAAAATTTAATAGAAATCCTACTAATATTACTTTTAAGGAGAAAAAAATGTCAGAAACCATTAATCAGTCTATATTGCCTTACACAGCAAAAATAAATGAGGATAATCATCTGGAGGTAGGCGGGTGTGATACTGTAGAATTAGTAGAAAGATATGGTACACCATTGATTGTATATGATGAAGAATCGATAAGAAAATGTTGTAATCAATATAAAAATGCTTTTTCTTCTTACAAAAAGACAAAAGTGTTATTTGCCGGCAAAGCATTTATGACAAAAGCAGTATGTCATATCGTTCAGGAAGAAGGATTAGGAATAGACGTAGTCTCTGGTGGCGAAATATATACTGCATTGAAATCAAATTTTAAAATGGAAAATTTATATTTTAACGGCAATAACAAAGCCATGGACGAATTGGAGTTAGCTCTGGACTCAGGCGTGGGCAGAATAACTGTTGACAATTTTATGGAACTTGCAATTCTGGATAATATTGCTAAATATCATGGTAAAACAGTAAAAATCTTATTAAGAATAACCCCGGGGCTAGAATGTCATACTCATGAATATATTCAAACAGGACACTTAGACAGTAAATTTGGTTTTGATTTAACCCAGCTTGATGAAGCAATTGAGCTAATTAAAGATGAATATACAAATCTGGAATTAGTAGGATTACATGCGCATATAGGTTCTCAAATTTTTGAAACACAAGTTTATCACGATTTAGTAAGAATTGTGGCTGAACAATTTTCTTATATTAAAGACAAGTTTGATATTGAATTAGAAGAAATGAATATAGGCGGTGGTTTAGGTATTAGATATACAGAAGAAGATGATCCGCCTTCAATCTATAAAATTTCTGAAGTGATAGTAACTTCTTTAAAAGAAAATATAAAAAAATATTCAATAAAAGAACCAATCCTAATCGTAGAACCCGGAAGAAGTCTTATTTCAACATCCGGCATTACCTTATATACCTCAGGCAGTTATAAACAAGTGCCCGAAGGCAGAAAATATGTTGCTGTAGATGGAGGAATGTCTGATAATCCCAGACCGTCGATGTATCAAGCTCAATATAAAGCACTTGTTGCAAATAAAGCAAAAAATGAACCTGAAGAAATTGTTACAATTGCAGGGAGATTCTGTGAGTCCGGTGATATATTAATAAAAGATGTGAAGCTACCAATTATTGAACCGGGTGATATAGTGTGTCTTTTAAGTACGGGAGCTTATAATTATTCTATGGCAAGTAATTACAACAGAGTTCCCAGACCTGCGTGTGTATTAGTACATAAAGGGCAATCTGATGTTATAATAGAAAGAGAGACCTATGAAAATATAATCTCGCTTGATAGAATACCAAAAAGGTTAACATCAAAAACTCTTGAAGGTTCAATGTAGTGTTTGATACAATTCCTAAATTTTTGACTGAATCTTTTTCAGAAACAATTCTCTCTCTAAATTATATCAATATTTTAGAGATATTAGTTATTGTAGCAATAGTTTATCAATTTTATAAGCTAATTACAGGCACCCAGGCGGAACAGCTTCTTAAAGGTATATTAATATTATTTTTGGCACTACTTTTAAGCAAGCTGTTCAAACTTCAAATTTTAGGCAAAATACTTGAGAATGTTGTAAATATTGTTATATTTTCAATTGTTGTAATCTTTCAGCCGGAATTAAGAAGGCTTTTTGGCTATTTAGGCCAACAAGGTTTTTTAAGAAAACCTATTTTTAGTGACAAAAAAACGGATACTAATCTTATAATTAAAAATTTTACAGAAGCTATCAAGTATTTGAGTAAGTCTCATACAGGTGCATTAATTGTGCTGCAAAAAAATCAGACCTCAGAAAGTTTTCTGGACGTAGGGATTAATTTAGATTCAATTATCAGTACAGAATTAATATTAACAATATTCCATCCTAATACACCCTTGCATGATGGTGCAATCGTAATAAATGATGATAGAATTATAGCTGCAGGGGTTTTACTCCCTTTAACAGAAGATCCTAATTTAAGCTGGAAATATGGGACTCGCCACAGAGCAGCCATTGGAATGAGCGAAACTGCTGATTGCTTATGTATTGTTGTATCAGAAGAAACAGGTGAAGTATCTTACGCACAAAAAGGTAAATTAAAAAAAGTTGAAGAGATGGAAGCTTTAACTGCTGAAATAAAAGATTATCTGGGCTATAACGAAATGAAAGAAGAGCAGGTAAGCAGATTTCATTTAAATAACTTTTTTAATACAGATTTTTCTAAATACCATGAAAAAATTAAATGGAAAAAAAATAAATCTAAATAGAATTTCTATCAAATATAAAAAACAATGCAAACTACAAAATAATAAATAATGTTGATATATAATTTTTTTCATATACAATTTAATTAAGCTCATGCAATTTATACTAACTCAAAAATACTTTTCAGATTATTTAATCGTGTAAAAGCTAATATAAAATAAGCTATTCTCTGAATTGGGAAGCTGAAGCGTTAAAAAGTGAAATGGTCAATTTTACTTTTTACTAAAGTTCATTCTAAAGAGTAATCTGAAATTGGTAGTGGTCAGTTGAGTACTGATACTTACAAGTAAACTTAAGTTATATCAAAAGCTTACAGCGATAACATAAGAAAGGTGATGACCATCACCCTTAAATTTAATTTTGAACCAGAATAATTAGATTAATCAGATTAATGATATTATGAAAAATTATAGCAATTTATATTTTAAAATAATAGATAAAATTCGCAATAGTTTAGTGACAGATGAGGCTCTAAGCGAGATAACAGATGAATTAAAGGATTACTTTAATTGTGATTACGTTTGCATATTTAATATAGAAAGAAATCAATCGACAAACCTGTATGAAATAAAATCTATTTATGGACAGGAATATTTAAAAAAAGAAGAATCTATTATGAAGTTTATTAAAATTTATTCTTCTAATTATTTTAATGAAGAAAGTCATTTTATAATCAAAGACAAAGATGTTGATTCCACTTTGTATGAATTATTAAATTGCATTAAAGAATTAAATATTACAACAGCTCTCTTTATACCTATAAAAGTAGAAAATAAAATCTGTGCAAATGTATTATTTGTTGATAAAAAAGAATGTACAAAATGGAATATTAATGAAATCAAACAAATACAGGCAATTATCGAGCATTCTTATTATGTAATAAAAAATAAAGAACTTAATAAAGAACTTAATAAAAAAGAAGAAAGAAAAAAAATTGTTAAAAAGGTTCTTAAAAATTTTAAAAACATAAGTGATATTAATGAGTTAAAACAAATTGCGATTCAAGATATTTCTAACCTGGCAAAGTCTGATAAATGCCGAATAAGGTTTATGAAACCAGAAACAATGAAGGATGTTTACGATAAAGACATAACTTATGCAGAATCTGTTGATATTGAAGCAAAAGCATTAAATTTTCCTGATGAGTTTTTAAAAAAATATGTTCCACACCTTAAAAAAGGCCTGCCCATTTGCATTCCAAATGTTAAACAATTAACAGATACCTTGTACGATACTGACTTAACCTGCCTTTTTAGTAATTATGACTCAAAGTCCGCTTATATATTTCCTATGATATATAAAGAAGAGTTGACAGGAATTATTCAAATTGATTATGTCAATGATAAACATATTCTTTTGGCGTATGACATAGAGACCATTATGATAATAATTGATCATGTAGCTTTTTTAATTGAAAATCATAGAGTTTTTAAAATGTTAAAGTCTTATATTGATCTGGAAAACTTTTTGACAGAAGAAGATAATATAATTATAAATAAAAAAATCGCATCAAAATTAGGTCTAAATAGTGCTATATTATATTCTTATCTTTTAAAAAACAGCTATGAATACAGTTGTAGCATATCCAGCTATAATAATGATTTTATGCTGGTGCCTACGCCTGATACAATAGAAAGAGCAACTTTTTTAAATAAAGTTGATCAAGAAAATGCATTACTGGAATTAAAATATAAAAAGTTAATAATAATAAATGAACTTAATTCAAATGAAATGCATTATAAATTATCAGAAAAACCAATATTAGATCAACTTTTAGAATCTGATAATAAAAATCCAAAGTTACTGAACAATAAGCTTTACATAAAAATTTCAGAAACTTTTGATATTTATAATGACATCTATCCCAAAGAAGTAATAGAAGCAACAAATATGCTACTCAAAAAGTTAGCCAAATTTAAAATAAATGACATGTTTATACATACAAACTTATACTCAGCTTTGATAAATACGATGCAGGATTATTTTCAGAAACATAATATGGAGCACTGTACCACAACAATCTTTATGAGTAATTTTCTGGATTCATATTTGTCAGAAAAAAATTGTAATTATGTAACCCTTAACATTGATAATTTTGTTTTTAAACGCTTTAAATTATTTTTACAATATAAGCTAAAAGAAATACTTTTTTTGATAACAGATTCTAAAATTCGATGCGGTTTTTTACAAAACTTTGATATTAATGTATTTGATTAAATTTTTTCGGGTTATACTTCTCTGAAAAGAATAAAACGAGCATCCTATTTTTTCTCTTTAATTTTTATTGCTAAAGAATCGTCCCAACGTAAGTCTACATATTCAACTTCATTTTTGATTTCCATTGCTTGCTCAATAACTTCCGGGGTAAGTTGTTCTATTTTTTTTATAGTTTTAGAGTCAATGGGTCCCAAGCGCAGCTTTATATGCTTAAGCTGAGCATAGCAATCGTCGTAATCCCTTGTATCAATATACAATAGAGGTTGATTTGAATACAATTCCAGGCTTCTTGCTATTGTATAAATAAGCCTGATATGTTTAGAGGTCCATTTTTTATAATCAGCATAAGTTAATAACGTTAAAATTCTCCCCTGATAGTTTAAAGGCAGATACTTTTTCCCTATAATGCTGGCATCATTAGTAAATACGGCAATATAATCTACATTTGGCTTTGGCTTTATACCAATAACGGGTATTTTTTCATCTATAACTATTTTTAGCCTTGCAGGAGCCCAGTACCTGCGAATAAAAATTTTTTTTACGGGTGAAAGTGCTTCAAGCTCTTCTTTTATTGGTGTAGTATCAAGCAGATATAAAGGCTTTTTAGGTAAATATACATATTTTAATGCTTTTACAACCTGCTCCTTAGAAATTATTTGATTGCCTTCTATTTGAAGGCTGTTATTAGGGTAAGTTTTAAATATATCTTCGCTTAAATACCAAGCTTGTAAGCCGGATAATTTAATAATTATCCAGACCAGCAAAAGAATACCCAGGATTCTTACCAACACTCGAGATCTGGCAAGTGCTATTTGCCATTTTCTCAGCCTTCTTTTTAAGCGCAAATATTTTAATTTCCTCTGATGCCCGCTCAGGCTGATAGATATATTCTCACTATGTTTGGTATCACCTTTTTTCAAGCCTGTACTCTCCAAAAACTTATAGATTATCGTTGATTTTACTTACCAGCTGAAGATATGATAACTATATTTTAATTATATATTATAATAACAAAATAAAGCACTATTTAAAATTATTGCTACCAGGTTGTCATAGCTAATGCCCATATTATTGGCCTGTGCAGGCAGATCGCTTAAATCAGTCATTCCGGGTATTGTATTTATTTCGATAACAAACGGGTTTCCATTTTCGTCAATAATAAAATCCACTCGGCTCATACCTTTTGCTCCAATTATCTTATGCACGTCAATTGATAAATTTTGTATATATTTGGTTAAATTATCATCTATTTTCGCCGGTAAAATAAACCGGGTCATTCCCTCAGTATATTTGGCTTTATAATCATACCATTCGGTTTTAGTTTTAAATTCCAGTATAGGAGTTGCAATAACATCATTTTGCATATCTAAAACTCCTACTGTAAGAGATTTACCATTTATGTATTTTTCAATCATTATGCCGGTTTTATATTGTGCAGCTTCATTAACAGCTTCAACCAAGTCTTGAGGATAATTTACTTTTGTCATACCTATACTTGAGCCTTCACTTACTGGTTTAACCATAACAGGATAATCTAAATCCTTAAAAGTAAAGTTGCACAAGTCTTTTGAAGAATATACTGTAATAGAATCAATCACGGGGATTTTGTGTGTCTTTAAAAGATTTTTAGTCACATCTTTATCCATAGCTATAGAACTAGCCTGCACCCCGCTGCCTGTATAAGGAATACCTAAAATTTCAAGCAATCCCTGTATGCATCCATCTTCTCCGTATTTTCCGTGTAGTGCAATGTATGCTATTTCTATATTTTTTTGTTTTAAAGTTTCAGCAATGTTTCTGTCAACATCTACTAATTCCGCATTTTTATATCCAAGCCTTTTTAAAGCCTCTAAACAATTTTTTCCGGATCTTAACGATACGTCCCTTTCATTGGATAATCCACCGCATAAAACCCCTATTTTTTTATCAACCGGAACAGTTAATTCGACGTTAATTCCTGCCATATTTCCTCTTCTTCCCTTGTTAAATAACCAATACACTTAATTTCCGGCTTAAGCTTGTATGAATACTCAGCATTAACTGCTGATTGCATTTTATGCATTAATTTTAATACATCTACAGATGTAGCATTGCAAGAATTCACTATAAAATTGGCATGCTTATTTGACACAGAAGCTCCGCCTTCTCTCCATCCTTTTGCACCGAGTTGTTCCAGGAGCCTGCCGACATATATACCTTTTGCCGGATTTCTGAATGTGCTGCCTGCATTTGGTTCGCTTAACGGCGGATGATGTTTTTTTCTGTACTCAACAAAAAAGTTCATATTCTTCAAAAGTTGGTTAGTATCACCATTCTCCAGCTTAAAAGTAGCGCTAATAACAAAATGTTTTCCTGTTTCTACAAAAGAACTTCTATAATCTAAATTTAATTCTGACGCACTTAGCTCTAAGACTTCAGATGTTTCAAAGTCTAAAAATTCCACTGATTCTATGGTATCTTTTATGGCATGTCCGTGTGCTGATGAATTCATTGTAACCGCACCGCCGATTGTACCCGGTATACCAATTAAAAATTCTAAACCTGCTAAGCTTTCTTTTGCTAAAGCTCTTGCTAATGTTGCAGATTTTACTCCGCTATAGCATTTAATTCTTTTATCGTCCAAAAATTCAAAGCCGTTAAGATTATTTGTAAATATAACACCGCCTTTTATACCTTTAGATGATATCAAGACATTTGAACCACAGCCAAGAATATGTATTTCTTTATTTAAAGTTTTCAGATAATCTTTTACTTGGCAAAGTTCTTCTTTATTAGAAGGAAAATATACATTTTCAGCTTTGCCCCCTATTTTTAATGTAGTATGATTCGCTAAATAATAGTCTTTTGGCGATTTGCTTATTATATCACTTGTCATAAATAGCCTCTTAATCTCCTGTCATCTTTAAAAGGTTTTTGCCCAGGCGTGTTATATCTCCTGCCCCTAACGTTAAAACAATATCATCATATTCTATTTCATTATAAATGGTTTGTGAGACAGCGTCTACTGAGCCCGATACATAGGTCGCATCCTTATGAATAATATCTTTAATAAAATCAGCAGAAGATACGTTTTCAATAGGTGCTTCTCCAGCAGCATAAACATCACAAACTATAAGCTTATCTGCTAATTTAAAGCTTTTTTTAAATTCATCCCATAAATTTTTAAATCTTGAATACCTATGAGGCTGAAATATTGCAACAATTTTACCTTTATTCAAGTTCTCTTTTACAGAATTAGTTGCCTCTAAAGTCGATAAAATTTCACTGGGATGATGCGCATAATCATCTATAATTGTTGCTCCTTTGACTTCACCCAATTTTTGAAATCTTCGTCCCATTCCTGTAAAAGAAGCTATTGTATATGCGGCTTTGGCAAAACTTACACCTGATTCCATTACAGCTGCAATTGCAGCTGTTGCATTTGATACATTATGTACTCCGGGTATGCTTAATGTAACCCTACCCAGCTTGTGTCCTAATTTATATAAGTCAAAAGAAGAATTAAAACCCTTAACTTCTATACATTTTACAGTATAATTAATTGCTTCGGAAAAGGCATTGGTACTGTAAAATACAAATTTATCATTTAAACCTAAACCTTGTAAAAGTTTTTTCGATCCCGGGCAATCAATATTTATTATGGTTTTACTTTTTGCCGGCTGATTAAGGATAAATCTTTTAAATGTTTCAAGCACCTCATCAAATCCGCCACGGTAGTGGTCAACATGATCAAGTTCCAAGTTTGTTATTATACTGATATTAGGCGAGTAATTAATAATAGTGCCGTCACTTTCATCAAGTTCAGCTACAAAAAAGTCACCTTTGCCGTATTTAGAATTTGTATCCAACTCCGGCATTATTCCGCCAACAACAAATGAAGGATCAGATTGAGCATTGTGAAGTATATGTACTATCATACCGGAAGTTGTTGTTTTGCCATGAGTTCCTGCTACACCTATTTTATTTATATTTTGTCCGGATATTTCCTTATTCATAAGTATATTAAGAAGTTGCGATCTGTGTAATATTGGTAGGCCTCTCTTAACAGCTTCTATATATTCAGGGTTATCATCAGTAATTGCAGAGCTAACAATAATAAGTGCCGCATTATTTATATTTTCAGTCTGTTGGCTAATATATACATTAGCACCCAGGTTTTTTAATTCATCTGTTATTTTGGATTCCTTTAGGTCAGAACCGCTTACGCTATAATTTTGTTCTAATAAATACCTGGCAAGGGCACTCATTCCAATTCCGCCGATTCCTATAAAGTGTACGGATTTTTTTATGAATTCATCTATATTTAACGTGAATTTATTTTTAGATATATTTATATTTTCCATCTCAGTTTAGAAGGTCCTTTGGCAGAATAATCGGTACAAATATATTATAAACAACATAGTAATTCAAATCAAAATATAAAAAATCAAATGTTTATACCAGGTTAAACAATAGAAACTCTTTTACTTTTTTATTATATAATTCTTTTGTAAAGAAAATATTTATATTAATATTTTGTAATAATTTAGCAAATAGTTAATATTATTATTTTTTATATAAATGAATAAATTTATCAAAGAGGGAATGATGGGAAGCAATAACATTCAAATCTTTAATGGCGTTCAACCAAGCTTTAAAAGTGCTGATTTTTCTAAATTTAGTACGGGTTTTTATAAGCCGCCAGTACAAAGTCCTGCTCCTATTAGTGCAGGTTCTCTGAATAATGATTATGAAGATAGTTTTGAATCTTATTCTCCTCCGCCTGTAAGAAGAAAAGACGGTCCTGTGCAACGTTTTAGAAATACGATATCAGGATTAAAAAAATTCGGAATCAGGTTTGGTGAGTATACCTGGGCCACAGTCATCGGTGGTATAGTTGGTCTAATGACCGGCTTTATGAGTGTAGGCATAATGCATGCCGTTCATGCTCATGTAAAAAATAAACAAACTAATTCAGGCAAGCTTGCCGCAATCTTTACTAACCCTACATCACAAAAAGTTGGATTTGCAGCCACTTTTTTGGCTGCAGTTGGACTTAATTTGTTTAATGCAAGTCAAAACGTCAATGAGCGCGCCGCAGCTGTAGATCACAGATGGAACACCGGCCACAGAAAAGAATATTAAAATAACTCTAAAATATTTTTCAAACTATCTAATCATGTAAAAGCTAATAAAAATAAGCTTATTCCAAAGAGAAATTTGAAATTTAATTGAGTATCAGTATAATAGTTTACATTTATTAAATTATCATTTATTTATTTATAAAACTGTGTTACTCTTTAGTTGGTTTAGTTATATAATAATAAATTAGATATAAATTATTATTATGAAAAGAGAAATCTAAAATTTATTTGAGTTAACCGAGAACCTGTAAAAATAAAAATTTGAAGGGAGAAACTGATGAAGTCTTATAATATTGGAGTGGATTCACATATGTTTGTTGCCCGATCGAAGAATCAACAGCAAGCTAATAAGCAAGAACAAGGATTTACAAGTGATAACAAACCGGGACTTCAAAATAATAAATTGAAGCTTCAGGATACTAAATTAAAATTAACAAATATTCACAATTTAAATGTATTTAATGGCAATAATAAACATGGTGATGTTGTGGAATTCAGTTCCAGAAAAAATCACAATAATGGTAAATCCGAACTAAATAAAAAAGTAAAGCCGGGCATAGAATATTTTAATGCAGCAATGAAAACGGTAGGTGCTTCAGGCATTATGGGTGTTGTTGCGTTTGCACTATCCTCTATGGCAAGAAACCCTGAGGGACTGGGACTGGGCGTTGGTAAAAAGATTGCAGCAACTGTAACAGCAGCAGCTCTTCCTCTTTTAACATTACCTAGTTCTATTTATAAAGCAAGTAAAAATATTCAAAAAGAAAATAACAAAATGAATATAAGAGATGCTATTAATGATAAACTTGCATCAAAGGATAATAGTGCTGAAGACTTAAAGAATATGGCAAAAGCAACAAAATATTTAAAATAAAAAATGGTAGCGCTCAGTTGAGTACTGATGCTTACAAGTAAACTTAAGTTATATAAGGGTGAGTAGACCGAGGGGATTTCACCCTCAGCCCCTCTCAGAACCGGACGTGAACTTCTCAGCTCATCCGGCTCCCACCATCTTTGCTCCAGGAAACA
>JANQHM010000015.1 GCA_028282645.1 Candidatus Gastranaerophilales bacterium
GGTTTGAAATATTGATGCTAATTGCAATATCGGCAATAAAAATAAATTGAGTTATTGTAAAGATTTTATACTATATTTTAACAACTGTTATAAATGTAATGTTAACTATTTATAACTAAAGTTGTAGGCGGGCGGGTGTTATCGGAGGGTTTAGAAAAACGTAAAATTTTCATTAAGCAATGTTACAAAATTAGCATTTTTACATTTTAGAGCCTGCGGAAATTTCAAAAGTATGCTAGAATATATATTGAAGATATAAATTATAAGCATGTTCAGTTTTTAAATTTTTTAAGAAGAAAATCAAAAGGCTAAAAAATGAACTTTATTCAAAACGTTAAAACAATATTTTCTATTTTGTGGAGCATCGTAATATTTCTATGCCCAATTATAGCCCCACAAAATTTAACTAACGGGAAAAAGCTTTCTTTTTCCGCTTTTACGCGTATTGATATTGATTTTTATAATATATTTTTATTTTTAAAAGAATTAAAAAAGAAAATAGTAATAAATAATAACAATAAAGCTGATTCCATATTAGCACAAGCTAATAATAAAAATAAAAAACAAACATCAAATAAGCTTGATGCTAATAATCAAGTATTAAATAAATCATTAAAACTTTCAAAACTATTACTCTATAAGGAATTAAAGGATGCGCCAGCCACGCAAAATTTAATTTCAAAACAGCACATTTTTCCCATAGCGCATAAGTTAGTGACTTATCGAGTTCTGATGTTTCAATTAGATTTAAGTTATATCAAGGCTTATAGCGATGTCATAAAAAAGGTGATGACTGTCACCCGGGATAAGTGTGCCTATTTATACCCTTTTGTAAGCAAAAATTATCGTTGTATAAATTATTTTTGATTTTTAAGCCAACATATAATTGAATAAAATTTTTTACTTCTTTAAGGCTAAAAGAGCAGGCTTTGTAATGCCTGCCTTTTTTAGCTTTTTTCTTCTCCCTGTATATAATAATATTATTGAAAAAACATTCAGTATCCCGTAAAATTGCACATGAAGTAATTTTTAAAGAGATAAAATATTATGAATGAATTAATAAAAAAAGCAGAAAAAACTCACAACCTTTCAAAGGACGAACTTGTAGCGCTACTTAAAAATGATAGTCTTGATCAAGAGATTTTTGATGCGGCAAATAGAGTAAGAAAAAAATATGTAGGAGATGAAGTTCACCTAAGAGGACTTATTGAGTTTTCAAATATATGTAGGCAAAATTGTTTATATTGCGGATTGAGGCGTGATAATGACAAAATAACACGCTACAGACTCGAGATTGACAAGGCCATAGAATTTGCAGAAAAAGCAAGCTCATACGGATATAAAACTGTGGTACTTCAATCAGGAGAAGATTCATTTTATACGGTTGATAAAGTGAAGTATCTTATTGGTAAAATCAAAAGTTTAGACCTTGCATTAACTCTCAGCATAGGTGAAAAAACAAGAGAAGAATATGAAGAATATCGAGAAGCCGGAGCTGACAGGTATCTTTTAAGAATAGAAACAACGGATAGAAAGCTTTACGAGAAGCTTAATCCAAATATGAGTTTTGACAACAGAGTCAAATGCCTAAAGGATATTAAAGAGTTAGGCTATGAACTTGGTACCGGATGTATGGTGGGTTTGCCCGAACAAAGCATTGAGTCTCTTGCTGATGATATATTGTTTTTTAAAGAAATGCGCGCGGATATGATTGGAATCGGACCGTTTATTCCAAATCATAATACTCCTTTAAGCGACTCAAAAGGCGGAACTTTTGAAATATCTTTAAAAGTTATGGCATTAACAAGACTAATTTTACCTGATATAAATATTCCAGCTACAACGGCTATGGAAACTTTAAATCCTAAAGGACGTTTGATTGCATTACAAAGCGGTGCAAATGTTGCTATGCCTAATGTTACAGAAGGTGAATACAGAAAATATTATGAGCTATATCAAGGTAAAATATGTGTAAATGATACTCCTGCACATTGCAGATCTTGTATAACCGGAAAAATTAACAGTATAGGAAGAATCGTGTCGGAAGAATATGGATTCAGAAAGAAATCTTGCTCTTGTGATTGTACCTCAGGCGGCTGTTGCGGAGATTGTTAATAAAGTTTTTAAAGACAACAATACTCATAACAACATTTTGATCTTGCATAACCATTATTGTCTTTACTTTTAATGCATTCTTTACAACTTGAGCTTATTTTGCCCTGCTCGCAGTACTTGTGATAACCTTTTATCCATTTAGGTTCTTTACAAGGACATATTTGAGAAAACTGAAAAAATTTAACAAATTTATCCAATGTATCACCGGTAATGGCGTGTTCTAACAAATTAGCATTTTCTTCTGCCGCTTCAGGGGAAACTTTAAGAATATTTACAAGAAAATTTTGAATTATTTCTTGCCTTTCAATAAGACCTTTTGCTATATCATAACCTAACTCTGTAAGGGTTATAAGCTCATAGGGCGCATAATTTATAAAGCCGCGCTCCCCAAGATTTTTTAAAGCCTCTGAAACTGATGATGGACCAATGCCCAATAATTTACATATATCTTTAGCTTGTGCAGCCTTTTTTTTTTAGAGATTTTATATATCGCCTTAATATAGTTTTCCTGACTTGCTGTAAGTTTTTGTTTTTTACTCATATTGATTCTTCCTTTTGACTGATTTATTATAAAAATTATGGTAAACCGAAAAAAATTCAATACCCCGGATTTATTTGTATACTACCTCAAAAATACTTTAGCTTACAGCGATAACTTAAAAAAGGTGATTACCGTCATCAAAAATTAAATCACAGTAATATACTAACTCTAAAATACTTTTCAGATTCTTTAATCAGGTAAAAACTAATAAAATCAGCTATTCTCTGAATTGCGAAGCGGGAGTGTTAAAAAGTGAAATGGTTAATTTTATTTTTTATAAGCTCATTCCAAATAGAAATCTGAAATTTAATTTGGAATCTGTATAATATTTAACAGTAATTTTAATATAGCTGTAAAAATAACAAAAGTGATTTAAGAAAGAAATTCTATTGGGGAGGTTATAAAATTGGTGATTATAAACAATAACTATCCTAATAAAAAGATAGCAGTAGCAATGAGTGGTGGAGTTGACAGCAGCGTATCTGCTTTGCTGCTAAAGAATCAAGGTTATGATGTTATAGGTATAACTGGTATAATGCATGATTGTGATGATGTAGATGCTTTTATAGAAAAAGCGCGGCATGTTTGTGATGTTATCGGAATTGAGCATTATGCAGCGGACCTTAAGAGCGAATTTAAAGATAAAGTTGTAAGCTATTTTGAAGAAACTTATAAACAGGGAAAAACCCCTAACCCTTGCGCTGTTTGTAATAAAAATATAAAATGGGGAGCCTTAAGAAAATATGCTGTTGAAAAATTAGGGGCAAAATACTTTGCAACCGGACATTACGCAAATATTTTAAATGATAATGGTTTATATAAGCTCGTTAAAGCAGAAGATTCGAGAAAAGAACAGCTTTATATGTTATTTGAGCTTAAACAGGAAGATTTGAAATATACTATTTTTCCGCTTTTCAATTATAAAAAATCAGAAGTAAGAGAAATAGCAAAAAAGTATAACCTTCCATGCGCAGAAGCACCCGAAAGTCAGGATGTTTGTTTTATAAAGCCTCCTATGACAACGCAAAAATATCTGGAAGATGCTTTGGAAACTAAACCCGGTGATATTATAGATATTAGAACAGGTGAAATAGCAGGCAAGCATGATGGCATACATAATTTTACGATAGGCCAGAGAAAAGGAATCGGCATAAGCTCTGATATTCCTCTTTATGTAATATCTATAGATCCTGAAAGTAATAAAGTGATTATAGGGCCAAAAGAAAGTGCTTATCAGAAAGAATTTAGTCTGGAGGATATAAACTGGCAGCATAACATAAGTAACTCAAAAGATTATAGAGTTTTGGTAAAAGTCAGATATAACTCTTCGGCTGTTACTGCTACAATAACAGCAAAAGAAAACAGCAATATATTAGTACGGGCTGATGAACCTGTATTTTCAATAACTCCCGGACAAGCAGCTGTATTTTATCATATCGATGAAGGATTTTTAATCGGTGGAGGATGGATTATTTAAGCTATTATTATACTGGTTCTCAATTAAATTTCAGATTACTCTTTAGAATTAGCTTATAAAAAGTAAAAATAACCATTTCACTTTTTAACGCTCCCGCTTCGCAATTTAGAGAATAGTTTATTTTATTAGCTTTTACAGAATTGAAGAATCTTAAAAGTATTTTAGAGTTAGTATAGTAATGAGGATAAAGAGAAAGGGAATATTATGAATTTAGAGACACTAGCGATACACGGAGGACAGAAAGCTGATCCTGCAACAGGCTCAAGAGCTGTTCCCATATACCAGACAGCTTCTTATGTATTTGAAGATACAAATGACGCAGCCGAACTGTTTGCTCTGCAAAAATTCGGGAATATATATACAAGGCTGATGAACCCTACAACAGATGTACTTGAAAAAAGAGTTGCACTTATGGAAGGCGGAGTTGCCGGCCTTGCTACTGCATCAGGCCAAGCAGCAATAACTTATGCTTGTTTAAATATAGCAAAGCCCGGTGATGAAATCGTTTCATATTCAAAACTTTATGGTGGCACTTATAATTTGTTTGCCTACACATTTGCCAGATTAGGTATTAAAGTCCACTTTGTGGATGAAAATAAGCGTGAAGAGTTTGAAAAAGTAATAAATGAAAAAACAAGATTAATCTATGCAGAGAGTATTGGAAACCCAAAGCTTGATATAGCTGACTTAAATATGCTTTCTAACGTGGCACACAGTCATAATATACCATTTATTGTTGATAATACCGTACCTACTCCATATCTTTTAAAACCTATTGATTATGGGGCGGATATCGTAGTGCATTCTGCTACTAAGTTTTTAGGCGGACATGGTACTTCAGTCGGTGGAATTATTGTTGATTCAGGTAAATTTGACTGGAAAAAATCCGGTAAGTTTAATGAAATGATTGATCCTGATCCCAGCTATCATGGGATAAGTTATACAGAAAGTTTTAAAAATCTGGCATATATCATAAAAGCCAGAGTGCAGCTTCTTAGGGACATGGGGGCTGCTATAAGTCCTTTTAACTCTTTTCTTATCCTTCAGGGGATAGAGACTTTGCACCTTAGAATGCAAAGACATTCGGAAAACGCATTGGCAGTAGCTAGATATCTTAAGAATCACGATAAAGTAAACTGGGTTAATTATCCGGGACTTGAGGATAATCCAAATTACGAACTTGCTAAAACCTATATTCCGAAAGGTCAAGGAGCAATAGTTGGCTTTGGTATTAAAGGTGGTGTTGATGCTGGCATTAAATTTATAGAAAGTCTTGAATTAATATCTCATTTAGCTAACATTGGTGATGCAAAGTCACTTGTAATACATCCTGCGAGTACAACTCACCAACAGTTATCAGCGGAAGAAAAATTAAAAACCGGTGTAACTGATGATTTTATCAGGATATCAGTCGGCATAGAAGACGCTCAGGATATTATTAAAGATATTGAACAGGCATTAGAGCAAGTTTAATAAGTTTACTTGTTAACATCAGTAGTCGATTGACCATTAGCAGAGTGAGTAATTAAATTGGAAAGATATAATAGAAATATTCTCATAAAAGAGATAGGAACCAAAGGACAAAATATACTTCTTAAGTCCAAAATACTCGTGGCTGGTGCGGGAGGTTTAGGCTCAACAGTCATAACCTCCCTTGCTTGCATGGGTGTAGGCTCTATCGGAATAATAGATGATGATTCAGTTGAATTATCAAATTTAAACAGGCAGTATATCCATAACATAAAAAGTATTTCTAAATTTAAAACTGATTCTGCGCAGGAGTGGGTAGAAAAATTTAATCCTGATATTGAGATAAATACTTACAGACTAAGATTTGACCACAGTTACTCTGCACTTTTAAGCTATTATGACTTGGTTATTGATTGTTTTGATTCTTATAAGTCAAAGTTTGTATTGAATGATGCTTGCATAAAAAAGAATAAAATTCTTATTCATGGAGGAGTTTCTGAATTTTATGGACAGGTTCTTAAGGTTATACCAAATAAAACAGCTTGTTTAAGGTGTTTATTTCCTGATAAAGAAAATCTGCCCAACGAAATAAAAGGTGTTATTAGCCCCAGTATTAGTACTATTGGCTCTATTCAATCGATGGAAGCTTTAAAACATATATTAAAGCTGGAAGAAAAAGCATTAGAAAACACTCTCCTTTTTTTTAACGGTTTAAAACAATCTTATAAAAAAATTCAAATACATAAAAATAAAAAATGCTTAATTTGTAATTAAATACTAGATAGAAGGTTAGAAAAATGTTCAAAGAAGAGATTATTAAAAAGATAAATAAGCTTAAAAAAGAAAAAAATGCAGTAATACTTGCACACTGCTATCAAAATATAGAAATTGACGAAGTAGCAGACTATGTGGGTGACTCATTATACCTAAGCCGTAAAGCAGCAAAAACAGATGCGGATATAATCATTTTTGCCGGGGTGTATTTTATGGCTGAGACTGCCAAAATTCTTTCTCCTGATAAGAAAGTGCTTTTGCCCAGGCTTGAGTCGGGATGTTTGATGGCTGATATGATTAGTGTTGAAGACTTAAGAAAGTTTAAAGCATCATATCCGAATATGCCTGTGGTTTGTTATGTTAATTCTCTTGCTGAAGTTAAAGCGGAGTCTGATATTTGCTGTACAAGTTCAAATGCTGTTCAGGTGGTTAAATCTTTATCTGAAGATAAAGTTCTTTTTGTACCTGATAAGTATCTTGGCAGTTACGTAGGGGCGCAGGTGCAGGAAAAAGAAGTTATACCTTTTATGGGTTATTGTCCGACTCACCTTCGTATTAAACCCGAGGATATTATTGAGAAAAAAGAATTATACCCTGATGCTGAAGTGTTGGCCCATCCTGAATCTCACGCAGAGGTACTTAAGTTGGCTGATTATGTAGGCAGTACTTCGGGAATAATAAATCGGGCAAAAGAAAGCACTGCTAAAATTTTTATAATAGCTACAGAAAAAGGCGTTGTTGAAAGATTAGAGCGAGACTTAAAAGATAAAAAATTTATATTAGCTTCTAAAAAGGCAGTGTGCCAAAATATGAAATGGAACACGCTGGAGGATATTCTTATTTCGTTGGAAAAAGAAGAACCTGAAATTATTGTAGATAAAGAAATAGCTAAAAAAGCCCTAAATAGTATAGAAAAAATGTTAAAAATAGGATAGTATCGAGGATTACAATGAATAAACAAGATAGAATAAAAGAATTATTGCAGTATTATGATTGCTCTTTGGGTGAGTTAACTGAAATAGCGTCAAAAATTACAAGAGAAAATTTTTCTAATAAGGCTGAGTTATGTAGTATTTTGAGTGTTAAGACCGGTAAGTGTTCTGAAGATTGCAGATACTGCTCTCAAAGTGGACATTATAAAACAAAAATAGATGTTCATGAGTTATTGTCATTAGAAGAAGTAAAAAAAGCTGCTGAAAACTCTAAAGAGAATAAAGCAAGCAGATTTTGCATTGTTACATCCGGTAAGAACCCTGATAGTAAAGAATTTAATAAAATACTTAAGATGGTCCAAACAGTTGCTAATATTGAAGGGCTTCATTGCTGCGCATCTTTAGGTATATTAGATGAAAAACAGGTTAAACAGCTTAAAAATGCAGGTCTTGAAAGGTATAATCATAATTTGAATACTTGTAAGGATTTTTATAGTGAAATCAGCTCTACTCATATGTATGAGGATAGGTTTAATACTATAGAAAACATTAGACAAAACGATATAGAAGTATGCTCAGGCGGGATTATCGGAATGGGTGAGTCCAGAGAGCAGCGAATAGCTCTAGCTCTTGAGCTTGCTGATCTTAATCCTGTTTCTGTGCCTATTAATATATTACATCCTGTAGAGGGAACGCCATTTGAGAATCGACTTGGAGCAATTGATGAAGAGGAAATATTAAAAACCCTTGCAATTTTTCGTATTGCGCTACCCAAGGCTTATTTAAGATATGCAGGCGGCAGAACTGCCAGATTATCTGAGTCTGCTCAAAAATTAGGTATAAAGTTGGGTGTTAATGCCTTGCTTGTTGGTAATTACCTTACAACAACCGGTACATCGCCTGATAATGATTTAAAAATGCTATCTGAGAATGACTTGATTCCTGTTTAAATAGAAAAATAACCTTCTATCCTCTATTCCCTCTTTATTAAAAGGAAAGGGGGATTTTTTTAGACTTATACTAACTTAAAAATACTTTTCAGGTTATTCAATCTATGTTAAATATATTAAAATAGGCTAAATGATGAAAACTTTTTACTACCTACTTATTAGAAGTATTTTGAAATGCTTTAAAGCAGGGTTCCTGATCTGCAAAAAACCCTTTTTTCATTTTGTTTATATTATTTTTTTTATTTCTTTTAAAATTTTATATTTCAAAAGATAAAGATTTTTTAATAAATAGTTAATCTTGATTGAATTTCAATGAAATTTAATATATCCTCAAATAAATGGTATATTTATTTTATTATTATACTAGCTAGCTCAAAAATACTTTTCTGATTATTTAATCGTGTAAAAGAGATAATAAAATAACCTATTCTCTAAATTGCGAAGCGGAAGCGTTAAAAAGTGAAATGGTTAATTTTACTTTTTATAAGCTCATTCTAAAGAGTAATCTGAAATTTAATTTTGAACCAGAATAAGTACCGAATTTTTATTTTAAATTACGGGTAAGTGGGGAAATATGAGTAATACCGTTAGCAAAAATCAAATGGATTTATCACATTGCGATACAGCAGCGCATTTGCTGGCAACATTAAATGAAATTCTTGACTGTAATGATTATAACGAACAAAAAGTAAAAGTTAATCTAGGAGAGTTAAATTTAACTAACGCCCATATTTTTAGCTTAAAAACAATATTAGAAAATTCAAATATAAATATAGGTATATTGTTCACTACTTCTGCGCAAACACAGCTCGCGGCTCTGGGTGCAGGATTGGTTGTTTCTGAAAAGTTAGAAGAATTTTATTATTGTGATATTAATAAGGAAAAACATCAAGAAGAAAACAGCCGGGAACATAAACCTGAAAACAATGAACAAAATCAAGAAATTGTTTCTTTTGAAAAGGATTTGGAAAATGCAATAGATCAAGAATCAATTTCAAGAAATTTTATTGAAGATAAAGTAAGAAATACTTTTTATATAAAACAGACTCTCAGATCGGGGCAATCTATTGACTATGATGGAAATGTAGTTATCATCGGAGACTGCAAGCCCGGCTCTGAAATTATTGCCACAGGTGATATTAATGTATGGGGAGTAATAAGTGGAATAGCACATGCCGGAGCAAATGGAGATTATAATGCCAATATCCGTGCATTGAAAATAAATGCTATACAATTGAGAATAGCTAACTTATTCGCAAGAAAGCCCGATAGATCAAATGTAGACAAATTAAATAAAGTAAGCTCCTTTATTCCTGAAGAAGCAAGAATATCACAGGGCGAAATTATTATTTATCCTTTAAATGGTTAGAATTAAGGAGGAAACCGAGTATGACGGGACGTGTGATCGTTGTAACATCCGGCAAAGGAGGCGTAGGAAAAACTACCTCTACTGCCAATATAGGTACGGCTCTAAGTAAAAGCGGTGCTAAAGTAGCCCTTATTGATACAGATATAGGCTTAAGAAATTTAGACTTGTTAATGGGCTTAGAAAATCGTATTGTATATACAATAGTTGATTACGTCGAAGGCAGATGTAAGTTAACTCAAGCACTTGTTAAAGACAAAAAGAACCCTAATCTAGTGCTTTTGGCAGCTGCACAAACCAGAGATAAATCAGCTGTTACCCCTGAGCAAATGTCTGAAATATGTGAAGAACTGAAAAAGGATTTTGATTTTGTCATTGTTGACAGCCCCGCAGGTATAGAACAAGGTTTTCAAAATGCCGTTGCAGGTGCAACAGAGGCTATTGTTGTAACAACTCCGGAAATGTCCGCTGTTAGAGATGCCGATAGAATTATTGGATTGTTAGAAGCAAAAGATGAAATTATTAGCTATAAACTGCTTTTAAATAGAGTTCGCCCGGCAATGGTAAGAACAAACGATATGATGGGAGTAGATGACGTAACTGACATTCTGTCTGTCAAGCTTATTGGTGTTATACCCGAAGATGAAGGTATTATTGTAAGCACTAATAAGGGTGAACCTATAGTCAATAATGTGGATAATTCTAAAGCAAGCATTGCTTATAACAACGTAGCCAGAAGAATTATGGGAGAAGATGTTCCGTTTATGGATCTGGATACCCCACAAAATTGGCTTGATAAAATCAAAAATATTTTTCTGGCACCGGCAAATTCATAAAAAGGGGATATGAATATGAAATTAGTAAATGATTTAATCAATGAAATTATAGTAAGTAGTAAAAGAATTTTATCCGCTAATGTTACTGCAGCAAAATCAACTATAAATGATAATAGTGACAGCAAAAATGCGGCTTGTAACAGGCTTAAGCTTGTTTTAATGCACGATAGAAGTAATTTATCGCCTGGAACTTTGCAAGAAATGAAAGATGAATTAGTAGATGTAATTGCTCGCTATGTAGAAATTGACAGAGATGCCTTGGATTTGAATCTTGAAAGTGAAGATAACTCTATCGCATTGATTGCTAATATTCCGGTATTAAGAGCTAAGTAGCCCGCATAATTTATAAATAAAAAAATGAATATCCTTTAAATTCTTGTTATACTTAAATAAGTAGGTGGTAAAAAGTTTTCACCTTTAAATTTTAAGGCCGAGCGAGTCGGCTTTGCCGACGGAAAGCGAGGCCAAAAAAGAATTTGCCCCTATGAGGGGCTACGGGGTGGATAATAAAAAAATAAGGCTGCCCCACCGAAGCAGCTTTATTTTTTTGTATAAATTATGCGCGCATCACAAAACCCGTACTTTTAGCCTTAAAGAGAGTTAAAAAAATATTCAATTGTATGTTACGTAAAAATCAAAAATAATTCACTACAACGATAA
>JANQHM010000025.1 GCA_028282645.1 Candidatus Gastranaerophilales bacterium
TATAAAAGAAAGATAGAAATGACACTGATTGCTTTTACTACCTATGAAAAAGTTCTAGTTGAATTGAGAGCTGCACTACGAGGTGATGAATGGAATAAAGATGAGTTTGTGGATAGGATGAAGTTGATAGATGAAATGATAATTGATCAAACACCAGAACCGGATAGATTTGTTATAAAATATGAGGAAAGATTTAAAGAATAAGTTTTAATATTTTTCTAATATTAAAACTAAATAACAGGGGGTCTTCGGGGGGTGCAACCCCCCGTACGATGAAATTGACTATAGTGAATTTCTAATGTGTTTTTATTACAAAATGATTTTGAACAATATTCACAAGGAATTCGCACACCATCCATGTATTTGTGAATTCGCACACAAATTTTGTCATAGTCATTTGATAGTATAAATTTATAATTATTTTTTCTATATTGTTCTTTCATCTTTATTTGTGACTCTGATACTTCATAATTGTTTGTTGGTGATTTGAATTCTATACATAGTCCTTGATAGTCTTTGTGATAATTAAGAATCATTAAATCTGGTTGTCCTTTCTGATATCCCTTTTTCCACGAATCTATTCTCTTTTCCTCTGTGTCTTGATTTTCCCCCAATCCAGCTACTAACATTGCATCAGGGTAATAATTTCTAATTAAGTTTACCACTTTATAGGTAACTCTTTTTCATTAGAAATCATAATCATTTTGTTACTAGGATTATCAAACATTTTATATTGTCCATATTTACGGATTGATGGAAGAATTATATTAAAAACCCATTGGCGAAACTTTTTAGCTAACTCTAATTTAGAACTAAATACAAGTTCATAAAATCCTGGCTCGTTAATTAGAGTAAAATATTTTCCTCTAGTATCATTTTGATGACCCGTCTCCAAGACGGGTGAACAATTTGGACGAATAAATTGTTTTATTTGATTTTCTTTTGACACATTTTTTCTTATTGCTTGATCGGTGTCACTATACCCAAGAATCTCAGCAACATCTTTTCCCTTAAACCAAATATTTTGTTTTTTATCAGCGTATGATGTTAACTCAATTCCCAAATCATTATTTTTGTAAGATTTTTCTAGCATTGACATTTTATACTTTATTTTTATTTTTTTAAACTAATTAAATCAATTTATCCTTTTCTAAAATTTCTTTAATACCCTCAACGTCTAATCCCCAAACTAATTTATCATATTTCCTTTTTTGGTCATAATCCATTTTAAGTCCATAACCTCCTGCAAAATAAGCAGTTGTATCAAGTTCTCGTTTATTCAGTTAAAACTCTTCAGGTGCTCTAGTCTTTTCGAGAGCATTAACCAATTCCTCAATTTTATACCCATATACTAGACTAGGTACTTCAACATAAAAATTTATAGTAATGTATTCATTAGTATTAAGTTTAAAATATTTTAATAGATTATTAATTTCTTCATATTTACTTTCATCTTTATATCTTGATAAAGCTAAATCCATTTTATCATCTTCTGTTAACAAATTTAAATCTTTTGTTTTTAAGATATCTTCATAGTTTAAATTTGAAAAGTTATAAATCTTAGTTTTTGGTCTATTTTGACCAAGTTTATATAAATATTCTCTTTCTTCTAAAGATATAGGTTGATCTAAATTTATACCACCTAATACTTTACCCAATTTTCTTTCCTCAACTAAATAATTTAAAACACTTGGATGAAGACAATACAAAACTTCACAAATATCTTGTAAATTTTTTAAAGATCTTGGGTTAACTTCAATCTTCATTTTATTTTATATAGTATATAATAAAATGATAGAAACTGTTATCAATTATGTTAAATTTAATTATGGTAGGATGTCTTCCCCAAAAACCCAAGAGGATATAATAAAAACAGCATTGGTGTATAGATTCCTCTATGAACATTATGTAAGAGATACTTTACCTCTTGAGACAATATTATATAGACTTGATAAATACTTTCACCAAAGACCCCCTACTAGTAATATCTTAAGAAATCATTTAATATTTTTTAAAGCATTTAAATGTTTTCGTAAAGATTAAAAAGCTGGAAGATGGGGGCATTTCTTTCCTCCCTTATATCCACCATTTGAGATAGATAAATTAGAAGTTTATCAATATATAACTGGTATCATTTATTGGAATTTACATAGTCACAGATTAATATAAGCGGGGGATTCTCCCCCTCCACCCCCCTAATATTAATATAATAATAATAATAAAATGGGGTCTTCATTCATTATTACCAAATCTTTACTTGAAAAAAATGGTACTGAATTAATGTTAGATTTTTGTAAGATGATACATACAAATAGAATGTTATCTTTTGATGAAATTAAATCTCAAAGAAAATTCTATGATGAAAATGTTGTTGATTTATATAAAAAAGAATGTCTTCATAAAAAAAAAATGTTTAAAAATATGAATGGTGGTTTTTTTTATCTGTCAGATAATTTGACAAAATCAATAGATCATGTTATTATAAATGGTAAATGTCATACTGAGTTTGAAGGACAAAAAATTGAAGAATTACAGGAAAAAGAAATGTTAAAATTTATAAAAGATAAAATTAATAATAAAACTATTGATGTAAAATTTGTCTATGAATTTTTAAGTAAAATGGATAAAGATCTAAAGTTGGATAGTACATTTGAATTTGAATTAAATGAAGACTTGTTTTGTTTTAAGTCAGCATTTCTAAAAGCTTATGATTTATTTTATTTGGGTGGTTATAACTTAGAAGTATAATGTGGGGGATGCCTCCCCCTCCACCCCCCTCTTATAACTTTTCCACCAGTTATCATAAATTTCTAGTATCCTAGGACTAATTTTATTATTAATCTTTTTATATTTTTCCACTCCCATTTCCTCCAATACTTTTTTAATAATATATTTGATGTTAATAACCCTTTTTCTAGAATATTGAGTATTTACTTTCTTCATTACACTTTCATCCATTTGTAATAATTTTTCATAAAGTTCACATTTTTCCTCATCAGTTAATCCTATTATTTTGGAAATATTATTAACCTTTTTCTCAAAATAATATTTCCTATGATAAACACTTTTTTCCTGATAATGTACCCTATCCATATCATTTATATCATATTTACCTAGTATATGTCCTTTTAATAATCCACAGCTAAGACATAACCATTGACCCATATACTCCTCCAGTGGGGAATGTCTCCCTTTGCATAAGTTCATTTTATTTATACTATCGTAATGCTAAAGTATTTATTTTATTTTCTAAGACCTGTCTCTTGTCATCCATATTACTCAAAGCTACTTTATTAACTTCTTTAGAATATATATCATGTTTTTCACTTCTAATAATTTTCATACTTCTCATTTCCTTAATATCATTAAACAAACATTTAACATAGTCGTCAAAATCTATTGATTTCTTTACAACATTGGATTTTACTCCTTTACACTTTTTGACCACCTTACTATCTTCTATTTTAAAAGAATAAAGTTTTGGTCGTAATCCAACAAAATGTGTTATTTGTTTACCAGCTACTTCATCCTTAAACAAACCAATAACTTTTTTATTAACTCCTGTTAGTATTCCAGAAGGATGAACTTCAGGATAATCACTTGTATCAAAGCGGGAAATTACATCACCACTTATATCTTTGTAAAAATCTTTTGTTCTAATTTCATATGCTAAACTATCTGTATCTGTAAACAATAACTGTGCTCTACCACCATATTTCTTTTTTATATATCCATAATGGAAATCAAACATTAAAGTTTTTGATAAATCCAAAATTGTTTGACCAATGTATACTGGTTTGTTAAAATACACTTCTGTATTCTTCATATGAATTGCTATAAGATTTTTATCAAATATTGTACATCTATCAAAATTTGGTTTATTTGATAATTTAATAGCTTGCTTACGATTATCTACAAGATGCACATTTTGTCTCTTTCTAATATTTTCTATTGTTTTACCAAATACTGAATTATTCATAAGTTTGAAAAAATCTTTTTCAAAACTGTTGGCAGCACACTTTCTAAGTTCTGTATTCTTTTTAATATATGGTTCCATCCAAGGAGATTGATAAAATGAAATTCCTCTATGCACTGCTGTCAACTTCATACCTAACTTTAGACATTGTTTAAGAGTTTGATAATGTATTACATAATTTTTTCTAGTTTTAAAATGACATATTAACTTTTCCACTCCACCCACTTTCATCAACTCTGGTGCTAGTGGGTAGTCATTATGTAAATCCCATAACTCTTTAGGATATACTAAATCAACTTCAAATACATATCCTCTATTATTTGACTTTTCTAAAAGTAAATGTAACTTTTCCATTGTTAAATCCTTTACCCACTTAAATCCATGAGTTGGTAAATTTTGACTCATTGCCCACCCATAAAGATTGTTAGCATCCAAATATTGTATAAACTTTGATTTCTTTTCAGGATTATAATTTTTCATATATTTATTATTTGCCTCTGAATATCTTTTTGATATATGAGTAATACCACCTCGAATACCTCTCTCAAACATCATTAACATATCATAGTCTGTTAATAATTCTAAACTTTGTCCTGTTAACTTGAGACATGCATCCCAAGCTAAACCTGGAGATGTGTAATAATGTGCTGGATCTAACTTGTAATGATTCATACAAGTTAACCTAAATTTCTCAAATACATCTGCTAATAGTAGTACATCAGATTTGAGATAAAGATCATGATAGTCTCTTAATGTTTTACATCCAAATGTCTTCCATACTTTTAGTGCATGTTGATAATCCTCATCTGAAATGTCTTCATCATAAAGTTTTGAGTAAAATGCTTCTTTAGGTGGTAAACATGTTTCTGATAATTTATCAAGAGATGAAATGTAATCATATGGATAAACTCCTTTTCGAGTTAGAAGTGATATATTATTCTTAAATTCACTTTTGGTGTTAATAAAATCATTTACTGATAAATTTGGTACTAAATTACCTAGTGATGATTGAAGAAATTTATAAGAATCCAAAAATCTTATTTCAAAAGTTATATCACACATATTACCTTGTATATGACGATATTCTCCAACTTTAATATGTTTAGAAAATGAAATATACTTTTCCTCAGTGCAAGGTATACAATCTAGTTTACCATGTACGCCACTAAGTTGTTTAATAAATAGATGTGCATCATACCCCTGAAGATTATGAAATATAACTGGTAATATTCTAGGTTTTCTACACATAAGATTACACTGATTATGTGCTGCTCCACGATACTTACCTGTAAAATGACAATGATCCCTTACTCTATCACGACCTAATACATATCCACAAATATGACAAGTAACAGCGTTATTAAAATCTTTTTGGTTTTCTTCTGTCATAACCATAGGTTTTGGACGACCATAAAAATCTTCATATATTCCCTTAGTTAATTCTGTAAGTTTTTCCACAAATATTTTAGCTACATCTTCATCCTCAGAAGATTTTGTAAACATAATTGGTTTAATTCGCTTACCACTAATTCCTTTTGCATAAAAACAAAATCCTGATGGTATGTGTTTTTGATAAGCACAATTTTAAGAGTTTTCTGGATTTGGACAACAACTACTAATTGTAGTAGTAATACATTCAAAATCTGCATATACTACAAAAGGTATAGGAAGTTGTTTATAGTAATTTTTAAAATATATACTTGATCCCGGTCTCGGCATTTTTACAAATGATGTTTTGTTGTTATAACAATATTTCATATGTTTATCCAATAATTCCTGCGTTGTAAAATGACAAAAACATCTCTTACATATATGTATTGGTTTAGTCGTATTTTTAGTAATTTGACTACGAACAAGTCTTGTAAAATTTTTGATTAGTGAATAATGAGATTTACCATCTTCCTCATAATAGAATAAATCGATAGTATTTTTACTATCTTTACTTATCTGTCTCAAAGGGTAAATAGTATATTCATCATTTGAAAAAACATTTATACCTGGAAGATCTGGATTAAGTCTCTCAAATTTAGTAATATCTTTTACTTTCATTGGGAAAGTTATTCCTTTAGTATTAAGTAAATTTTCATACTGTTTTAAATCTGTCAAACGGTCGCTATGTTTTTCTCTTGGATATAAATATCTAAGTATACACCAAAGAAAACACTTTTCGTCTTTATTTTGAAGATTAATAATAGCTTTTTTCCTCATAATCCAATCTGGAAGTGGGATATATGAAGAAGCTCTCATTACTTTAAATTCATTGATATGTATTTCAAGTCTTATTATTTCTTTAAAATACCATCCACTACCATTGTTAAGGTAAAGACTAATACTATCATCAATTTTTCCTACGCAAAATTTAAATATAGTATTAACATTAGTTGATTCTAAGTTTCTATGACTATCAGAATGAAAGTAAGCATGACTAGTAACCTCAAAAAACTTACCTTCTTTTTTTTTTTCGTTTTTTCCCATAACAGTGAATAGTATAAATTTAACTATGGTATTTCTATGATTTTTTAAAAAACTTTTAATTATGTCACTTTTTTCTAGAAAAAAATCTTTAGGTAGTAGTCCTTTTTCACCCTTAATA
>JANQHM010000028.1 GCA_028282645.1 Candidatus Gastranaerophilales bacterium
AAAATTATCCGAGGTTAAAAATAAAATAGATGAATTACCTGTAAAAAATGATATAGATAGCATTTTGGATAAAATGCAGAGTGTTGATTCTATAAATGACAATATTGCTAATTTGGCTAAAAGTGAAGCTATTGAAGATTTACAAAATAACCTGACTGATAAAAATTTTGAAATAATAGAACGTTTAGAAAATATTAAAGACAGAGTATCCCAAGAAGAGCTTAATCAAACATTATCTGACGTAAAAAAACAAATAGAAGAATTAGCCGCAAAAAGTGACATAAAAAGTATTGGAGAGCTTTTAAACAAAATAAATGAAAATGTTTCATTTATAGAAGAATCTGATTCAAAAATTATAGATTTGCAGCAAAAAGCTGAAAAATTTGTTAAAAAAGAAGATATTTATAAACTTTGCGATAAACTTCAGGAAGTTAAAGATCAAGTTGCCGCTTTAGAGGTTGAAGAACAAATTGAGGAGCTAAAGGACAAATTATCTTTTACTGATACTTTAGCTGATATCAAAAATAAAGCAGACGAATTATATGTTAGAGATGAAGTAGTTGAAATAATTGGCCGGCTTGAAGAGTTAAAAGATAGATTTGCGACTGAATCTATTGATATAAAAGATGAAGTTGCCAATATTTCAAAAGCTATTCAAGAGCTAAAAGAAAAACCGTCTGTTATTGATAGTGCTGTAACTAAAAAACTAGACAAATTAAACTCTAAACTAAAAGAATTAATTGAAAATAAAAGTACTTCAGGTTCAAATGAACTCGACAAATTGTATCCTTTTGATACTGATTCTTTTTTAAGTTTATTAAATGATAAATTTGACAAATTAAATATTAATCAAGGAAATATTGATATAAGTCCTGAGATAGAAGAAATAAAAAATCAAATTTTATCATTGGAAACCGAAGAAAAATTTGAAGATTTAAGCTTTAAACTGGATGAAGTTAAAAATAATATAAGAACTTTGGGTTCGCTGAGTGCTCAAGTAAATAGAGAGCCAAGCAATAATACCGAAGAGATTAGGGAATTATCCGAAAGACTGGAATATATTAAAGATAAATTACTGGAAAATTCTATTAAAGATGAAGTATTTAGTATATTAAATGATATTAAAGTAATTAAAGACAACTTGGGTGCGGTTGAGCAGAACCCTGAATCTCCCGGGTTAGATGTAAAAATCTCTATAATTTATGAAGAGTTAAATGAACTAAAGGCTTTTATTGAAAATATATCTAAATCAGATTTTTCTTCTAATAAATTAAAGTGTGATAATAATCACTATAACGATGTGCTGCCTAGTGTTATTGATGAAGCGGAAAAAGCTTTTGACCGAATAATTAATATTGTTCTTGAGTCTAAAAGAATAACGGAAGAATTTGCTGAAGGTGTTGATAATAGTGTTAATATATCTAAAAATACTAATGAGAGAATTGATTCTTTATTAAAAAATATTTTTGAAGTTAATAATACAAATAATGAATTAAGCGAGATTATTACCAATAATAATAGTCAAATTAACCGTTTACATGAAACAATCATTAATAATAATAATGGAATTAATCAATTACATAAATCAATTGATAATAATAATAATGGAATTAATCAATTACATAAATCAATTGATAATAATAACCATGAGATTAATCAATTGCATGAATTAATTGATAATAATAACCATGAGATTAATCAATTGCATGAATTTATTAACAACAATAATAATGGAATTAATCAATTGCATGAATCTATTAATATTAATATTAGCCAACTAAGTGAAACTATTAATATTAATATTGCTAAAATAAATAAATTATATGAAGCATCTAACAGCAATAATAACAATATTGATCATAATTATAACTTAAATCAATTAAACCAAACTGTTAGTAATAACTACTCCAGCATTATAAATAAACAAGAAGAAATTAAAGATCAAATCAGGTTGAACTCTAAAGAACTGCTTAAGCTTTCGGATTTATTGGAAGAAACATCTAATGTAAGTTTAACACCAAGTCCGTCAAGTATTATGGACTTAAGAAACGATATAACCAATATTTATGGCAGATTTAATGAAATAAAAGCAGACTTGTCCGACTTAAGTTCTAAGACAAACAATTTTATGAGAAATACTTCGGGTGATAATGAATTTATTAAATCTTCTTTGAATGAATGCAGGCAATTAATTGAATCTCCTACAAAAGAAATAAATGATAGGTTAAATAAATTAAACAGTAATTTGGATTCCAGCAATGAAGGATTAAAAAACAACCTTGTACAAATTGGTTTTTCTGTTCAAGATAGCAGAAAACATATTATTAACACTTTAAAAGAATTATTTAATTTAATTAACAAACTTAATTATACTGTCAATAACAATCAAAATACTTATATGACTGTTAAAAACATTCTGGTTCAATTGGCAGAATGGATAGATGGTGCGGGAACTCTTGTAGAAATTATTAAAGACGATGTTAAAGACATAAAAGATGATAAGCTTAAAAAGTTATTTGTTGAATTTAAGCTCATTAAAGAAGAAATGCAGTCAGTTGAGCAGAAGCATTCCAAAGAAATAGAGAAGCTTTTAACTGCCGGCAATCAAAAAAATGAAGAGCTTCAAAGTATAATTGTATCTTTAAAAAATGAGTTAAATAATGCTTTAGAAAAGTTTGATTCCAACTTTATAAAAGTATCCAAAAGGATAGAAAAGCTTGAGGGGAATATAGGCACTGTATTGACACAGTCAGACAAAGAGCATAAAGAATTAAAAAATTTAAATGTTGATATTTTATCTAAATTAAAAGGATTAGCTACTGATATATCTTTATCAAGAGAAGATATAAGCACAAGTTATAAACGTATTGAAGCTACATTAGAAAGAGCCGGTGGTGCTAACAGTATTATAAAATCAGAATTAAATGCACTGTTTACAGGCTTAGAACAAAATAATATAAATAATTTTCAAAAGCTAGATGCAGAACTTACAGGTGTTTCTCAGCAAATGTCTAATATTAATCACTCTATTTCTGCTTATGAGGCAAGAATAAGAGAAGAGCTGAGAAAGTTAAACCAAAGCTTCCTGGATAACTCTACCATAAAAGATAGCGGATATGAATACACCGGGGATTTTTCTAATTTTGAAGATAAGCTTAATTATCTAGTAGATACATCCTTTAAGCAGATGAGAAATGTTGTGGATGAAAACCTAAAAAGAATTTATTCCAGATTTAGCAACATTGAAGCTCGTTTTCAACATTTGGATAAAAAATTAGATTTAATCCAGAAGGCTCAAGATGGAGTAAGAACACAAGAAGACAGATCTATTCTTGAGTTTATAGCAGGACAGGTTACGGCTATGAATGAGACTGGAAAAAATAGCACTGTCATAATAAAAAGAATGGATCTGCTGGAAAAGAGGATATTAGATTTTGATTTAAAACTTAATAAGCTTGTTGGAGTACTTGATAAGTTTGAAGGTTACCCTAATGAATATTCTGATGCAGCTGTAGATACTAATTTTTAATATTAAAATTCTTGCTCATTACTTAAGCGGAATCTTTATGTTTAAATTAAAGTGTGATTATTATCATCAAAGTTTTAATTTATAATATAAAGGGTTAAAAGTATGAAAAACAGTATATATTATAGGGAAAAATACAGTGGTCTGTGGGGAATAGACTTGAAAGTACCTGTAAGAGATTCTTACTCATTAAGTCTGGTTTATACCCCAGGCGTGGGAAAAGTCAGCTCTGTTGTGGCGGATGATGTAACAAAATCATTTACCCTGACAAACAGAGGAAATTCCATTGCTGTAATCACTAATGGATCAACACTTTCTAAAGATGAATATTTTAATCCTTTTTGTGCAATACCGACTGTAGAGGCAAAAGCATTATATTATAGAGAATACGGAGCAATAGATGCTTATCCTCTGGTTATTGACACTAATAACAAAAAAACACTGGCTAATATATTATTAAAACTCACCCCTAACTTTGCGGGAATTGATTTATTAAATGTGACTCCCGACGTAGCTGAAAATGTTCAAAAAATAATAAAGGATAAAATAGATATACCTGTTTTATACAGCCACGAATACTCGCAATTAATTAATAAAAATAATATTTTTGAAAGTATGCTGTTTAGAGCGATTATAGATACAGGGGTTGATGCCATACCCCAAAATATATTTGAAGTTATAAAGCAGTTAAATTGTGAAGATTATAAAGACATTGAGCTTGCAAAAGCTGTTTTAAGTTCTACTGCTAAAAGATTGATAGGGTCAGGTAAAGCTAAAAATAATATGACAGTTGAACAAATTGTAGAAAAATATGATAAATACATAGTAGAAGGTAAGAATTCCTGGTTTGAAAAAGCCTTACCGGAAGAAGCGTCTATGCCTTTGGTTGAGCAATCTGTTGAATTGCACAGAAGAATCGGTGGTGTTATTCAAGTAGAATCAAAATTAAAATTAAAGGAACTTAGCAGTTTAAACAACATTTGCTCAACTGGTGAAACTAATAAAGTCGCAAAAGAAATCGCCAGGGATTACACAAGAGCACATGACTTAACCGCTAAAGGGAATCTTGTTGCAGTTATAAGTGATGGCTCTGCGGTACTAGGGCTAGGTGACATAGGGCCGGAAGGGGCTTTGCCTGTTATGGAAGGTAAGGCTGCTTTATTTAAGTCATTAGGTGGTGTTGATGCTATGCCTATATGCCTTAGAAGTCAGGATGTTGATGAGCTGGTTGAAATTATCAGCCAATTAAGTCCTATTTGGGGTGGTATTAACCTTGAAGATATTGCTGCTCCAAGATGCTTTGAAATAGAAAAAAAATTAATAGATAAATTAAATATACCTGTTTTCCACGATGATCAGCATGGCACTGCGGTTGTTGTACTTGCAGGATTTTTAAATGCATTAAAGCTAACAGGCCAAAAGCCTGAAGATATCAAGATGGTTGTTAATGGTGCCGGTGCCGGTGCTATAGCTGTAACAAATCTGTTATTACAAAGCGGTGTTAAAAACTTGATCCTTTGTGACACTAGAGGGGCTATATGGGACCGCAGAGCTGACGGAATGAATCACTATAAATCCGAAGTAGCAAAAAGAACAAATCCTGACAAGGTTAAAGGTGACTTAGCTGAGGTTATAAAAGGTGCTGATTTCTTTATAGGGCTTAGTGCTAGAGATGTACTGACTCAAGATATGGTTAAATCTATGAATAGTAATCCTGTTATATTTGCTCTTGCAAATCCTTATCCTGAGATTATGCCTGATAAAGCTAAAGAAGCAGGTGCTTTTATTGTCGCAACAGGAAGATCAGACTTTAAGAATCAGGTAAATAATTCTCTTGCGTTCCCGGGTATTTTTAGGGGAGCTTTAGATGTTAAAGCTAAAAAAATCACAAATGAAATGAAAATTGCCGCTGCGAGAGCCATAGCAGACTTAATAACAGAGGATGAATTAAATCCTGATTATATTATTCCTCATGCGCTTGATCTGAAGGTTCCTCCTGCTGTGGCGGCTGCTGTTGCTCAAGAGGCTATTAAAAGCAATATGGCGCAGATAATAGTTAATCCTGACGAGATATTTGAAAGGGTTAAAAATTACTTTTATGAAGGCAGTTTTTAAATTAAGAAGAAATTAATTTTAAAAACTATTTATTAACTATTAACGTAGGTTTGACAAAAAAATAAGCAAAAATCGCTGAAACCAAGTATTCATCATGGTTTCAGTTTTTTAGACTGATTTTAATGAGTGCCAGGTTTAGTAATATAAGAAAGCTCACTGTACATGTAAAGAGCTTATGGATGACCGACTAAAAAATATAGAAACATTAAACAAAGTTTTGTTGTTTGTGGCTGGTTTACTTTTAATTGTCCAGCTTCTTCGTAAGATCCAGGACTCTAATAAAGAAATATAAAGGTCTTGCAAACCGGTAAAGCCTAGAAGACAAGACCTTTATACCTTTTTAAAAGAATTTTTTTATATTATACTTTTTGAGTTTCTATAATTGCATCTTTTGCAATAACTTCACCTGATGCAACTTTAGCATCACGTTTAATTACTGCTCCATCTGCAATAATACAATCTTCAAGAATAGCATCTTCTTCAATTACAACATTATCCCATACAATGGAGTTACTTAACTTAGCACCGCTCTTGATAACACAGTTATTACCAACTATATTTTTTTCTTTAAGCTGAACATTAGATTCAATTATAGTATTACTTCCTACTACAGCTGTATCTTCAATATTGCATTTATTATCAATTTTAGCACTATCAGCAATCCAGCCTGTTTTAAATTTTGTATATTCAGGTTCAATTGATAATTGCTCATTTAATATATCAAAACTGGATAACTTATATTGATTTAAAGTACCAATATCATTCCAATACTCTTTTAATACGTGAGTATTAATAACTTCATTATTTTCAAATAGTGCAGGAAAAACATTTTTGGCAAAATCATAAAACGTATCAGCAGGAATATAATCAAATATTTCTTTTTTGAAAACATAAATGCCTGTATTTACAAGGTTACTTTTTGCTTCTTCCAAAGGTGGTTTTTCCTGAAACTCAACAACTTTTGCATTGCCATCTGTAACAACAACACCAAAATGCTTTACTTCTTCCCATGGAACTTCTCTTAAAGCCATAGTAGCAATTGCATTGCTTTTTTCGTGGCTTTTAACCAGCTCAGCAATATTTACATCTGTTAAAGCATCTCCGCTTATTACTAAAAAAGAATTTTCTGATTCTAAAAAGTGTTGACATTTTTTAACACCACCTGCCGTGCCGGATAATTTATTTTCATATACATATTCAAAGTTAATATCTAAAGCATTATTATTGCCATAGGTTGAGTGTATTTGTTCTGCAAGTGTATGAGTATTAGCAATCACATCTTTAATACCAAACCTTTTTAAGTGTTTTAAGATCATTTCCATAATAGGTATGTTGGCCACCGGAACCATTGGTTTAGGAGTTGTTTTAGTTAGTGGATCCAGCCTTGAGCCTGCACCCGCAGCCATAATCATCGCTCTTCTAATCAATGTTTTTCTCCTTATTCATTTTTTTATTAGTCTGGTTTATCAATATATTATTAAATAATTTATTTTTTTCGACATATTTTAATGTTATAACAAATGTGTAAGTTATTTCAATTAACAAAAGGAGTAAATTAATGGTTAAAGTAGCCTCAATGGAAGGTATTATTTATAATATAGATAAAGTAAACATTAGTAAAGTTATTGCTCCCCCTTACGATGTGATATCTACAAATGAACAGGATAAATTATATAATCTTTCTCCTTATAATATTGTTAAATTAATTCTTGGTAAAAAATATGAAACTGATAGCGATAATGAAAATAGATACACAAGAGCAGCAAAAGATTATCAAGACTGGAAGAAAGAAGAGATATTAAAATCTACGGAAAAGCCTGTTCTTTTTTATTATATTCAGGAATATACATCTCCAAAGGGAGAATTTGTCTCTCGCAAAGGCTTTATAGGTAAAAATTACCTGGAAGAATTTAAAAGCGGAAACGTTTTACCGCACGAATACACAATGGGTGGTCCCAAGGCTGACAGGCTTCAGTTAATGAAGGCTTGTAAGACTAATTTTAGTCAAATTTTTATGGTGTATTCTGATCCTGAACAAGCGGTTGATAAAGCTTTTAATTTGCCTGAAACATCTTTTATAGACGTAAAAGACGATCAAGGCGTAAGAAATATTGTATATGTTATAGATGACGAACAAGCTATTAAAAAGGTTCAAGAGTTAATGCAGGATAAAACCCTCCTTATTGCAGATGGTCATCATAGATATGAAACCGCTCTTGCTTACAGAGACTATATGAAAGAGCAGAATCCTAACTTTAATGAAGATGATGGATTTAATTGGGTAATGTGTTATTACACAAACCTTGATGATGTGAATTTAAAAGTTTATCCGACTCACAGAATTGTAACCAGAGAAGTTGATAAACAAAATTTAGTTACTAAAATTACTGAGTGCTTTGATGTTGTAGAGATAAATTTTGATGAATCTAAAAGAAAGCAGAAAAAAGAAGACTTTGTAAATGAACTAGAAAATGCTGCTAAAGATAATATTGCTTTTGGTGCGTGCTTCAAAGGTGAAAACAAGTATTATTTATTTAAATTAAGAGATAAAGCTAAGGTTGATAAAATTTTAGAAAGCAAGGATGTTCCTCCAGTATTAAGAAAATTAGATCTTAGCTTGCTACACAAAATTGTAGTTAGCGATATTCTTGGATTCTCTGATGAAGATCAAATGAAGCAAAGCGGTATTAAATATATTAAAAAAGAAGAAGAAGCTTTTGAGGCTGTTGAAAACAACCGTGCAGAAGTTGTATTCATAATGGCTACACCAAAAATTAAGGATATCAAGGATGTTTCTCAAGAGGGATACAGAATGCCTCAGAAATCTACTTACTTTTATCCAAAGCTTCTTAGCGGTTTAGCTATTAATCCTTTAGACTAAGTAGTAACAAATTGTTAAAACTTTGGTAAATTCTTTGCTGGTAAATTGCCCCCTGATCAGAATTAAATACTTCAGGTTTGCCATATCTGCTTAAGGCTTCTTCAAGTGCTTCAATACAAAAACTTGTATCAAGTGTATTCGAAATTATCCAGGAAAGGATTTTTCATATGAAACTTGTCAATTATTTTCATTAGTTCAAGGTTAAAATCACTCTCAGGTACAGGTTTATAATAAAAAATGGAACGATTTATGCTAAGTAAAGTACATTGTGCTACAGTGCTAAGCTTGGAATTTCGCTGTATAAAATCCAGTCTTTCACTCGTCCCTATTACTCCTTACTTAAATCGACTGCCAGGTTTTTCTGGCTTGCTGCCCTGCTTGCATAACGGACAGTTATCAGGAGAGTAAATTACAGGCTCCATTTGTATGAGGGATTTAATATCTAAATCTGTTTTACCGCAGGATCTATCCACAATGCAACCATAGCCGACAATTTTTGCACCGAGGCTTTCTAAAACCGTTGTTGTTTCTATTGCTGATTTTGCAGTAGTTATAACATCTTCTATTATTATTAATTTTTCTTTGGGTTCCAGCTCAAAACCTCTTCTTAAAACCATTACACCGTTTTTTCTTTCTGTGAAAATGGCTTTTTTATCCATTGCCTTGCCGACTTCATAACCTATAATCACACCGCCCAAAGCAGGTCCTACAACAGTATCAATATCTGTATCAAATTTTTCTGTGAGCAATTTAGCGGCTAGTTCTGCATACTTGGGATATTGTAATAACTTGGCGCACTGAAAATATTGACTACTGTGATAGCCAGAGCTTAGTTCAAAATGCCCTTTTAGTACAGCATGTGTCTCTTCTAGTAATTTTAGTATTAGTATATCCTGACTCTTATCGCTCATTATTTTCTCCTGTTAAAACACTCTTTTAAATTTGTTTTATTGTTTTTTATTAATATTTCGCCAAGACCGTCAACCAGTTGCTCGCTTATGGTAGGATGAGTAAAGTTTGCAGTGCCTATCTGTACTGCATTTGCCCCTACTGATAAAAATTCTAATACATCTTGAATATAGGTAATACCACCCATACCAATAATCGGGATATCTACAACAGGACGTATTTCGCTTATAAAACTTAACGCTATAGGCTTTATTGCCGGACCTGAGAGTCCGCCTTGTATTGTAGTTTTTTCAAACTTGCTATTATTATAGTTTAGACTAACGTGCATAGCTTTTACTGTATTTATAGCAGAGATAGCATTAGCGCCGGCCTTTTGTACAAGCTTTGCTATTTGTGTCGGGTAAGAAACATTTGAAGTTAATTTAACAATTAAAGTCCCTTGATAAGCTTCTCTTACATTTGAAATAAGCCTATATAAAGTATCAGGGTCTTTACCAAATTCTAAGCAGCCATGTTTTACATTAGGACACGATAAATTCATTTCTATTGCTTCTATTGACTTATTTTGACATATTTTGGCCAATTGTACATATTCTTCTTCTGAAGAGCCGGCTATATTTATAATAAAACTAATGTTTTTTGCTCTTAATATTGGTAATTTTTGCTCTATAAAAGGATAAATACCCATATTTTCCAGGCCAATGCGATTTATTAATCCATTATTTACATCCTGTACTCTTGGCTGGGGGTTGCCTTTTCGGGGATGAAGTGTAATGCCTTTTGTTACAATTGCACCTAAGCTTGAAACATTTACATATTCTTCAAATTCGTCTGCGTAACCAAAGGTGCCTGAGGCTGTTATTATAGGATTTTTTAACTTTAGCTTACCAATATTTACAGATAAATCAATATTATGTTTTACTCCCATATAATAGTTCTCCCATCAAAAACCGGTCCATGCTTGCAAATTCTTTTTTTTATAAGAGTTTCCGGATTTTCTACGTCTTTGGTGTCTATTGAGCATCCCATACAAACACCGACTGAGCAGGCAAAAAATCTTTCAATTGCAACTTCTATACATATATCCATTTCTTCCGCTATAACGGAGGCTTTTTTCATTACGGGTTCAGGGCCACAGGTGTAAATTTTTTCTACTTTATCTTTTTCAATATATTCTTTTATGTAATCAACTATACTGCCTTTTTTGCCGGAAGTTCCGTCATCGGTAATCAATACCGCTTCCGGGATGCCGGCTAAACCTGTATTAATATTTGAATGAAAGCCTGCAAGGAAAGTATATGGAATATTTTGCCCTTTAAATCTTTGAGCTAAGAACATCATAGGGCCAATACCTACGCCGCCGCCTATCAAAAGTGACTTTTTATTTTCAATACAAAAAGCACTGCCTAAAGGACCGATAAAATTGATTTGTGCACCTTTTTTAAGGTTTTCTATATACTTTGTTCCTTCGCCTCTTACTTTATAGATGATTTCAAAGTAATTACCTTGAGCAAAGGCAACACTGAAAGGTCTTCTGACTACTAATTTATTACATAATATAGATACAAATTGACCAGGTTGAGATTCTATCAAGTCTTTTTCGGATTCAACGCATAGTCTGTAAGTATTATGAGATACTTTGTGATTTGCTGTAACAGTAGCAAGAGTGGCTTTTTTAACTTGTTTTGTCATAGTTGCATTCATTTTTATTTACCTGAATTATTATACCAATTATATAAAAAGAAAAAAAATTATAAATTTACTTAATACTATTCTCTAAAAAGAGTAATCTGAAATTTAATTGATGAACAGTAAATACTAATTAATAATATATTAACTCTAAAATGCTTTAGTATTAATAAAAATAAAAAATTAAGAAATTAAAAAGGAGGTATCACACCTCCTAAGATAACTTTAAACCCAAAAGAATATTTATATTTATTAAAATTTATTATTTGCATTGGTTCAGTAGCAAAACTTGTTCATTTTGAAATCATTTTACTAAATTGTTTGAATTTTAGTTTATCAAGGCGTGAATGTCAATAAGAAAAACACATATTTATAAAATAACTAAACAAAACTTAAAATCAAACATAAATATATTAATATATTTATATGTTAAACATTTACAAAGGTTCAGGTTTTATCACTCTCCAGGTTTGCAAATTAATAAAATATGATAATATTTTCCTGTTAAAATACTAAGTATAAATAAAAGGAGTTATTATAAAGTAAACATTAATGGAGAAAAGGAGTAAACATGCAGAAAAAAATTATTTTTTTATTGCTTTTGATAATATTTTCACTGGCTTTTATTGCACCGACCAATTGCGTATTAGCTGAAAATAAAAAAGATAATGAAACCGCTCAACAGAAGGTACTAGACCACACACCGCCAATACTTAAAGAAAATATACTGATTTCGACAATTTCATTGTACGGGCCGGAAAAAGCACCGGTTATATATAAAAAAATAATGAAAATGGCAGAAGCTGCTTACAATGAAAGAAGCGAACATTTAAAAATTCAAGATAAAAAAAGAACTTTTGACTGGTATAAAGATGAAATAATTTATACATTTTATGCTGACCAGTTTGGAGTAAAAAAAGCCGGTAAAACAAATAAATTTAAAGATCTTATAGGCATGCTTGATTATCTTGAAGATTTAGGAGTAACAACACTTTATATATTGCCATTTATGAATTCACCTATGGGTGATGCCGGATTTGATGTAAAAAATCCAAAAGATGTAAGAAAAGACCTTGGAGGAATGAAGCAGTTTAAAAAATTTGCTAAAGAAGCTCGAAAAAGAGGATTTAAATTAAAGGCTGACCTTGTGTTAAACCATTTTTCAGATCAGCACGAATGGTTTCAGGAACTTAAAAGCGGTAAGTTGGAAAATTTAAAGTACTTTGTCTACAGAGATACTCCTCCAAGGTATAAAAGGTATTTTGCTGATAAAAAAGGTATATTTATTGATTATTACGAGGATAATGGCTTAATCTCTACAAGAAGGCTTATTTTCCCAGAAATGTGTGAAAATAATTATCGTAAGCAAAGAATTAACAATAAAGATTATTATTTTTATCATACGTTTTACCCCTTTCAAATGGATGTAAACTGGAAAAATCCTGAAGTTTTATATTATGTATTAGAAACTATGTCTCAATGGTCTAATTCAGGTATAGATATCTTTAGGTTGGATGCTACCCCTTATTTTATAAAAGAAGCCGGTACCAACGGGGCTAATCATCCAAAAACCCATTATATATTAAATATTTTAAGTTCTTTTATGCAAATAGTCGCTCCCAGAACAGTTCTACAGGCTGAGGCTGCTTCTGAAGAAGTAAAAAAATATTTTGGTAAAGAACAAGTTTTAAAAGACAACTATATAAGAACCAACGAAGTTCAGATAGCTTATAACTTTCAGTATATGACAGCATTATGGACAACAATGCTTGCTCAAGATAATAATTTTTTTTGGGAGACTGTTGATTCTATCCCTAAAGTGCCTGATTCAACAGCTTGGGGAATGTTTTTAAGAGTCCATGATGAGATCACATTAGAAATTGCAGATCCGCAAACTAGAGAAATAATCTATAACCAACTGGTAACAAAAGGTGAAGAGTTCCGTAAAGGTTTTGGTGTGAGCGGAAGAATGGCTAATTTCTTGGATAATAATCCACAAAGAATACATCAGGCGTTTTCTATTTTATTCTCTATGCCTGGAATTCCTATAATTTATTATGGTGATGAAATTGGTGCTCAAAATAACTTTAAGTTCGCCAAAAAATTTGCAGAGCAACGTGAAAATACGCAGAAAAAGCTTGGTAATGCTTCTAAAGTGGTAAGTTATTATGATAGTCGTGATATTAACAGAGGGCCAGTGCTTAAAAAAGCTTTTTACAAAGCTATGAAAAAGCCTGAAAGTTTTTCCGGACAAATATATAACCGGACAAAGTATCTGATAAAAAAAAGAAAAGAATATTCAATTATCAGAAAAGGTAGCTTAGCACCTGTTAAGTCAGATAAGAATAACGTATTCTCTTATATCAGAAGCTATAAAGGTGAAAATGTTCTGATTATTAATAATCTTACAGATTCTAAAAATACCGCTAAATTAACATTTCCTGACAACTTAAAAAGTGATGGTCAATCATATATTGATATATTAGGAGATAAAAAAATTAACGTAATAAATGACAGTAACAAAATGACAATTAATTTAAAACCATATGAATCAATATGGCTTAAGTTATAAAATTAGGTGATGGTCATCACCTTTCTTATGTCATCGCTGTAAGCTTTTGATATAACTTAAGTTTAGAAGCTGTCTTGTTAAAGCTTGCATCGCCTTGCCAGGCAAGTCGCTTCAGCTAGGTTTTGAATGCATTTTGGTATTACTTATCTTTTTTTATTAAAATATTTCTAATGTCGCTGTATTCTCTTATATACTGAAATTCTTGCTGATTAAAATCTGTATCCGGAAGGCTTTTTTCTGCGCTTTTTGCTTCTATTTTAGCAAGCATCATATCCTTTAAAAAGTTCTCATAGTCTTTATTTGTTTTGTCTTTTGCCTCAACTTGCAGAGCTGTTATAGAAAAAATAGCAAGTAATAATATTATTAAAAATTTTATTATCATATTTAAAAAATTCCCTATAATTATCCACAGAGAAATATCTTATTTAATTTGTCGTCATTTTTTTTTTAAACTTTAGTATATTTAAACAAATATTTCTATGTTTTTTAATATGTATTTAGTATGATAAAAAAAGTTCAAAATAAAAAAATTTGATAAAACATAATGTATTATTTATAATATTATTAACGTGATTCCATAAGTATACTAACTCCAAAATACTTTTCAGATTATTCAATCGGTGTTAAATCTAAATAAAATAGGCTATACTCTGAAAAGAGTAATCTAAAAATTTAATTTTGTTACCAGAATGCATGCTTATGGGATAATAGAAATATATATAATACCAACAAAATACTATATTAAATTAAATATCCTGAGTTCAAGTTTAAATAAGTATAATGAAGAGGTAAAATTAACCTATGAGAATTGTAGTTTGCGTAAAGCAGGTTCCTGACACTTCTGAAATTAAATGGACAGAAAATAACACAATGGTTAGAGATGGTGTTGAAAGTATTATGAATCCATTTGACGGATACGCAGTAGAAACTGCAATTAGATTAAAGGAAAAATATCCTGATGTAACAGTTACTATTGTTACTATGGGGCCCCCTCAAGCAAAAGATGTTCTTAAAAGAGCTATTGCAATGGGTGCGAATGATGCCATTTTACTATCAGACAGAAAATTTGCGGGTTCTGATACCGTTGCAACCAGCCGTACGCTGGCAAAAGCAATTAAAGAAAAAATTGGAGATTTTGATTTAATTATTTGTGGACAATTTGCAATAGATGGCGACACAGCACAAACCGGTCCAAGTATTGCAGAACACTTAGGTTTACCGCAAATTACCTATGTGAAAGAAGTTTTATCCTGCAAAAATAAGAAATTAACGGTTAATAAAGAAATAGAAGAAGGTATACAAAAAGTAGAATGCAGTTTGCCGAGCTTGATTTGTATGCAAAAATGCGATTATGAACCAAGAAGACCCCTGATTAGAGGTGTAATGAAATCAAACAGAATAAACATACCTGCTTATGGATTTGAAGATTTGGGACTTGATACTTCAGAAGTGGGTATTAAAGGTTCTCCGACCTTTGTATCAAAAGCCTTTAGACCTCCGGTTAAAGACTCAGGCGAAATAATCAATACACCTGACAAAAAAGAAGCTGTAGAGATTCTTGTTAAAAAATTAAGGGAAAAGCAAATATTAGTGTAACAGGAGGTTTATGATGACTGTAGATTTATCTTTATATAAAAATATTTGGGTAATGGCAGAGATTAACGTAGACAACAAGCTTACGGGCGTAACGTCTGAACTGCTTAGCGAAGCCCAAAAGTTAGTGACAAAACTGGATAATGAAGAAGTTTGTGCGCTTTTAATTACTGATAATAGAGATGTAAATCCATTTATAAAAGAGCTTTCCGAAGCCGGAGCCGACAAGGTTTATGTGGCTCAGCATGATAAGCTAAGAAATTACTCGACCGATTTATATTCTAAAGTTGCTTGTGATGCTATTTTAGAGAAAAAACCGTCAATAGTTCTGGTTGGTGCAACAACAATAGGTAGAGACCTTGCACCCAGGATTTCTTCAAGATTAAACACGGGTTTAACCGCAGATTGTACAGATCTTGATATTAACGAAAAAAGCTTACTTGCTGCTACCAGACCTACTTTTGGCGGAAACTTAATGGCAACAATTCTTTGCCCAAAAACAAGGCCGCAAATGGCCACTATAAGACCAAATGTATTACAAGCTACTGAAGAAAACTTGTCTAATATTGCTAACGTTGAAAATCTTGAAGTTAAAATTGATAGCTTAGAATCAAGAACAAAAATATTAGACTTTATTCCGACTGCCAGTACCCTAAAGTGTCACACAAGGATTGAAGAAGCTGATATAATAGTCTCTGGTGGTAGAGGCTTAAAAAATAGTGAAGGCTTTAAGTTATTGGAAGAATTAGCTACAGCATTAGGCGGCTCAGTAGGGGCAAGCCGTGCTGCGGTTGATGCCGGCTGGAGATGTCATTCCGAACAAATTGGCCAAACCGGTAAAACAGTTAGCCCTAAAATATATATTGCTTGCGGAATTTCCGGTGCTATTCAGCACCTAGCAGGTATTGGCTCGAGCGATACAATTATTGCTATCAACAAAGATCCTGATGCGCCTATATTTCGGGTTGCTGATTACGGTATTGTAGGTGATTTATTTGAGATTGTACCTGCTTTAACAGAAGCAATAAAAAGTATGAAAGCTGATACTGCTGCAGTTTAGTTTAAATAAAAATTTTGGTAGTGGTCAATTGAGTACTGATGCTTACAAGTAAACTTAAGTTATATCAAAAGCTTACACCGATGATATAAGAAAGGTGATGACCATCACCAAAATTTTTTTTAAAGTCTTATATTAACAAAATAATCTTCAATACACTCAAAACCTGAAAAAGAAACTATTTTCTTTTTCTTATATATACCACAACATAAAGCATAAAATTTTAGCATATTGTAATTAGCTTCATTTATAGCTTTTGTTTTTTTCTGCAAAAATTTTTGTTACTATTCGTACTTAAACTTGAACAACCTCTTTTCCTACAACTGGTGCTATAATAGCCAAATCCTCAACTAAAGCAGCAAATTGGTCAGGATACAAAGATTGAGCACCATCGCAAATAGCTTTCTCCGGACAGTGATGAACTTCTATCATTATACCGTCAGCTCCAGCCGCTACAGAAGCTCTTGCCATAGGAGCAACTTTGTTTCTGATACCGGTTGCGTGACTGGGATCTACTATAATCGGCAAATGGCTTAATTTTTTAACAACAGGTATAGCTGATAAGTCAAGAGTATTTCTTGTCGCTGTTTCGTATGTTCTGATTCCTCTTTCACAAAGAATAACATTTCTGTTACCGCCAGACATAATATACTCGGCAGACATTAACCATTCTTCAATAGTAGCTGATAAGCCTCTTTTTAATATAATAGGCTTATCTATTGTACCTAATTCCTTTATAAGATTGAAGTTTTGCATATTTCTTGCGCCAACTTGTAAAATATCAACGTACTTTAAGAATAAAGAAAGCTGAGAGATTTCCATAATCTCTGATGCAATTAACATATCAAACTCATCAGCAACTCTTCTGAGTATTTGTAAACCTTCTTCTCCTAATCCTTGAAAACTGTAAGGAGAAGTTCTGGGTTTAAATGCACCGCCTCTTAATACAATAGGTACACCTATTTGCTTTAATGCGGCAGCAGTATCTTTCATTTGCTCGTAGGATTCAACAGTACAGGGACCGGCGATTAAGCATAAGCCTTTACCACCAATAACGTCCTTTCCTTTAACCGTTACAACTGAATCTTCGGCTTTGAAAGTTCTGCTTACAAGCTTATAACTGGAGCTAATTTTTATCACTTCCTGAACACCGTCTAATACTTCTAAATTTCTTTTATCCATTGATTTTCCGCCAACAGCACCTATAACCGTGTTTATTTCACCTTCAGAAACATGTGCCCTAAACCCATTATTTTCTATATAATTTATAACGGTTTTGACCTCATTCTCTGAAGCCTTTGGCTTCATTACAACTAGCATCTGCCTATTACTCCATTTTCCATTATTTTCTTTAACTACAAACAATAATATAACACATAAAAACCTAAACTTATTAAATTTTTATTTTTCAGATATTAATTTAAATTTGATTGTTTTTTTATTTGTTTAATAAAAAAAATATTTTTTAAAATTAAGTTTAATTTTAAAAACTTGAAAATATGTTCACCGCAAGTAATTTCTTTTATTATATCCTTTTATATAATAAGTATTTATACTGACATTCAATTAAATTTCAGATTTCTTTTTTCTGAGAATAGCTTACTTTATTAGCTTTTACATTGAATAATCTGAAAAATATTTTTTAATTAGTATATAAATAAAAAGAGAGTTAGAATAAAAAATCACAGAGAGAGTTAATGATGATTTATAGGGAATGTACACTTAACTCACCTATCTATATTAATCCAAACCAAATGAACTTTGACTATAAGCTTATACACAAAGACACATTTTATTTTATAGACAAATATAAGCTTATTAGTATATTGGAAAAAGTTCATCTGTTAAACAATTTTTTAGATTATTTTTGTGAAAATTCCATAGATGATTTGTCTAAGTGGCTTCTTTCCAGCAATATATTAAACAAAAATTTTCTTGAGGAAATTAGCCATTATTACATACCAACAAGTATTTTTAGAAATGCTTTTGGCAATAAAGTTAACCTTTTTAACAGGGATCAAGATCTTAATCCGGAAATTTGCCCTGAACTGATTAAACATTCTATAAAAAGCAGCCTTATTTTCTCTAAAATTAATAAAAACATAGTCGATTTTAATGAACATGCCCAAGCTTATACTGACAAAGCATACAAAAATTTGTCGGAAATAAGTGAAGTAAAAACTTATTTAAAACAGAAAAAGTTTTATCAAAAAAATATTCTAAAAGAAGTGCTTGAGTCATTTTTGGTTAAAAATTTTGACATATATCTACTAAATAACCTCCAAGCTGTTGAGTCGCTCAACATAAAAACTAAGCTAACCAACAACAATGGGCTATCTCTTTACAAAAAAGGCAATATAAAAAATATTCAAAATAAAAAGTTAAAACTAAAAACATCTCGTATATTTGAGTGCTTGGAAGTGAACTCATCTTTTAACTTTGAAATCCTTCCTAATCAAGCTTTAACAAGTATCGCCTTTAATTCTCTTACAGAAAAAATAAAGGACTCTTGCTATCAATTAACTCAAGCTAAAATAGACTTTGAAGAAGATTATTTAAACAAAATATGCAAGAATGAAAAATCATCTTTTTTCAAAAATATAAACAATAGCCATAACATACAGCAAACAACCAAAAGTATATCTTGCAGCTTATTAGAGCTACAGTACCTCCAAATAAAAAAACAAATTGAGAATATAAAGAATTCCAATTTCTTATTAATATCTAACTATATTGACTTGTTTAATTTAATTTGTTTATTAAATTTAAATAAAATATCTTTAGACAAAATTAATAAATCATTCTTTGATAAAAAGCAGAATATTAAAAATAAATATATTGAATTATATTACCAACAAGATAATATAACATTCCTTTCTTGCGATTATATACATATTAATTTTTAACTCGAATCTTAACCAAACTTTCTTGCAGGCTATTTACAGTCTGCATTTTTTTATTGAAGTCAAAAAAAAGACTGCCGTTAAAGGCAGCCTCTTGAAAAATTTATTATAAAAAAATTATTTTCTTTCATTATTACTAATTAACTGCTCATCATTAATCCAGCTCATCATATTTCTTAAATTAGTACCAACTTGCTCAATCTGATGCTTTTTATTCTCTTCTCTGGTTCTCTTAAGTGTTGGCATTCCATTATTGTTTTCTGCAATAAATTCTTTTGCAAATTCGCCTGATTGAATTTCTTCTAAAACTTTTTTCATTGAAGCTTTAACTTCAGGACCTACAATCCTTGGTCCTCTTGTTACGTCTCCAAATTCTGCTGTATCACTTATAGAATAACGCATGTCAGCAATACCGCCTTGATAAATAAGATCGACAATTAATTTTAACTCATGTAAACATTCAAAATAAGCCATTTCAGGCGGATATCCTGCTTCTACAAGAGTTTCAAATCCGGCTTTGATCAATGCTGCAGTACCGCCACATAATACAGCCTGTTCTCCAAATAAATCGGTTTCTGTTTCATCTTTAAATGTTGTTTCAATAATACCGGCAGTACCGCCTCCAATAGATCCTGCATAAGCAAGCGCTATATCAAACGTATCATTAGAAGGATTTTGACCAACTGCAATTAAGGCCGGCACACCTCTGCCTCTGTTATATTCAGCTCTTACAAGATGACCTGGACCTTTGGGGGCTGCTATGAATGTATTTACATTTGCAGGAGGAACAATCTCTTTGTAAAGGATACTAAATCCGTGAGCAAAGCCTAAGTACATTCCTTCTTTTAAATTTGGTGAAATATGTTTCTCATAAACTTCACGATGAACTGTATCAGGAAGTAAAATCATTACAACATCAGCCCATTGTACAGCTTCTTCAAAAGACTTACAATCAAGACCTGCTTCTTCCACTCTGGTTTTAGACTTTGAACCATCTCTTAAGCCTACGCAAACATTAACACCTGACTCTTTTAAGTTTTGTGCGTGTGCGTGTCCTTGGCTTCCAAATCCTAAAACAGCAACTTTTTTAGTTAAGATAGGATTTCTATCTATGTCTTTGTCATAGTACAATTTTAATGTGTTTGCAGCCTGCATTCTCTAATTCCTCCTAGTTTATTCAGTTTGTTTAATTTATTGATTTAACAGTATTATTAAAAATTTTTACTTTTTCTTATTCTTAATTTTATTATAAAACAAACAAGTTTGCGTGTCCGTAAAGTCTTCTCCTAAAATTTATTATAAATTTTTGAGTAGTGGTCAGTTGAGTACTGATGCTTACAAGTAAACTCAAGTTATATCAAAAGCTTACAGCGATGACATAAGAAAGGTGATGACCATCACCAATTTTTGAAATATCAAAATAAAAAAGGCAGTATAAACCGCCTTTCCTGAAAAGAGAAAATAAATTTAGTCCAAAACAACGCTAATTTTCCATCGATGCCTCATAAAACCCTTTTGTATTATCAAAAGCTACTTCTATAGCTTCTAATAAAGGGGTAAATACAGACACCAAAACAGCTATTCCACAAATATAAAGAGATAAAGTTTTCATATCTCTGCCTCGCTAACTTTTCCACTAAACATAACTT
>JANQHM010000114.1 GCA_028282645.1 Candidatus Gastranaerophilales bacterium
TTTTGCTCAAGATAAAGACAAGAACTCTTCTCATCAAAACACGAATAATAATAGAGAAAAGATAATAAGTGGAGGAATAGCATTAAGTTCAACATTAGCTGGAACAGGAATAGGCTATGCCTTATATAAAAAAGATAAAGTTGATTTAAAAAAAATGTTAGAAAAATTAAAAAATGAACTTATAAGAACAACAAAGGCAGAAATTGACAATTCAAATGTAATCAATAAAATAAAAGCAAATTTTACTGATTTGATTGAAAGAGAAAAATCGGGAAAAATTACAGATATTCCAAATTGTTTAATGATTGAAGGAAAAAGCCCTAAGCTTACTCAAGAATTAATTGACTGGACGGGGAAAAATTCTAACTGCCGTTTTATCAAAATAAATGCAGAGAACGGTATATTAAAAGAGTTGGAAAAATGTGAAGAATATTATGAAAAAACAGGAAAAAGAACACTAATTCATAAAGAAAACCTTGATAAGCTCTTAAATCCTAAATTATTTGACAGTAGCTCTATTGCAGCTTTAAAGGATATAATGTGTAGTGCTTCAGAAGATTATCACCCTACAATAATATTTAGCTCTACTGATCCGTCAAAACTTGATCAAATAGCTCTACAGCCTCATAGGGTAATAAGAATCAACGCAAATATAAGTAAGGAAGAGCTTAATAAACTTAATAACGCAACAAAGCGACTTGAATCTTTAGAAAAAAAGTTTAAAGAGTTATCAAGGTCTAAATCTAAAATATTAATTGGCCTTGGAGCAGGCTTAACTATCGGCACATTAGGTACATGCTTAAGTCATTTAATATTCAAAAGTAAAAAAGATAAAACTAAGTTTAAATATGAAAAAAACTAAATGAGAGGAAAAAATATGATAAACTCAATTGGCAAAACACAAAATGTTCAAAAAAAGACTTATATCAAAAATAATAAACAACAATCATTGCAAAAGTTTAATACTGCTAGTAATGTAGATCAATATGTATCAACTACAAAAAAGAAAAATAATCTTTCATTCAAAGGAAAAAGATATCCTTCGGGTTATTATAGTAATTGGCAAATTAAAACAGCCAAAAATATAATTGATAAAAGTCACTCTTACTCTATGGGAGATTTTCGAGAGGATGCTACTCCTTACACAACTGGAGAAGACTTCTCACTTGCAGACGTAGTGACAACTATCTGGACAGGCGGTAGAAATCACAGAGAAAAAGAAGATAAAATAGCTGAAGGGCGAGTTAATGAAATGAAAAGACTCATATCAGATATTGAAAAAGAAAGATTAAATGATAAACATGCTACTGGGGTAGAGATAAGGGATAACTATACAGCAAGAAAAGAAGAATTTGAGAATAAAAAGCAAGAGATAAAGGAAAAACAGATAAAGCCTAAATTTATTGATTTAATTAGTAGAGAGAAAGAAGGGAAAGACACAGATATTCCAAATTGTTTAATGATTGAAGGAAAAAACCCTAAGCTTACTCAAGAATTAATTGATTGGACAGGGAGAAATTCTAATTGTCGTTTTATTAAAATAAATACAAACAGCAATTTAATGAAAGAGCTTAAAAATTGCCAAAATCATTATGAACAAACAAGAGAAAGAACATTAATAAATATTGAGGGATTATCTGAACGATTGAAGCCGAAAAGTGATGCATTAGCTGGCTTAAAAGCAATCATGTGTAGCATTTCAGAAGATTATCACTCTACAATAATATTTAGCTCTACTGATCCGTCAAAACTTGATCAAATAGCTCTACAGCCTCATAGGGTAACAAGAATCAACGCAAATATAAAAGACCTAGCTGAAGTGTTGGTAGATGACGCAAAAAAAAGATTAAGCTTAGATAGAGCTAACAAGCTGCCAGTTACAACAATCAATGATCTACTAACAATTTACAAACCTGAGGCTGAAAAACTAGAATCTGACTCTAGCGATGAAAAGCTACAAGAAACTATTAATATGCTTAAAAAGACTGGTGTAAATGGAAATCACTTGGAAATACTTGATAAAGTAGAAGCACCTATTCTTGATGACGGTAGTAGTAGCGGATTCGAGGAATCTAGAAAAAGTAGGAACAGTCGTTTACCTCTCAAATATAGAAGACCTAGCTGAATGATGTAGAAACCAGTTACAACAATCAATGATCTACTAACAATTTACAAACCTGAGGCTGAAAAACTAGAATCTGACGCTAGCGATGAAAAGCTACAACAAACTATTAAGATGCTTAAAAAGGCTGGTGTAAGTGGAAAGCACTTGGAAATACTTGATAAAGTAGAAGCTCCTATTGTTGATGATGGTAGTAGTAGCGGCTTCGAGGAATCTAGAAAAGCTTATAAGGCTAGAGCTAATGAATATGCTTGTAATTCTATAGGTTACCAGGGAGACGATTACACAGTGGGATAAAATAGCTAATAATTCCCTATGACAACAGCAAATAACCCACTATAAACCTAAAGCTAAAAAATTAAAGCTTAAATAAACTGCTAATATACTTAATTAGGTATATTAAAAAAAGTGCAAGAGTTCTTAAGAATAATTATAAAAAAGGTAATATATTATGATGAAGATTATAAATGCAAAATTTAATCACACGCAAAAAAGTTTAAGAAAAAACAGGAATATACAAGAAAAAAATAATTCAATTAGCAATGCTAATTTTATGCCTAGTAATAAGAAATCCGAGCTGGTAAGCAAAAATTTAAGCTTTGGAGCGAGATCCTACTTTGAAGCAGGCAATGTTTATGCCACTCCGCAAGACGTAAAAAGATTAGAAGGTATAATCACCTCAAGAATCTCCTCAGAGGAAAGAGCTGACGCAATCAATGATTTATGTGTTATAGGGAAAAATATAGAAAAATATGCCCCAGCTGCGCTTAAATTATTCCACACTTTGAGATTTGATAATGATGAAAATGTAAAATACAATTCTGCAAAATGTATTGGCGAATTGGGTGTTGCTAATGATGAGCTGGCAGAAAGCGCTTTAATATCACTAAAAGATTATATTAAAGACAGATATTCTTCAGTTAAATCAGTAGCTACAAAATATAATGGAGAAATTGGCGAAAAAAATCAAAAGCTTGCCGCAAGTGCACTAAAATCAGTTAAAATTGCATCTAATGATACTGATAGCGATGCTAAAGCTTACGCTGCCAGAAGCATAGGTAAAATCGGTGCCGCAAATGAAACTCTTGCTGATGATGCCCTATCATCATTAAATAGATTAATAACTAGAGATAATGATAGTCATGTTAAAAGCTGCTCAGCCTCTAGTATTGGTAAAATAGGCGCAGCTAATAATAAATTAGCTAAAAACGCTTTAGAATCGTTAAATAATTTACTGCCTGATAAAGATAGCAATGTTAGAGTTTGTGTTGCTAAAGGCATAGGTACTATTGGCGTTGCAAATGAAACACTTGCAAATGATTCACTAATGTCTCTTAATAAGCTGCTTAATGATAGAGATGGTGATGTTAGAGATAGTGTAGCCAGAAGCATAGGTAAAGTAGCCGTTGCAAATGAATCACTAGCCGATGATGCGCTATCATCACTTGAGTTATTAATTAAGAATGACAATAATAATGAATCTAAAACAGAAGAGGTCGAGAGTATATCTAATATTGGGTCTGCAAATAGAAATTCAGCTCAAAGATCGTTAAATTTACTTAAGCCTCTGGTAAATAGTAGTAACGATGAAACTGCAGATACTGCTATAACAGGAATGTATAATATATGCGAAGCTAATAAGCATTTAGCTCTAGGTGTATTAAGATTTTTTGCACGCTCCGCAAATCCTGATAGGAGCGGTGAGGTTAAAACAAAGTTTAATAATGTAATGGAGGGGTTAGAAGCTTTAAGTACAAAAGCTAATGAATTAAATCAAGCACCGTTGATTGAAAAAATAGATAACCTCCTAGCTCCGCCTAAAAAAGAGCCTGCGTACAAGAAAAATCTTGAGCGGTACGCTGATGTTAAAAGCGTCTTAGGCAATAAAGCCGAAGAGGCTCCCTTTAAAAATAATGAAAAAAAAGTTGCAAACTTATATGATAAATTTGCAGAGAATACCCTTCAGACTTTAGCTCAGCCTGCATCTGCTCGAGGTTCAAAATTTACACAATACTGGGTTGGTAATAAAAAATTAGGAAATAAAAATTTAACTGATTTTTGGTTAAGTACTCTTGGTAGAGATAGTAAAGCTATGACATCTGAGCAAAAGCTAAATAAGATTAATAGCTTATCTGTAGCTGATAAAAAGACTTTAATTAAAGCTACTGCAACAGAATATACGCAAAATGTATTACCTGTTGAATTAAATAGGTTAAATAATAACGACTTGGGCGAGCTGGATGAATCTAAAAATATCAATACAGACACTATTAGGAACATGTTAAAAACTGGAGATTATCAAAACAAAAAAATAGGAGACAAGCCTATTCTTGATTTTTGGATTGATACTGTTGAAGGCGAAGGGGAATCAGGTGAGTACCCAACACAAAGAATGAAACAAAGCAAGGTTGCTCAATTAATAGAAGATGATGCTAATGCTGATAAAATAGTTAAAGAAACGATAAAAGCAAGTGGAAAAACTAACACTTTGGTTCAAACCGCTCAAAATGCTTATAAAGATATAATTGATAATGACCCTGACTTTAATGAAGCGCAAAAAAGCCTTTTAAAAGACTATCAAAATAGTAAATTATTCTTCTACGTTGTAACTGATAAAGTTAAAAATCAAAAAGATATTTTAAAAATAGAAGGTAATACTTTTAAAGTTATAAAAGAGCTGGTTAACGAAAAAAAAGCTATTCAAGAAAAATCAAATGCGGAAGTATTTTCCCCATTAAAAGACTATAGAACCGTATTTGTAAACATCGATGACCCTGAAGTATCATCTAAAGTTGATTTAGTCTTTGACTTACTGGGTAATAAAATTGAATTATCAAATCAACCAGAAGCTAATAAAACAAAAAGTAACCTTGAAAAATTTAAGCAAGAAGTTGAAAGAAGCTCCAATAGTGCTGACAAAACCTGGGATATCTTAGTTGATGAAGCTCAAAGGTTCTTTAATAAAGAAACATTAAATGCAGTAACTACCAAAAATATTAAAAAATTACACTCAAGGAATACTAAACTAAGCACAGAACATAGTAAAACTGTCTTAAGTGCAGTCGAAGACAAGTCGCTGGATACTATTGAGCAAAGAGAGTTTATCGCAAGGTACAAAAATGACAAAAACTTTAAAACAATATTAGGTAATTCAGGAATTAACAAAAAAGAAGCAATTGATAGTTTATTGTCTTTTGAAAAAGATAATAAAGCGATGTTTAAGGTTATGTCACATGTGTTCAGAGAAAACATAAGCCCTGAGCAAGTCAAAGAAAATAAAGATCTTACAAATAGATATATAACAGCATTAGGTAAAGATCCTGAGTCTATGGATGACAGACGAAAATTTGAAGTTCTAAGCTCAATACCTAAAGAACAACTTGAACTTGTATCTCATAAAGTATCAAAAGATTGGAAAAAAGGTACTTTGGAAAAATTCATGAGTGAAAAGTTTGTTGAAGTAGAGCTACAGCATAATATTAATGCTCAAGCAATGAATATTACTAATGCACTAGAGCGAGTAGAGAATCACTTAGATAAAATAAGCATCAATACTGGGAAACAATGTGAAACATTAGAAAAAATTTCCAACAACTTTGATGATTATGTAGATCTGTACAAAAATACTGAAGCCATTAAAATTGATCAACTTAAAGGTATAAACGAAAATACTTTAAGCATAAAAGCTAATACAAGAGCACTGTTGCTTAATGCGTCAAACAGTACAAAGGATAAAGAGCTCAGGGCAGAAATTCTAAAATTATTGCCTGAAAATGAAAAAGGGACATTGCAAAACTTTTATAATACTCTTGATAAAAAAGCTAAAGAAGAAAAAGATGCAAAAAGAAAACAACAATGGATGACACTTGGTAAGTTAGTAGTAGGTGGAGCTTTAGCGGTAGGAGCAGTTGCCGCTGGTCCAGCTATTTTAGGTTCAGTTGGCTTAGGCTCAGCAACTGAGATTGGCAAATCACTAAGTTCAGTAGGTAGCAGCTTTGGCACCTATTATAAAGTAAATAGATTACTTAAAATGTCAAAAAAATAAATGTATTAAAATCATCAAAAGTATGGCAAGCATTAAACAGCCTGCTGTACTTTTGATTAAGTAACAGGAGTTACGCAAAATAAAATAAAAACATAAAAAAAGAAACATCCTGATTTTTCATTTAGTTAAAAAAGTGTCAGGATGTAATTATGAAACTTCAATATATTTACAGAATGGCACTATTATCAACAGAAGGCAACTTTTCTTGCCTAAAAGCTGCTGAAAATATAAAAGAAGTTTCTCATGATAAATTAACAAGATATATGTCTAAAAGTGAAGAAATACGCAAGGAAGATATAAAAAAATTACCCAAAGGTGGGCAATTAATCTTTAATGATACGTCAATAGACAAAAGATATTCTAAAAAAATAGAAGGTATAAGGTATGTTTGGTGTTCATCTCTAAAAAAGGCTTTACTTGGTTATACCTTAATTAAATTAATTTATGTACATAAAGATAGAATATATAATCTTGAAGATAATATTTGGGATAAAGCTGAAGGTTCTAAAAATGAGGTGATAAGAAAAAAGGTAAAAGAACTGTACGAAGCAGGTCTTGAACCAGAAATTGTGCTTTTTGACTGTGGATTTATGGCTTGTAAAACCGTAAACCTAATAAGTTCTTTAGGCTGGAAGTATTTAACACTATGCAAGTCCAATAAAATTTTTGAAAAAAAGCAAGTTAATAAACATAAATACTATGGAGGAAAAAGTCTGCGTGGTAAGGCAAGAGGGATTTATCATCAAGTACAGATTGCAAAACACGGCAACAGATACATTATGACTAATCTTGATTGCAATATTACATGTTACTCAGGCTGGTTAATATACAAAAAAAGATGGATTATAGGCGTGCCCAGCAAAGGGTACATAATCCAGTCGGTGAAAGTCCGACCAAAGCTAAAAGGTTCAGGCTTTGTAGCATGGGAGGCATCA
>JANQHM010000127.1 GCA_028282645.1 Candidatus Gastranaerophilales bacterium
TTTATTAGTCAAAATTACACTATGAGCAGGCCGCATAATAATTTAGATGAAATAAAAGATACTTTACCAGCTCGTATATACGAAGTAGCAGTTAGAGATCATATAACCGAGTATGAAAAATATAAATACGATTCTGATAGGTACTTTGTTGTAAACTTCAATATCCCAAAAGTACATTATTCTTCCAATATTGTTAATTATGAAATTACCGATAGCAATTATTCATACTCTTATCCCTATCATATTGGGATAATAAAATATAGAAAAAATTTTTATTATTATAGGATTGACCAGACCGTATTTGATATAACTGAAATGCCCCCTAAGCCAGAATGGCAAGACGAATTTGAAGTTAAACGCAAATGTATCTTTTGGACTAAAGAGTCATAATTGGATTAATCAATTTGGGTTCATATTTTTTAATAAAAAAGAATTAAATCTTGATAAAATCTTTGACTTGGTTTATATTATTAGTAAAAGTACGGTAAGACTAACAAATAAATTTTATAAAAATTATCGACAGATAGGTTGATGTAATAGCTGACACGATTGAAGACACTAAAAAATTAGCTTATAGATAAGATTTTATAAAAATAAAGGAAAGAAAAAGAGTAGGAGATTTTTTTATTTCAAAAAAATATTTCCACCTTGGCATGAGAAAGTATCTTCTAAATGAATATTTCAAATAATGTAAATAAAGCAGTTACAAAAAGGTGTTTTAAATTAGTTAGTATAAATCATTGGAAGCTAAGGCTAATTACAGGCTCTTTAGCCTTACTTATACAGCCCCCTATAGACTATTACGTAAATAGAAAATTAGAGCCTGAAACTAGAAAATTATGTTCTTTAAAATCTGCTTCAAAAATATTTTTTGGCAGTTGCGTAGCGGTTTTATCAAGATACTTGGGAGAAAAGGCTGGTAAAAAATTGGGCATATCTCAAATAGCTTCTACCTTAGCATCAGTTGTATCTTTTTTAGTTTTAAGCAAGGCTATTACTGACTTTTCTCTTGATTTTATATCTAAAATAACAAATTTAAAAAATAAAAATAAACCAAAGAAAAATGTCAAGGAGGTAGTATAATGCCAAATCCTATGACAAAAGCAGTAAAAAATATCGGTACTCAATTATTAAAACCTGCAAAAAAGCTTGAAAAACTGGCTCAAGAGCACACTTCAATGTTTTTTTGTATTTCCCAGCCTATGCCTATCTTAGCAATGCATATAATTGAAGCATTAACCATAAAATTCAACAAAAATATATCTGATGATCAAAAAAATTTTTTAGTACCTCAAGCACTAAGTGAATGTTTTATTAAAGTAGGAGTAATTTTAGGTTTATCAACTCTTTTAAATAAATTAGCGTCATGTATATTTAAAGCAGGTATATTTAGACCAAAATCTATTTTTGTAGCAAATGAAAATGATTCTAAAAAATATAGCTGGCAAAAGCTTCCGCCCATATTAAAAAAAAGCAGCAATATGAAAGAACTGCTTAAAGCTAAAACTCCTGAGCTTATACCCGAATCAATAGCTTCTAAGCTTGGTAGCAATAAAAAAAATATTTATAACTCTCTAAAGAAGACTGAAGGTGGTTTTAAAGTATTAATCGCTTCAATTATAGGAATATTCACGGCCAATCATATAATTGCTCCATTTGTTACAAATACTTTTGCCAAGTGGTACAGGGCCAAATATACACCGGTTAAGAAAAAGATTAACAACAATTCAAGCTTTCAAGTTAATACACAATTTTTACAGAATAAAACTTTTAATAAATTCTCTAAAACATCACTTGGTAATCAAAATATATTTTTTTCACGTAATAATTATTCTCCCACCAGCTTAAAGTTATAAATAAATATGCAATACGCAATGTGTCAAATGACAAAAATGCAGACTTTAAACTCACCGCCTAACCACCTTAATAGGATAAAAGAATTCAATAGGATAACTTGCCGCGTCAAATATGTGCCCCATAAACTTAGCATTGCGATCCGTCTTAATTTTTTGATGAGAAGGCACATCAAGCTGAGTTGTCCCCTCTTTATATTTCAAATTCCTAATATTATGTAGCAGCCACTTGCATCTGGGGTTAATAAAAAGCTCTCTTTTACCGTTTTGATTTAATACTTTAGCGTTAAAAGCAGCAATACGACTGTTAACAGGCGGGTTAAAATTACGAATCTTAACCTTTGGCCTGTACCCGTATTTTTTCAACTCATTAAATATAATTGCATAATCTGTAAAAATACTGCTGGTCTTTCTATAATCACCGGACGCATCGCCTGTTATAACAATTTTGCCTTTATGATGGGGATACCTGTGAATAAACTCCTTGGAAGCATCTTTAGTCGTGGTATTTTCAATAACAATTTCATCAAAAAAATAAAAAGCCCTGTCACGAATAAAAAACACCACCCACGACATAGGGTCAACGTTAAAGTCACATCCGATAAATAAAGTCTCATCGTCCCTGTACTCAATATTATTTTTAATATTCGCACCGGAAAAATGCTTAACAACAAGCCCCTTGGTATAATCCCCAAACTGCCCCAAAACATTTATTTTATAATATTCAGGGTCAAATTTTTCTTTCATATTGTCAATATACTCATCAGGAAGATGAATATTTTCAGTAGTAGGAGCAATCAACAAGCGATAGTTTTCCTTTTCATTCTCAACAAAATGTTTGTAAATCCATCCCTTATCAGGTTCAGGATTAGTATGCCCAAAGAGTCTGTACCTGGGTATGTTGGACTGCCTTAAACGGCTCAAAAGCATAAAAAAAGATGCCTCAGGAACATTCGATACCTCTTCTATTTCAACAAACCCAAGGTTTAGCGATTTCAAACTTTCAGGCTCATCCAAGTGCTTAAACAAAATTTCCGAAGAATTTTTAAAACTAATTTTATGGTCTGTTTTGTTAAATTCGTAGTCTATCTTCATATTTCTTAAATGTTCAAAATACATTTGCAGCGTAGTCTCAGAAAGAAGTGTAAAAGTTTTAGCTCCAACAAGCCCTTTTATACCGGGATATTTTTGTGTGAGTAATATACCAAGCAATACACCTGACCAGGTTTTACCACTGCCGTATCCACCCTGATATATTGCAACATCAATTTTATGCTCATGTTTAATTTCTAAAAAGTTCTTTTGAGCAGGTAATAACGTATATTCATTCATAATAAACACCTTTATGCTTAGCTTTTAGTCTTTACGGAAATAGTTAACCTATAAAATTATTTTCCATTTTTTCTTTTTAAGTTTTTTATTTATTTATCAAAATTTTAAAAAATATGTTTATAAAAAGTAAAAAAGTCCAAAACTCAATAAACACAAACATTTTTAGCTGAAATACAACTTTAGTATGTTATCTCCTAAACCTTATATGAATATTAAATACTTTTATTAATTTTAAAATAAGTATATAAACAATATCTCCAACCAAATCATCCTTGTAAAAAAAATAAAAAATAAATATTAATAATATATAAAGTTAATTTCATATATTACCATATTTGTAAAACAACAAACAATGTTCCACAGCTATTCTCAAGCTTGAGCCATTCTCAAGCTTTTTTATTTTTAAAAATTATATTTTAATTAGTTTACATTCTCTTAATTATAGCTTCCTAAACACAACTGTCTTATTATTATTTAAAAGGACTCTGCGTTCTATATGGTATTTTACCGCCTTAGAAAGCACCACAGACTCCACATCTCTTCCGGTTGCAATTAAATCATTAATACTAAAAGTATGATCAACTCTTTCCACAGACTGCTCAATAATAGGTCCCTGATCAAGATCTTTAGTTACATAATGGGCAGTTGCCCCAATAAGCTTTACCCCTCTTTCATGCGCTCTATGATAAGGCATAGCCCCTACAAAACTTGGTAAAAAAGAATGATGTATATTAATACACCTGCCTTTTAAAAATTCACACAAGCCAGGCGAGAGTATTTGCATATACCTGGCCAGAACAACAAGGTCGGCATCTAATTTATTTATCAAATTTTTTATCTGTTCTTCCTGTTGCATTTTGGTTTCTTTAGTCACAGGCAAATGGTAATAATCAATTCCATACCATTTTACAATATCTTCCATTTCAGTATGATTAGATATAACACCAACAATATCCATTTCTAACTGGCCTATCTTAACCTTGTTCAAAAGATCAAGCAGGCAATGACCAAATTTAGATACTGCAATAATAACTTTTGGGCGGTATTGTTTTTCGGATATTGCCCAAGCCATATCATATTTAAAGGCAATAGGTTTAAATTTTTCTTTAAACTCTCCAATAGAGGACAGTTTAGGACCAACAGAATTAAAAACAGTTCTCATAAAAAATTTATTCGTGCCAGGATCCCCAAAATGTGCAGATGATGTAATAAAGCCGTCATTTTCCGCAATAAAGTTTGATACGGATGAAGATATACATACCGTATCAGGGCAAGTCATGGTAAATATATAATCTTTATTTCCTTTAATCATTAATACTTTCCATATTTTTATACTATAGTATAAAAAATCATACTATAATGATTTTCCCGTGTAAAACACTTGATGATGTATACTATATTCTATGTGATGTAAAGTTAAATATTTTCTTTTTTCTCTGCGTTTATTCTAATCCCAAGATTTACAGCAAATGTATATATAGCTGCGCTACTAAGGACAGTTGTAAGAATCCTTTTAGTCAAGAATTTTCTAACAAGTTGATTTTTATCAGCTTTAGTTTTGGTTTGCTTCATTTTATCCTTTAATTTGTAGTATTTATGAGCATTAAATACTGATGTAGAGAATAAGGTCGATGGAACTAAGCCCCAAAGTACGGCTACTCTTGTTTCTTTATTTGTATAAGGAGACAAAAAACTAACGCAATCTTTGACTATATTTCTTAAAGTTCCGATTTTTGTACCTTCCAAGTTATCAGTTTTTTTATTTTGATAAGTTTGATAATTAGAAGAGAAGCCTAGCTTTATGAAATTTGATTTAAAATTAATTGAATTAACCATAAATTTACACAAAATTCTAAAATTACTTAACTGATTAATAAAATTTTATTACAAAAAGAAATCTCCTCAATATTAAAATAATTTTTCTTTACTTTTTTTAACTTAGAATTTTACTAAACTTTTGTCACTTTATATATTGACATTTATGGGATGCGAGGAATAAATGAAAAAAAATAAAAAAAACATTGGAAGAAGATGTAAGTGTCAGCCACCTTATTAATGATGCAATTACTAAAATATACGGCTAAACCTTTGGCCCTGAAAGGTCGTTTATCAAAAAGATAGCAGTCTCGCTATCACTTTTATTCGACTTGGACTCACTAACTTTTTGTTTTAAATTTATAACCTTGCATAATACATCAGCATACTCTTTAATCCCCTGCAAGTCATTTACTTGACTAAAACCACCTAATTTGCCAAGCAAAGAATCCAGAATACCAATAGAATTATGAAGCTTAAACTCGTTTTTTTCTTTCTTTTTTTCTTCTTCCCATTTTTGAATAAGCCAGCACTCATCATAATTTAATTTCATATTCAAATCAGCAACAAACTCAGTTGCCTTGCTTAGTTTACTATCCATAAATTTCCTGTGTAGTTCTTGCCAATTTATACTAACCATAGTAAAATCTCCTTTTTATTTCTAAAAAATTTATAAAAAAAGTAAAAAATTTTATTTTTTACCATATCATTAACTTGCAATCAAATTTTCAATTTTAAGTTCAGAGCTAACTTTTCTGCCCGTAGAATTACCGTTTATATTATACTCCCGTTGATTATCGCCTTTGCCGTCCCAATAATGAATATTTATATGATTAGCACCTTTAGGAGGTAAAAATATAGGGCTTGGGGTTTTAAGCAACTCACAGCAGTCTTTTATTTTTCTCATGTGTTCTTTGGCATTTTTGCCACAATACCTACAGGTTTTTATTAACTCTTTCTCTTCATCAAATCGAAAAACAAAACAAACATTACAATCATTTTTAATACAGGTCAAAAGTACAGTCATTTCAAACAATACGTCAATACCTGCCAAAATTTTTTTAGTAGGACTGTTTTTAAATAATCTCAAATACTTATAAGTATCAATATCTGCAAATGAGTAAGGTTTTGCACAGCAAAAAAATCTCACAGTTATTCTCCTTTCAACTTTTCGTAATAAGATATACTACTTCTAAAATACTTTTCAGATTCTTTAATCAGGTAAAAACTAATAAAATCAGCTATTCTCTGAATTGCGAAGCGGGAGCGTTAAAAAGTGAAATGGTTAATTTTACTTTTTATAAGCTCATTCCAGAGAGAAATCTGAAATTTAATTTGGAACCTGTATAAGTAAAGGAGCAATTCCAACAACTACCTGGTCGGCTTATAACAATAATAAACCCCGCAAATACAATAAATTTAAATCAGCTATACTCTAAAAAAAGTAATCTGAAATTTAATTTCAAATCAAAATATAAATTTTACCTATTGTTTTTTAAGCTTTTAGCAAACTCTTTTAATATCTTGGCAAAGCTGATATTTTTGTTAATTTTATCTCTAAGCATCATATTATCAGGCAGTAATAACTCTGCTTCTCCATCTTTAGCGTTAATATGTATTTTATAAATATGAATGCTAGAAAAAAAACAAACATACAATATTAAAATATTTTTCTGAAAATTGTGTGCTTCCAGCCTTAAAGGGCCTAATTTAGTCTTATAATTTTCACCTTTTCTTATAAAAATCCGAAAATCAGGAATAATAGAGTCCAAAGCTTTAAAAATATCATCATAAAACATAATATACACCTCTCAAACAAACAATAAGGGGGATGGTCATCACTTTTCGTTTAGTTGAATACATCAGAACTCGATAGACCACTACCACAATAAGTAAAGAAAAATAATAAGTTCCGGCTTGGCTATTAAGATACATAACCGGTAATTTCAGTATTTAAATGGTCATAATGAACAGGTACATTCATATTTAGTGGCATAATAATAAATAATAAGCAGAATGTTATAACCAATCTTTTCATAGTCCGCCGCCTTTTTTGTTTATAATTCTTATGTAACCGTTATAAGTTTAAGATACATCAAATATCACTACTATACTCTATAAATCAATGTTCTTTGTTTCTTTTTTAATGCTTTAATTCTCTGGCTCAGTTCAAAAATAGTATAGTTTAAAACTTTTATTTTTATAGTATCAGGCAATTCCACACTATTTTTACACCCGAGCAAAAGTGAATGGGACTCCTGGTTCATACTGTCCAGTTGTTTGATTTTTTGTTTCAATAATTCAATTTGGTTATCAATCAGTTCAAATTGTTTTGCATTATCAAGGGTAAACAATATTTCCATAGCAAAATCCCCGCTTTTGTTTCGGTTTCAAATTATTCAATAGTATCAAGGATAATAAAGTAAACTAATAGTTGAAAAGAGTGTGATGGTCATCACCTTGTAAAATAAGTAGAAAAATATTTAACTGGAATTAATGAATGTAAATAAATAGAAAAATAGAAAATAAAACATAACTTTTCATGAAAATATTTAATTTGTGGGTGTTTTCACCTCCTTATTGTACTTCTGTTCGAAACTCATACTATTATTATAGTACAGAAAAAAAAACTTTGCACGATTTTTTTTGGATAATCAGAAATTTTCATTATTTTCGTAATATAACGTTACAAAAGATTATTTACATTACAATTTAAAAAAGAAAATCTCTAGCAATTTCAAGGTTTTTATGGTTTTAATATTAATGGAAGAATTTTAATATTATTTGGGAATAAAAATTAAGAAGCTGAAAAAAAATGATAAATAACATAAAAACTACATCTAAGAATAATTTGTCAATAAAGGCAAATACAGGTTTTTGCGCACGCTGGCCTTTATTTACAGGCAAAGAAGCGGATCAACTTAGCCTTCTTTCTCGTCCCGGAAGTAAACCAGGTCTTCTCAAAAAAATCGGAAATTTTGGTAAAAAAATCTATAAAAAAATAAAAAAGTTTTGTAAATATTTATTAAGAAGACTGGAAAGCTTTTTCTTTTTAAGATCAGAAGATAAACACATACGTAATTTTCATCAGGTAGGTGACAAACTTTTCAGGAGCGGCCAACTCGATACAGAAGAAGCGGTAAAAGTTGCAGCAAAAAAATATAAGGTAAAAACTATAATAGACCTGAGGAATCCTTCAACTCTGGAGCAGGGGCTTATGGATGAAGAAATTGAAATGGCAGAAAAATATGGTATAAAACACATAAATATACCAATGTGTGCCAGTAAAAAACCGGATGAAGACAGCGTAAGAAAAATTTTTGATGCCTATAATCAAGGAGTAAAAAATGGGAATGTACTTGTTCATTGTGTTGGTGGCAAGCATAGAACAGGAAGTGCAATAGCATTGCTAGAGATAAAAAAACTTGGCAAAACTAAAGATGAAGCATTAAAAAATATGAAAGAATACGGATCAACCTTTTATGATATACACAAGCTAAAAGTCCAAAAAGGTTTTCTGATCAACGATGAAGCTACCTGGAAACCAATCCTGGACTCAATTGACGTTAATTAAAAGGTTCTTTACCTTACACTTTAGACTTTTCAATAATACCAGTAGTGGACTTACCCTCAACAAACGGGACAAATTCCACTCGTCCGCCTGTATCCATAACAGTTTTAGCCTCCGGTAGGCTGTTAATATCATAATCGCCACCTTTAACGTGTACATCCGGCTTAATTTGACCTAACAAATTAACAGGCGTGTCTTCGTCAAATATCACAACATAATCAATAAACCTCAAAGCTGCCATAACTTCGGCTCTATCATCCTGATTATTTATAGGTCGCTTAGGCCCTTTCAACCTTTTAACGGAGCTATCGGAATTCAACCCTAATATAAGTACATCTCCGTAAGATTTAGCCTGTTTCAAATACCTCACATGCCCCACATGCAAAATATCAAAACACCCGTTGGTGCTAACAATTTTTTTGTCCTCGGCTCTTAGCTTATTTGCCAAAATTTCAATTTCGTTTCTGTTTACAACCTTACCCATAATCTTAACCGTTTATACAGACTAAATACAGCAAATCTCTTCTTTTTGTTCAGCCTGTGCTATATGCTGCTTAATAATTTCTTTAATCTCATCGGGCTTAATAGTAGTTGTCCCGATTTTCCTAACAGCAATCCCCGCTGCATAATTGCCTATCCTGATAGAATCCGCAAGCTCAAAATCCGATGCCGCCAGGCTCAGCGCAAGCGTAGATATCAAAGAATCTCCCGCACCGGTCACGTCATAAACCTGAGAGGATATCGCAGGTATTTGCTCAGTCTGATCATCTTTATAAATCAAAACGCCATTTTCGCCCAAAGTAACTAAAATAGTATTTATATCAGTTATTTTTTTTAGATTTTTAGCCATTTGCTTCGGGCATGTACCTTTAGGCGAGTGGCTTGCAAGCTCCGCCTCAAGCCTATTTGGAGTAATAATATCAGCATTTGTATATTTACCGTAATCAATGCCCTTAGGGTCTATCAAAACCCTTTTGCCATGCTCGTGGCATATTTTAATTGTTTGTCCTATCAAAGACGGCGTAAGCACACCCTTTGCATAGTCAGACAAAACAACAATATCAACACCGTTTATTACTTTTTTCACCAATTGCAGCAGCTTACTTTCAATATCAGCAGATATAGCTTTAGTTGACTCTTTATCAATACGTGCAATTTGTTGCCTGCTATGCGCTAATAATCTGGTTTTTGTAGTTGTAGGCCTATTGTTATCTTTTACAATAAAGCTGTTGAAGACTTTATTCCTTTCCAACTCCGAAAACACAATATTTGCGTGATGATCATTGCCAACCACACCTAAAATATAAGCATTGCCACCAAGAGACTTAATATTACTGCCCACATTAGCGGCTCCGCCAAGGATATATTTATAGTCTTGAGCTTCCAACACAGGTACAGGAGCTTCAGGCGACAGGCGACAGGCGTTTCCGCAAATATACTCATCTAAAATAATATCGCCCAGTATCAAAACACTATAATTACTAAACCTATCAATAATATCAAATAATTTATCCTGTTTTTCCATAAATTTTCTCCTGCCTGGCATATTTCCCATATATTAGCCCAAAATCACAGATCAGTCGATGTTTTTTTTATATTATATTTTTTTTTCGATATAAAATAATTTAAAAAAACATCCTCTAATTTAAAATATTACCCAATTATAAAATATTACCCAATCGGCTATGTTTACTTTAGTCATTGGATTATGTAAATAAATGTTAAGTAGTAAATTCAAAAATTAGCAATTTTTTTTATCAGTTAATTTAAAATAATAGTATAACAAGTTGATTAACAGATAAGAGAAAAACTGTAACGATTTTTTAACTTTTTAATAAATTAATAACAACTTATTTTATGTTTTAACTTAAAATAAATTAGATAATCGTAAAATATACAAAAAAATTGAATAAATATAAGTAGTAAAAAAATAAGTAGAAGGAAGAAAGGGAAAGCCCAAATGTCTATCAATTCAGTAAACGGTATGAAAAGACAAGCAGTACAGTTCAGAGGTTCACAGCAACAAGACGAACAGGCCAAAAATAATAATAGAGGTGTTAAAGTAGCTGCTGGTACAGTAGCTGGTGCAGCCACAGGTGCGGGTATTGGTGCTGTAGCAACTACTGGTAAAGATACTCGTGTAAACAATGTAACTGAGCAATTTAAAAAATTTATGACTGAGAATAATTTAAATGAATTAACTATAAAAGCAGAAGAAAATGGTGGCGCGAATATTACTACAAAAGGTATTGAAGACACTGTTAAAACAGCAGCGAAAGATCTTAAAGAGTCAATTGGTAAGCTCTTCAAGCCTAAAACTGAGTTAAGCGGTGTGTTCAAAGAAGTTGTAAAAAATGGTACTGCTGGTACTGCTGGTACTACAGAAAAAACGTTCGAATTAGTAAATTCTCAAGCTGCAAACGTTGGTGAAAAAGTAGTAGGTACTGCTAGGGCTAGAAATGCTCTTATCGGCGGTGTAATTGGTGCTTTAGCCGGATTATGTGCATTATTATTAGCAACACGTGCTAAAAAAGCCCCGGAAGAAGATCAACAGTAAGTAATTAATATAATATTATGTATAAAATAAAAAAAAGACTATCCGATAATCAAACAGGGGTAGTCTTTAAACTTTTTGCGGACTTAAAAAATGTAACATTTTTTTTATATTTACAAATAATCTTAACAATTATATCTATGTTTTTGGTTACTTATATTTAGGTAAGTAAAAAAAGGGAACTTATAAATGTCTATAAATTCATCAGTAAGCAATATGCAAAGACCAGCTGTACCGTCCAAAGAAACTCAGAATCATGAAGAGAAAAGTTACAGAGGTGCTAAAATAGCTGGTAGTACAGCAGCTGGTAGTTTAGCAGGTGCAGGTATTATTCGCGCTACTGTTCCGGGTGAGCAAGCTGTAAAAGCTACTGCCGAACAGCTAAATAATAATCTTATTGGAGGAGCAAAGAATGTACTTAATTCCGACTATGCTGCTGCTTTTAGAAGAACAGTAAATACTGTAAAAGAGGGCATGCCTGCTTCAATCATCGAAAAAGATGGAAAAAATATATTTGAACTGGTAAAAGGAAAATTTCAAACAATGGGTCCAGATACCCTTAAGAAGGTTAATGAATTATTAAATAATGCAATTGGACAAGACTTATTAGATAAAGCTGAAAAAGGAAATGTAGAATTAAAACCTGTATACGAATCTACTAATAGCATAATAGGTTCAAGAGTAATAAAATCCTTTACAACTGAAGGTGGTACCCCTATAAAAGCTGCTGCTGACAAAATAAAAGCCGGTGCAGGCAAATATGCAGTTGGTGCTATAATTGGTGCGGCCTCACTTTTTGGCATAGCTGCATTCGCCACTCGCAAAAAAGCTGATGCTGACAAACTTCAATAATTTAGTAAAAATAAGATAAGGTCAACACAAAAATGTCTATAAATTCAGCAAAAGCTACTATTCCAAGACAATTAGTGAAATCTGATCGTTCACGACAAGCGCAAAGTGATGAAAATACCAGCAACAGAGCCGCTGTTTTAGCTGCAAGTGTAGCCGGTGCAGCATCCACACACTATGCAAAAACAAAAAAAGCTAAATGGACGGGAAACAAACAGTTTACACAAGTTGCTAATTACCTGCTCAAAAACGGTTCAAAAGGCGCTGAATACGTATTAAATAACATTAAATTTTTCAATGTTGCTATTATCGGTAAAGACGGACAAAAGGTTGTAGCAGTTACTCCAAAACAAGAGACCATGCAGGATTTAATAAAGGCTAATGTTAAAAACAATAGTAATCAAAATGATCTTATTTTTAATTTTGTAGATAAATCCACCAAAAAAATTCAGATAGGGACAGACCTTACAGAAACCATAGAGGCTAATACACTTAAGATTGCAAATACTGAAAGCAGCAGAGTCGGAAATATATTTACGGAAAAAATGGATCTTGATAAGCTTAAGCAGGCTAAGATAACCTTTAAAGAAAAGGGTACAGACGGTTCTAAAAAACTCATAGCCAAAGGAGCCAAAGCAGCTTGGGAGTTTTCACACATTGCTGTGTGTACAGCCGGCGCAGCAGTTGCAGGACTTGCAGCGTTAGGTATCACCGCACTGTTAGATAGTGATAAAAAGCCTCCAAACGTCGAGCAAGATTAAATGTAATATTCAATTATATTTTTAAATTATTATATTTACGAATAAAAGAATAAATAATATAAAGAAAGGAAAAATACAAGTGTCTATAAACTCAATAAAAAATGGTACTTCAAAAAAATCAGTACAATTTGATCCTTCAAAACAAGCGCAGCAATCAGATAATCAAAAAAATAACGGTAACAGAGCGGCTACTATAGCCAGTGTTACAATAGCAGGCGTAGAGACTGGTACAGCAGCGCCTTATCTTGTTACAAAAAAATTAGCAAAAAAAACTAAAGAAGACGGAAATAACAAGCTTACACAAGTTGTTAATGATTTACTGGAAAATGGACCCGAATCTGCGCAGGAAGTATTAAGTAATATTAAAGATTTTACCGTTAATATTGTTGAAAGTGGAGAGCAAAAGTCTGTAAAGATAGAGCCAAAAGAGCAATTAGTCAAGTCTAACTGGAGAAGTCATATAAATGAAGTAAGAGAGAAAACAGGAAAATTATTTACTGATCGTATAAATGCAGGAGGTGTCGGAAGTCCGTATGAATATATATCTAAAAACGGACCGAAAGACGTCAAAAAATTATTGAAAGATGCACTAGGCTCATTTATGCTTATTAATAAAAATGGTGCAACTGTAATGGAAATTAATCCAAATCGATTAAATGACTTAGAGTCTAATATGTTGCAGGATTTAAAGCAAAAAGGAAACGAGACAGGCAAAATATTCGGAGAAAGAATATCGCTTGATAAGCTAAAAGAAGGTCCAATCGTCTTTGAAGAAGAATTTACCGGTGGATCCAAAAAACTTATTGCAAACGGTGCTAAAGTTACCGAAAAATTATTTCAAACCAGGGCATGTGCTGCTGGTGGTATAATTACCGGTCTTGGCGCATTAGGTTTAGCACTTTTTTTAACAAAAAAAGAACCGCAGTTTAGTAAATCGCAACAGCATTAATTTATATATATAAATGTTACATTATTTTTACAATTCAAAAAAAATTAACAATTACATTTATGTTTTTGGTTATTATATTTAGATAAAGTAAATTAAAAATTTAAGGAAGCAGATAAGATAATAATAAAGAAGGGAAAAATTTAAATGTCTATCAATACAGCAATGATGAGAGCTAATAAAACTCTTACATTTAGGGGAACACAAACTGCAGGATCAGCAAAGGATAATAAACAATCTAAATCTCTTAATAATATTAGTTTTGGGAATACAACTCCTCCTGGAGATGTTGTTCTAAATGCAGCTCAAGGATCTCAACCAACAACAAAAGGAATTTTAAGTTATTTAAATTATTTAAATCCATTTTCTTACTTTTCTGGAGCTAAAGCAGATAATGTTAAAGATACCGTAGAAACAATGCAGGAGAATATGGAAAATGGTTCTAAAGAAGGCGGTAAAACCGCATGGATAGTTGGCGGTATCGCTGCAGGATTAGCTCTGCTTGGTGCAGGATTTGTACTACTAAGGTCTAAAAAATCTGAACAACAACCAAAAACCAATCTAACGGCATAGAATAAAAATCAAATAACATAATACTCACAAAAGCAGGCTTAGCAGTCTGCTTTAAAAAGAATTATGACATGATGAAAGGTTTTAAAGCAAGATGGAAGAACAAGGCCTGGTCTACGGAAGAAATCCTATAGAGGAACTGCTGGAGACAAACAAGCGTAAAATAAGTAAAATCCTTATAGCCAAAGGCATTAAACAAGATAATAAAATAAAAAAAATAATAAGCACCGCAAAAGATAACGGTATTTTACTCCAGGAAGTCCCTAAGGAAAAACTAGGTACCATGGTGCAAGGCACTCATCAGGGTATTATAGCCCTTGTTTCAGATATAGAATACGCAGAGCTGCATGAAGTAAGGCAAAATTTATCAAAAAAACAAGCTCCACAGCTTATAATAATGCTTGATGGAGTAGAAGACCCGCATAATCTTGGTGCTATTATTAGAACCGCAGAAGTAGCTGGTGCAGATGCAATAATAATCCCAAAAAGACGCTCAGCAAGTGTGACTCCTCTGGTGGAAAAAGTTAGTACAGGCGCAGTTGAATATATACCTATAGTTAGAGTTACCAATTTGACAGATACCATTAAAAAACTAAAAGACGACGGTTTTTGGGTCTATGGTACGGAAGGTTCAGGTAATACCTATTATTTTAATACCGAATACGCGGAAAAAACCGTATTGGTTTTAGGGGGAGAAGGAAAAGGTATTAGCCAAATCGTCAAAAAGAACTGTGATGAATTAATTAAAATACCTATCCTTGGAAATATAAATTCTCTTAACGTGTCTAACGCTGCAAGTATTAGTATATTCGAAATAGTAAGACAGCGTATTTTAAAAAAGCAAATTAATGCGTAATATGAAAAATATATCAAAAAAATGATATACATGATAAGAATAATACGCTAGTATAATAATGTGGAGTTTTTTATATGTCATCTACTAGAAAAGAAGAGTTGGTAAAAGTGGGAAAAAATTATTTCGGTGACGAAATTTTAGAAGAAGAAGCAGTAGCTGTACATAAAAGCAATATTACAGATTCAAATGATGAGGATGAAAAAAAAGACGATGCCTCAGCAGAAGAAGAGGCTGCTTCTGATGAAAATTTTGATATCGACCAAGCCATTGAGTTAATCAATGATGAAGAGGACACAAGCACTCAAACTACTGCAAATGAACGCCAAATAGCTCATTCTGATGATACCGTGAAAATATATTTGCAGCAAATTGGTAAAGTCCCTCTTTTAACCTCAGAAGAGGAAATTGAAATAGCAAAGCAAATAAGAGACCACAACAGCAAATTAGCCAAAGAAAAACTGGTTAATGCAAATTTAAGATTAGTTGTGAGCATTGCAAAAAAATATATAGGAAGAGGCCTGTCTTTTCTTGATTTAATTCAAGAAGGCAATTTAGGGCTAATGCGTGCTGCAGAAAAATTTGACTACACAAAAGGATATAAATTCAGTACATATGCTACCTGGTGGATTCAACAATCTATAACAAGAGGTATTGCCGATAAATCCCGCACCATAAGATTACCTGTCCATATGATAGAAACTTTGGGACGAATTAAAAAAGTTACAAGAGACCTGACAAATGAATTTAACCGTAAGCCTACTAAGGAAGAAATAGCAGAAAGACTGGAAATACCCGTTTCCAAATTGCGGGCAGTAATGAGATCAGCTCAGTCTACAATTAGTTTAGAAACACCGCTTAATAAAAAAGAAGATGCCACAAGAATAGGTGATTTCTTAATCGACAACAGAAGCGATTCTCCGGATACCAAAGTTATTCAGGAAAATTTATTTATAGAAATCAGGAAGATTTTAGGTCAATTAAGTAAAAAAGAACGTGATGTCCTAATTATGCGCTTTGGCCTGGATGATGATGGTGCTAAAAAAACCCTGGAAGAAATCGGTACAAGGTACGGGGTTTCCAGAGAAAGAATCCGTCAAATCGAAAACAGGGCAATCAGTAAATTAAAAAAATTATGCAGAAATAATAGAGGAATAAAAAGTTTAAAAAATTATCTTGGTTAAAGAATTAAAATGACTCTTCTCAAAAAACTGGTAATGTGCTAAAAGTGGGGTTCTACAAAAAGAACCTTTTTTTTGAGGTGATGCTCATCACCTTTCTTATCTTATCGCTGCAAGCTTTTGATATAACTTAAGTTTACTTGTAAGCATCAGTACTCAACTGACCACTAACCAAAAAACTTACAGCGATGACTTATATACAAAAACAATAAT
>JANQHM010000182.1 GCA_028282645.1 Candidatus Gastranaerophilales bacterium
CTCGATTGGACAAGTTAAGCACATGATACATGATGAAATTTACCAAATTCGTGATGCTCATGAGCGTTTACTACAAAAGTTGGCTGCCTAAATCTCTAATAATACCCCTTTACATTTTATTTTTATGGCTTACGGCTTTTAAGCCCGCCTATAGAGCTTAAAACTCCGGTAGCTTGTATGTATAAAAAAAAAGGAAAATTTGTTATTTTCCTTAGATTTAGGCGCATATTTAATTTCATTGATATAAATAATAAAAAGAAAATAACTGCAATAAATCAATAATACAAAGTATTTACTATATATACTGCTTTAAAATTAAATTTTAGATTACTCTTTTCCGCTAATTTATTTGGTGATGGTCATCACCCTTCTTATGTCATCGCTGTAAGCTTTTGATATAACTTGAGTTTACTTGTAAGCATCAGTACTCAACTGACCACTACCATTTATTTTATTAGCTTTAACAATATTAAATAATCTGAAAAGTATTTTTTCTATCTTCTGTTAGTCAACCCACTTAAACTTCTTAACAGAAGAAGGATCATACAAGTCACCTTCAATAATTACATAGAATTCTCTATATTTACCACCTTCGAGTCCTAATATCGGAACTTTTTTAAGTATAGGCAGCATAGCACTAAAACCTTCATCGGAAGAGGGTACAAAACCAAGTTGAGGTATAAAATCAGTAAATGTATTAATGGAAATACTGCCCAAAGGCCCTAAAAGTCCAGTTATTTTTTTAGACATTTTACCACCTATTTTAATATTAGATTGGCTGTTTGCCATATTTACCGTGCCACTTATTGCAAGGCTAAGGTTTTCACCCTGTGTTATAAACTCATTTGCTGATATAATACCGTTTTTAACCAATAGACTTCCTGTTATTTTTTCAAAGTAGCCGGTTTTTTGCGGAACAATCAAATCTAGTATATTGTTTAGATTCAAGCCGCCAATACCGCTTTTTAAAAGGTTAAAGGCTCTTAATAAATATTCAAGGGAACCTAGCCTGACAAGGCGCCCGTCGCCAATTTCAAAATTTGCAAATCCGTTAGAGTTTTTAATAAGTTCATCCATTGTATTGCCGAATGTTTCAAATTGTGCGGATCCGCTTAATCGGCCATAAACTTCGTTAGGAAGATTAAGCAAAGTTGTCGAAGCCGCGTTAGCTTCAATTTGCTGAGCTTTTGTATTAACAATCAACTTAGAGTTCTTTATATTATAAAATACATTGCTCGAAACACTTCCGCCGGCTGTATTAAAGTTAACATTCGGAAAAGATAAAAGCCAATCCGGTGTAAAATTAAAAGATGAAGTAAAGTTTGACGTAATAAGATTACTGATAATAAGGTCATGAGCAAATACTTTTCCGTTGCTGATAACAACAGCGGGTAATCTGTATTTTGATTTAGGTGTTTTACTGCTTTCATAAAAAAGAGGATTTTTAGAATAATTTTCTAATATTTTATCCATATCTATACTTTTAGAAGTAATATTTAATTCTTTTATTGAAATAGGAAATTCGTATACATTATTTATTTTAGCGGATAAAATCAAATCAGATCCGGCAATATTAACTTCACTTTTGGTGATAAATGTTTCATCTGTATTAAATTCAATATTAGCATATTTTATTATTGCATCAAAAGCAGGTAATTGAGCATTTTTAAGGTAAAGACCGCCCCTAATTTCGGGAGAGATATATTTACCGTTTAGTACAATGTCAGCAATAAGACTAGCTGTGGTAAAATACTGTGAATGCTTGTCTATATTAGAATAGTTAAAAAACTTAACAGATATTTCTTTAGGCGTCTTTATCCGAAAGTTTTTAAACACGGGAGCCGTAAGCGTGTTAGCTACTTTACCCTGCATTACAAAATATTGATTAATGTTTGTAAAGTCACTACTTTCAGCGTACTTGGACGCTTTATTCTTTTTATAGCTGTCAGCAACAAATATATCAAAATTTTGAATATCAATATTATCCTTGTTGCCGATTGCATTGATATTTAATACTTTTATTTTTTCTTTAGGTAAAGCTATTTTAGCTTGATAAAATAAATCATCGTTTTTATTTAAAACAACTTGCCCGCTCACGTTCCACTTGTCAACCGTACCTTTTACATCAGCGGACAAAGGAATAATCCCTTTGCTGTTAATAGGTTGAACTAATAGCGGGTTTATATATTTATCTATATCTATAGATTGAAGCGTAGAGCTTATATTTAAATCCAAGTCAGGCTTTATTAATATGTTTTTTATGGTTCCGTTAACATTTACTTTTGACTTTGAAAGCAAAAAGCTTGAGTCTTCAAATTTAATGACTTTATCACTCACATAGATTTTGCCCTTATTGGTTTGTATGGGCAAATTAAGATTGTTATTAAGTACAGCTTCAGCATTTTTAGGGATAAATTTAAAATAAAACACATCATTAGGCTTAAATGTCATATCAGCATAAATATTGCCTCTTGTATTTTTGAACATTGAGATATACTTTTTAACTTCAGGATAGATTAATTGAACATCTTTCAAGCCTTGCAGCCTTGAAAAGTCAAAATTTTCCATTATCAAGCGAGTATCAGGAATAACTTCCGTTTTGCTTTTTTCTGTTAAAGTTCCGCTAAACTTAAATTTAGAATTCAAAGCCATTCCGTGCGATTCAAAAATTTTAAATTTCTTTTTAGATACTTTAAATTTACCGCTCGCCCGATTAATATGTATTCCAATATCTTTGTAAAAGAAATCAATATTATCAACGTCCATCAAAAGATATTCAAGTATATCATTGGATTTAAGGTCTCCTTTTAGCTTTAACTCAGCTTTAGCCTTGCCCTTGATAGATATAAGATTTTTAATATTTTTTTCGGCTTCTGCCAATACTTTACTATTTTTTATTAATTTTCTTATGTTTTCCAGATTTACATTGTCAGATTTCAATAATAAATCATAATATTGCGAATTAGAGAGCTTATCGGTTTTAATCAAACCGTTTACAGTACAAGTTGTTTTACCAAAACTTGCAATTAAATTATTAAAATAAACTTTGTTATAGTCGTATTTCAATATACCGTTTGCATTTTCAAAAGGCAGCGCAAAACCTTGCATTTTCACATTAGCGGACTTCAGGTCAAGTTCACCGCTGGAGTTAAGCTTTGCTTTGTTTTTCTGATCAGAAAAAAGTTTAATGCTTGCTTTAGCACTTCCTGTTGTTTGCTTTATTTCTGCAAGAGCTGTTTGTACATCTGTTAATAAAGGACTGTTGAATATAACGTCCCGCGCCAGCTCAAGATTAAGGTCATCAAAGTCTAATGTTACATCCGAAATCCCTTTTAGTGTTATATGGCCATTAGCAACTGTCTCTACATTTTTAACGTAACCTTTTATGTTTTTAAACATTACTTTATAGTCATCAAACTTAATTGATGCAGTCGGTATATAGGCTTTAGCCTCGAGCCCCTTATATCTTAAGTGCCCGTTTTGTACTTTTATGTCCCCTATTATATTAATATTTTTAAATTTTCCGGTTACTGCAACGTCCACACTGCCGCGACCCGAAAAACTCATTAAGTCAAAAGGTTTTGGGGAAAAGGTAAAAAGCTCTGAACTTGCCAGGTACAAATCGTGAGCTTTTGTAAGATTTAAAATATTGGACGTAATTTTTAAATTTAAAGTTTTTGCATATGAAGGATTTATCTGTCCGTTTACTCTCAGATAAGAATCATTGTCAAGCATTATAGATGTATCCATATCTATATCATAATCTTTAAATGTCAAGTAACCAAAGCTATTCTCCGCATTTGCAGAGCTAGCATTAAATGACATTTTTTTAAAGGAAGTGGATCCTTTTATTTTAGGTCTTTTATAATAGCCTTCTACATTTACCTTTGTATTAACAATTCCGTCCATATTAAACTTTGTCAGTTTATTAAATGGATCAAGCGGTACTTTAATATTTTTCGGAAAAAGCTTTACAATCTTTGAAATATTAGAATTGTCCACTTTTAATTTTAAATTCAATTGTTTTTTAGGGGTTTTATACTGATAAATATCACCGTTAAGCAGGACATTAATCCTGTCATTTTTGGCAAATGCTTTTTTAATATAAAAATTCACATCATCATATTTTGAATCAATAAATATATGTGTATTTTTATCGGTACTTACCAATGTTTTACCTGTTTTATCAATAATTTCCAGGTTTGATAATAGGCCGTAAAATTTTATTTTTTTCTGTCTTTTAGTATCTATATTAAATTTTAAATCGGTTGTACCTTTAATATCTTTTATATAATCACACAAACAAAGGTGAATATACGGCAAAAGCTTACCGGGTTCAAAATTTAATGTTTCGCCTATTAGTGTGAGATATTTTATTTCTAATTTCTTCTTTGAATTCCCAGGGTTTAATTTATATTTTAAGATAAAATTTATGTCATAATCAGATTTTTGATTATTATACTCAACATTTCCAACTGTAGATATATTTAAATATTTTTTATAATTAAACCTGTGCAGATTTAATTTTTTACCTTGAAAAACAAAATTTTGAGCTTGATCCGGAAATTCATCATCAAAGTTTATATAATAATTTTTGGCAATCAGGTCTAAATTAGTGACTTTAAGTTTAAACTTAAGATTCTTTTGCTTTTTGGTAAAGAGTTTTTCAATGTTAAATTCTCCTTCTTTGTTGCGTGTAAGGAGCAAATTAAGGTTGTCTATTTTAATTTTAGTAATTTTTACCTCTTTAAAAAGCAAAGGGATTAGTGATATTTGTAGATAAGACTTTTGTCCAGTGATAACATCCTGATTATTTTGATTTATTTTAAATTTATTGCAATCAACTTTAACGCTTAAGTTCCATAAAAAGCTTGGGTTAAGTTCCCCAAGCTTTAAGTTTGAGCTTGTTTTTTGATAAAATAGTTCTTCAATTTGCACTTTGTAATTATTAATTTTAATAATTTTAGGTAATGCAAGATAATAAAACAGATTAATTACTAACAACAACGTTGCAATAATCATAAATAATATAATCTTTTTTTTATTTTTCAATATATTATTCAAATTATTCAAATTATTCAAAATATTCCAATCTTTTCCCGCTGCTTATAACCAATTTAAATTAGTAAATATAATTATACTGGTTCCAAATTAAATTTCAGATTTCTCTTTGGAATGAGCTTATAAAAAGTAAAATTGACCATTTCACTTTTTAACGCTCCCGCTTCACAATTCAGAGAA
>JANQHM010000197.1 GCA_028282645.1 Candidatus Gastranaerophilales bacterium
GTTCCAAATTAAATTTCAGATTACTCTTTTCAGAGAATAGTTAATTTTATTAGCTTTTACCTGATTAAAAAATCTGAAAAGTATTTTAGAAGCAGTATACAATAAACAAAATACGCGGAGTCTATTAGTTTGCGAATAGTTGGATATATATATTCTTATAGAGTAAAAAATCCTGATTGGGAAGTTGAAACAAGACTTCAAAAAGAGAAAATCAGAGATTATTGCGCGCAAAACTCTTTAGGCTTATTAAAACTCTATGAAGAACCCATAACCAGCAGGCCGGACAATAAACCGGCCTTAAAAAAACTATTAAACGATGCAAGACTTAAGTCTTTTTCTGCATTGGTGATAGTGGATTCAGACAGATTTGGAAAAAATGAGCCATTTCAAAATAATATTTTAAAATGGCTCTCACAAAATAATATAAAACTAATCATTATTAATGAAACATCGGCTACAGGAGCTAAAAATACTACAGAATCAGCAAAAGTACAACGTATAAAACAAAAAGTAAAAGATATACCTTCCTTGCCGGAAGTCGTAACAAAGGTAGTAAAGCTTGTTCAAGATCCAAATTCTTCCGCATCTCAGTTGGGCAAGGTTATTTCTCACGATCCGGGCCTGACAGCCAAAGTGCTTAAACTCGTGAATTCCGCATATTACGGTTTTCCTAAACAAGTTAGCTCTATCCAGCATGCCATAATGATTCTTGGCTTTGCAACTATAAGAGGGCTTGTTTTATCTTCCAGCGTTGTCAAAATTTTTACCCCCAAAAGCACAGGTTTAATATCTTTAGATTATAAAAAATTCTGGAAACACTCGTTATTAAGTGCAATTGCTGCAAAGGTAGCAGGTGAATATACAGGACGTCAAGTTGAGGACGATATATTCAGTGCGGCAATTATGCATGATATCGGAAAAATTATTCTTGAGCAGTACGACCACGAAAACTATATAAAGGCTTTAAGGCAAGCTCCCGATCCATTGGATTATAAAAGGGTTTTGAATAGTGAAAAACAAAACTGTGAAGTTACCCATGGCGAAATTGGCTCAATAGTTGCAAAGAGTTGGAATTTGCCGCAGAGTATAACTGATGTAATATTGCACCATCATGCGCCCTTGATATCAGCTGATTATAAAAACTTAACCTCTATGGTCTATCTGGGAAATATTTTATCTCATTTTGCAATAAAGGAAGTTGCACTGGACATTAGCTTCATAGATATGTCAGTATTAAATTACCTGGGAATTGATGGTGATACTTTATTGCAAATTTATTCTGAGCTTCTTGAAAAGTCTGATAATATGGAAGGTATGAACGAATTTTTTGAATAATCTGAAAGGTATTTTTGAATTAGTATAATAGATTTGGGTGTATAAACTTGGCAACAACATTACTTTCTCTTGATTTTTTAACAGAGTTAACCTTAATATCTTCTCAAAGTGATTCTGCTGATAAATTTGTCAGGGAAATTAATTATTTATTTAATAAATATTATAATTTTGATAATTTTAAAATATTTATATATAATAAAAAAGAAGATTATCTTTATGATTTTTCAAAAGATTGGCAGCTTTTAAACCCGGGAGAAGCTTATTTAAAAGACATTATTAAAAATATAGATACTGACCCTATTGATAAACCTTTGAATATTTTATACCTGGATGGCAAAATATTTGATTTTACTTATAAAAAAGAAATTGAAGTTTATAAAAACTCTAAAATACATCTTGCTCTAAAGGTAGATAATACCATCATCGCACTGTTAGAGTTCTCAACTCAATACAAAACCGAGTTAATGGCAAGTGATATAAGGTACTTGGAGATTGCATCGGCACAAATAACATCGTTTATAAAATTATTCCTGGATAAGCGCAATTTGATAAGAGAAATAGATTATTACGAAATAACACAAGAGCTGTTAAATCATTTTGAAAAACGCCTAAGTTTTAATAATATAGGACGGATACTCGGAGAGGTGCTTGATAAATTTTTAACCGGGCATCTTGTTTATATATTTGCAAAGTCAAAAAATAGTCTGCATAAGCTGCTATGGCCTAAAAACTGCATAATACCTGATATTTATGATATTTTATCAACTATGAATAACGGGTATAAAATCTTAAAAGATAAAAATATAGGCGTTTTTACGGTAAAAGTATATAAAAACACGTGTTTTTATATTGTTGTTTATGACAAAGGTACAAAAATACCCGCAGATGATATTAAATATTTAGCTCAAATATCCGTACAACTTGAACTGACTATGCAAAAATCTTATTTATATGCACAAAAAGTAAGAGAAGCAAATATTGACAGCTTAACATTCTTAAATAACAGGCGAGCCTTTGACAATAAATTACCTGACCTTTTAGAAAAAGCTATTGCTACAAACATGCCTTTGAGTTTTTTGCTTTTAGATATTGATTATTTTAAAAACATAAATGATGAATACGGACATTTAGCAGGTGATAAGGTTTTAACAAAGGTGGCTAAAATTATTAAAAGCCAGATAAGATTAAATGATTTTGCTGCGCGCTATGGAGGGGAAGAATTTGCCATAATTTTACCAGATACAACTTCTGATAAAGCTGTTATATTAGCGGAGCGTATGCGCAAAATTATTGAAAATACCAAGTTTTATTATAAAAAAGATAAATATTTAAAGTCATCTGTTAGCATTGGCGTAAGCTCTACTGGAGAAGACTGTAATAAGATAAGGCTGTTAATTCAAAAAGCAGATACTGCACTTTACCTGGCCAAACAAAACGGGCGAAACCTAGTGACCGGTTCTTAAACAATATAAAGTAGGATGCATCTAAAATACAGTCTGCTTTGTTAAATTATTGTTACTTTTAAATTGTAACTTTCTCTTAATATTTGAAAAAAATTTATTAAATATACATCATATATATGATAAACTTAATATAGTTAATTTCTTATTATTTTAGCAGGTATATTGTTATGGATAACTCATTCAATATTACCCCTGATTCTATTAATAATACAAATTTAAACTCACAGATTAAAAATACAGGGAATTTATCAACAACTAATATTAATAGCAATACTGCTTTCAATCTTCCAAGCAGTATACAAGATAGTGTGCAAGGCGTTCAACAACTTAACTCCAGAGAAGAACACAACAAATTTACTAATATGCAAGCGATTTTTAACATGTTAGGAAGCGTGGAAGAACGTTTTAAAAACATATCCGGCAAGCTTACAGAAATGAAAGATGTAGCCAGTCAGTTTGACAAGTCAGGAGCTGACGGTGTCGGTCAATTAAATAATCAGGTTAAACAGTTGTTTAATGATATTAATAACATATCAAGCAATTCAACTTTTAATAATCAAAAATTATTTAACGATAGTATACAAAATGAAGACTCTATTGCTGATGCGAGAAAAATATTTAGCCCTGTTAATACAGAAGATTTAGGGCTGGGCAATGCAGAAGATTTTGATCTGGAAAATACCAGTATTCAAGAATTTACAAAATCTGTAGATGCTGCTTTGGGAACAATGTCTGATAAAATGGATAAAGTAAATACGGCTCAAAAAAAAGCAAGTGACGATTTGGAACTGGCAGTCCAAAGTGTTCAGTCTCCTGATACCAGTATGTTTTCATCTGCGGAAGAGTCAATTGCTGCTGTAGCACAAACTGCTACTGACACAATTTTGCAAAATGCTGAATTGTCATTAAAAATGCAAGCTGTACAAAATCCGGCATTGGCTTTGTCTTTAATATAAAGCACTTATGCAAAGCAAAGCTTTGCGTTTAAAGTTATGGGACTGATAACCTCGACCCTTGGGTCGAGGAGGTTCATTAACTTTGACACGACTGAATAGTCTGAAAAGTATTTTTGAATTAGTATACTGCTCATCAATTAAATTTTAGATTACTCTTTTCAGAAAATAG
>JANQHM010000044.1 GCA_028282645.1 Candidatus Gastranaerophilales bacterium
GCGTATTGATATTTATTTTTATAATATATTTTTCTTTTTAAAAGAATTAAAAAAGAAAATAATAATAAATAAAAACAATAAAGCTGATGCCAAATCAGCACAAACTGTTAATAAAAATAAAAAACAAGTATTTAATATATTTAATGCTAATAATAAAACATTAAATCAAGCATTAAATATTTCTAAACTATTATCTTACTTGAGATTACAGGATGCGCTAGCCACGCAAAATTTAATTTCAAAACAGCATTTTTCTCGTTTACGGGATAAGTGTGCCTATTTATACCCTTTTACGGTGCAAAATTATCATTGTCTAAATTGTCTTTAATTTTTACGTAGCATACAATTGAATAAAAAATTTTTTGATCCTTTAAGGCTAAGAGGGCGGGCTTTATAATGCCTGCCTTTTGTGCATTTATTTTTGGTGATAGTCATCGCTGTAAACTTTTGATATAACTTAAGTTTACTTGTAAGCATCAGTACTCGATTGGCCACTACCCCAATTTTTACTACAACCACTTTGATAAAATAAAACAATTCAAAATAAATATAAGTGAGTTATTTATTTTTTTTTAAATTTATTTATACTAAAAACGTTTATATTTTATTCAAGGAGGTTTGCAATGACCAGACTAAAATCAGAACATTATAATACAAAAACATTTATTGAACAAGATTATCCTAAATCTCTGACTGAAGTGGACCTAAAGCCCCAAGGAAGAGTTTTTTCAAGTCCTTACACCTGGCGAGATGAATTTTTATATTTCTTGTTACCGGATAGATTTAGTAATGGCAAAGAAAAAGAAGAAAACCTTTATGAGCCCGGCAAGTATGATGTTCAAGATAAAGATACTGCAAAGTGGATGGAAAGCGGTAAAAAATTTGTTGGAGGAACAATAAATGGAATAATCTCAAAATTGGATTATCTTTACAATTTAGGAGTTACTTCCCTTTGGGTAGGACCGGTTTTTAAGCAATGTGCAGACTTGGACACTTATCACGGATACGGTATTCAAAACTTTTTGGATGTTGACCCAAGGTTTGGAACAAGGCAGGAGTTAAGAAACCTCGTAGATGCTGCTCATGACAGAGGAATGCGTGTTCTGTTGGATATTATATATAATCATACAGGTGATGTTTGGTTTTATAACCAAAATGGGGAAGCAAAGTCTGAGTTAGATTATAGAGCTAAGGGTCAATATGATATTTATGGATGGAGAAAAAAAGGCGGAGGATTTATAAATAATCAAGATGTTAGCACTAGCTCTGATGAAGATGCTGTTATGCCAACAGAATTTAGAAATCCTGATTTTTATACAAGGGCAGGTAAAATTGGCAAATGGAAGGAAGATCCTAATAATCCTGACAATGAATTCAGAAGAGGAGACTTTCATTCATTAAAAGACATAAATTTAAATAATAGAGAAGCTCTTGATGCAGTTATCAAAGTTTATAAATATTGGATAGCCTTAACAGACTGTGACGGCTTTAGAGTTGATACTGTAAAGCATGTTCCTATTGAAGCTTCCAGAACTTTTTGTGCTGCGATTCATGAGTATGCCGAATCAACAGGAAAAGAAAATTTTCTTATATTAGGAGAAGTTGCTGATGAAGAAAAAGTAACTAAAAGTTATATAGAAGTATTTGGTCTTAATATTGACGCTGCCCTTGATATAATGGATCCTCCTAAGGAGATAATAAATATTGCAAAAGGATATACCCTTGCGAGTAAATACTTTTTTGATCTTTTTGGAAAAAAGAAAGATACACTTGGAACTCATAGACAGGCAGGGAGATATCACGTTTCCGTGTTAGACGACCACGATATGATAGGCAGAGATAAAAAATACAGATTTTCTGCTAATAATAATATTGATGCCAAAGATAAACAAGTTGCTCATGCGGTTGGGCTTCAACTTTGCACTTTAGGTATTCCTTGTATGTACTATGGTACTGAACAAGCATTTAACGGTAATGAAGGATATCATGACTACAGTATAGAGAAAAATAAAGAACATGAGGATAGATATATAAGAGAAGCGATGTTTGAAAGTGGTTTTGGAGCATTTAAAACTCAAAACTGTCATTTCTTTAATCCGGATCATCCAACATATCTAAGGATTTCTACAATTGCTAAAGTAAGAAAAGACAATATTGCACTAAGAAGAGGAAGACAATATTTAAGAGAAACTTGTATTTTTGATGAAAAAGGCTTTACCTATCCTTCTGAGGGGGAAATGATAGCCTGGTCAAGAATTATGCTCGACCATGAAATGGTAATACTATTAAATACCAATGGAGTTGCTGAACGCGGAGGAAAAGTAACCATAGACAGTTCAATAACTCCTGTTGGATCAAAATTAAAAGTTCTGTATGATTCAAGTTGGTCAGATGAACAATTACAAATTCCGCCTGATAATCAGTTCAAAGAAGTAAAAAAGTATCCTAGTGAACGAGCTTACATAGAAGCTCTTCTTGAACCTGCCGGGATGATGATATTGTCAATGTCTTAATTAAGTATAAAAATTTGGTGATGGTCATCACCTTTCTTATGTCATCGCTGTAAGCTTTTGATATAAATTAAGTTTACTTGTAAGCATCAGTGCTCAACTGACCACTACCAAAAATTTTAGGTACTAGCTAAGAAATCCAAAATTTAATTTATCCTTCTAAAACATCTAAAAAGCTAAAACCATGTGCCCATAGTTTTCAGCGATTTTTCTTGTTTTTTTGTCAAACCCACGCGAAGCCGTAGGTCGTGCGTTCAAGTCGCATCAGGCACATGGTTTATATAAATCATAATATATCATTAATTTCAAAGCCTTATCCACGACCGACCGGGTGAAATAATACTTAAAGACGGGCAAAGAATAATAAATTTATAATTATCATCAGTTATATGATTTAATGACTTTAACAAATTAGAGACTTTTTGTTGATATTTAAGCATTTCAAGCTCCCGTTTGTATTCTTTTAGCTTATCCAGCTCTTCTTTTAAAAGATAATACTTTTTTTTACAGTTTTTAGACCACTCTTCATAACTACAGCCCTGTGCAAATACCAAAAAAGGATTATCAGGATAATTTCTACAGAGCTGTGGCCTGTCATCGTGGATTTGACACTTATTATCTTTAGAAATATATTTACAATGATAAAAAACAACATCTTCAGGCTTAACTTTACTATTAGGCTGTGATGCTATCTTTAGACTTCTTTCTACAACTTCAGGGTTAGCTTTTCTAGCTTCTTCTAAATTGTTATAAGGTGTAAATATAGAAAAAAAGTCTATGGCAAAGGCATCTTCTTTATTTTTAGTACGTTTTTCAAGCTCAACACTCGGCACAGAAGGTGATGCACATCTGCAACATTGTCCGCACATTTTGCATTTAGGATATTCTTCGTTAAACTGCTCTGACCATTTATTCATTAGTAAAAATCTTATTTTTTAATAATTATTATACTGCTGTATCTTAGTACTACTTATTTCAATATCTCTAGGAATTATAACAACTTTTCTGCCGCCTGGCAAGATAAATTCTGCACCCATAAGAATTGTTTGATACTGAAAAACGACCTGAGTTACTATACCTTTTTGATAAGGATCTCTATGGTCTATTAAGACTTGCATAAGAGGCTTATCGCCTTCTGCAAAGGTGGAAACATTTTCCTGACTCATGAACTGATAAAATGCAAACGGCCTAAGTCCATAGTTACTACCTAGTGGCTGATCTTGCAGTGTAAGTGTTTGAATGCCCAGCGTGCCTGCTCTGTTGTTTATTATAGCTATTGCCTTATCAACAGCAGGATTATCAGTACTATTCTCATCAACGTATTGAGATGCAGCACCGGCCGCAGCTTCTAATGCAATACCCTGTACGGTCTGAACCGTTCTCCAAAACAAAGCGAATTCAATTATACCAAAGATAATTACTATTAATAATGGTATAACAACAACGAATTCAAGCAGATTTTGACCTTGTTTCTTTTTCATCATCATATTATCAACCTAAATATACTTTTTAACTTACCTATTACACTACTAGAATAAGGTGCAGGAGCCATATCATACCAGTCTCTGTATCTTTGAATAATGTTTGCAGGCAAAGGATCACCTTTCTGCATTATTTCCGCAATCATTTCAAGATATAGATCTTGCTCCAGTTCATAGGCGGGATCTGCCATGCGATAATCCTCATCCGCCTCATAGTGGACAAGAGCATGGCAGACGCACTGTATAGATTCATCAAAGATATCTTCAGGAAACTGTTTAATTGCTTCTCTTACACATAAAGTTTTGGCTAAAACCTTATATACCAGAAAAGAAATTTTTTTTCTAGCATCTTTGATTATTTGATTGTCTTTATTCATATCTTATGGTTTATTTAAACTAAAGACAAATAATCCTGCTCTATTTCTTTTAACATTTTTTGAAAAGCTTGAAAGTCATTATTATAATAATCTTTTATTATTCTCTTTATAAAATTCTTTCCATATTCATTTCGAGAAATAGTTGAATTATAAAAATATTTTTTTCCTTTTAAAGTTTTCTTTAATAGCTTTTTAACAACTAATCTGTCCATAACAGTTTTTATAGTTGTATAAGCCCACTTTTGGTCATCTTCGTTTACTTCATTTACAAGGGCTTTCACATCCATTACCCTTATAACGTTATTGTCATCTTCTTCTAATGACCATATTGCTTTTAAAATGATGTTTTCTAGACTTCCTGGTTGTTGTTGTTGACTCATTATCTATCCTCTTACTTTTTACTACTTACCTTTACTATTTATTCAAGTCTACGCTTATAGTAATTATACTATAACCTATTTTTAAAAAATTTCTATATTTATTTAATAATTGTTTTTAAAAATTTACAAGAAGTTACAAAAAATTATTTCTGAAAGATTATTCTTTGTTTTTATCCTAACTACATCATTTAACTGAAGAAAAACTAAATATTAGATTTTATCATTGATTATAGTAAATAAGTTAATTCAAAAAGTTAACAATCTTGCAAAAATATTTTTGATTGCTAAGATAATTAGGAAAAGAATCTAAATAATGTAAAATAAAAATTTTCGTTAAAATGATCCCTTAAAAAATTGAATAAAGTTTTTTATTAGATACTCTATAAATATAAATAAGTAAATTACGCCCTTTTTCGTTAGACCAACTCTTACTGAGAGTAAGTGGCTGGTCAAGTTCTGATATTCCGGTTAAACTTAAGGCACTTCAGAGCTTGTAGCGACGACATAAGATAAAAAGTAGTGATAACTCGAAGTAGCATAGATAGATTTTGAATTGTTGTTGGAGGAAGGTTTTATGCTTAAAAACGGATATATCCAAATTTATACAGGCGATGGCAAAGGTAAAACAACGGCTTCTTTAGGCTTGGCACTCAGAGCAATCGGCCATGGCTGGAATGTTAAAATCATCCAGTTTACAAAAGGAGAACAGGGTGTTGATTATTACGGCGAGATAAAATCAGCATCCAAATTTATTAATAACCTTGACGTATCTCAATTTGGCTTGAATAGAGTTGTATACTCGGATAATATAAAGATAGATGACTATAAAGAAACTAAAAAAGGTTGGGAGTGTGCTAAAAAAGCTATTAAAAGCGGCAAGTATCAATTAATAATACTGGATGAAATTAATATATGTATTAATTTAGGGATGTTAAAAATCCAGGAAGTAAAAGATGTTTTACTAAACAAGCCTAAAAATTGCGAAATTGTTTTAACAGGTCGCAAAGCTCACCCTGAATTGGTTGCTCTAGCTCATTTAGTAACAGAAATGAATCCTGTAAAGCATTATTTTGATATAGGTGTTCCTGCCAGACAAGGCATTGAGTATTAAAATTAATTTATTTAATAGAGATTAAGATTAAAAAGAGGCGTTTTAAAAATTTCCTCTGTTTATACTATTGCGAAATGTATCACTAAGCTTTATAAATTAAAATATATGTATCAGGCTGGGGAATAAGTAAGATAAATATGTTTATTTATTTTTAACTTTAAATTTATTTTTTATTTTTTAAAATATAAATATAAAATAAAATAAAAAAATAATCATTAAGCTGGAGATAGGGATTTGTTGGGTATAGATGAAGAAGAAAAATTTAATGATAATACGCAAAATGAAGAATCTGAAGAAGAAAAAATTGAGGAAAATGAATCCAGCTTAGATTCAATTCTTGATAATTGCGAACAAATAACCCTTAATATCGGCGATGAATTTACAGAAAGCCATATAAGGCTAAACTGTAAATACCTTGTATTAGGCGGAAAAGCAAGGGTTCTAAAAACATTAAACTCAGATCAAGAAGTAACCGTCTTAATTTTAAATCAGGGCGACCTGTTCGATTTTCCTATGAGTTCTTTTGCGTTTGTTGCCTCTCAGGAAACCGTCTTTTGTGTTATACCCGAAGATATAGTACTAAGCAGCTCCACACTGACAGAAGCCTATGAAAAAACCTCAAGTCAGTTTGAACACATTCTTTCCGCCAATAACGGTGCTGTCTCCATAAACTCAATATCCCAAGCCCAGGAAAAAGAAGTATTTCTTGAAGAAGATGCTATTGCCTCTACAGATATTGATAAAATTAAAAAAGCAAACTATTGTCTAAAGCAAGCTTTGTTATATTACAAAAAATCCATTTATAATAACAAAGATGAAAAACTAAATGTTCAAAACCTTAATGAACTTGAAAAAAAACTTAAAGCCCTCAAGTTTGAAACAAAAAGAAAAAAACATACAATCATAGAACTGTTAAATAAAACTTTTCCTTTTATACTTAAAGATGACAATGATGTCTTACGTTGGGTTGTAGGAAGAAAAGGGAATTCTTTAATAGAAGAATATCAAGGAAACAGAGATCGTTTTACAACTGATCTTAAAAATATTCATAAAAAATATGAAGTTTTAAGTATAAAGCCCCGCTATAAAAAAGCAAAAAAAATACTGGGTGAACCATTTACTTATAGCTGGTATATAAGCTTATACGGCAAAAATGCTATTTTAACAATTCAAATGATGCTAGCCTCCGTCATTACTCAAATATTTACAATGGGTATGCCGTTTTTCTATATGGTAATATTTGACAGAGTATTTGGAAGACAAAACTTATCTGCTTTAAAAATAATAGGTGTAGGTATTGTATTAATATTATTAACGGATTTATTTGTTAAAACAATTCGATCATACATTTTATCACACTTGCTGGAAAGCATAGATAAGCTAAGCATAGATATTTTGCTGGAAAGAATCTTTAGTATTGACTTTGCAAATGCAAATAAAGAAGTACTGCAAAATTATGCAGAAAGATTTAAAGATTTAATAAAGATAAATCAAGAAATAACAACGACTTTTTTAATTTCATCTCTTGATGTAGCCTTCTCTTCAATTGTTGTTGTTATATTATTGCTCTTAAACTTAAAAATGGCTTTAATTTCACTTGCTCCAATAATCCCAATAACAATAATGATATTCTGGACAAATCCAATAGTAAAAAAGCGCGCTGTTAAATTTTCTAACGAGCATAAAAATGATCTGGTAAGAATAAACGAAATTTTACACAACCAGGAAACAATACAATCAATAAATGCCAATACTTTTGTCGTGGAAAGTATTACCCAAAGAGTAAGACAAACTCTTGAAAAAAACTTTCTTGCAAGATACGACCAGGTTAACGGAAATGTCGGCCTAACCTTTATATCAACAGCAGGTTCAATGGTAACTTTGTACTTTGGTGCACAAGAAGCACTGGCAGGAACATTATCATTTGGTGTTTACCTTGCTATTAGTATGTTAGGACGTAGCATTATCGGCACAATACAAAAAATGCTTGTGTCTTTGCAAAAATTTCAGGAAGCAGCCGTTAGCTTAAAGGAATTTAAAAAGCTATACTACGAAGATACTAATTTTAAAGAAGAAGATAAAATATTTTTAAATACAACAAAAGGCCATATAAGATTTGTTGATGTGGATTTTAAGTATAATGAGAATACTCCTAATATATTACATTGCTTAAATTGTGAAATTAATTCCGGTGAAAAAATTATTTTAACAGGAAAAAGCGGAACAGGGAAGTCAACTATCTTTAGGCTGCTACAAAGGCTTTATAATGTTAACTCAGGCTACGTAGCATTAGATGATTTCAATATTGTTAACATAAATGAAATCAGTTTAAGAAACAGTATAGGACTTGTCCTTCAAAAGCCGGGCATCTTCACCGGGACAATAAAAGAAAATCTTATCCTGGGCAATCCTTATGCCTCTATGAAAAATGTTATAGAAGTAACAACAATGGTAGGCATGGACACATTCTTATCAAAACTGCCGCAAGGCATGGACTCGCCAGTATTAGCTAACGGTGCAAATCTTTCCGGCGGACAAATAGCCCAAATAGCTTTAGCCAGAGTATTACTAACAAATCCTGATATTTTAATAATAGACGAAACACTTAATTCTCTTGATTTTTCGCTACAAGGCATTATATTTAACAGAATCTTTGAAAAATTCAAGAATTCAACCTGTATATTCGTAACAGACTACCTTCCTGTACATATGAGAGCGGATAAAATAATAGTACTACAAGAAGGTAAAATACTAGAGCAAGGTAAATATCACGATCTGATAAAAAGCGAAGGGTATTACTACCACTTACACCCAAAAGAGTTAACAGCAAGGTAATTATATGTTACAAAACATCCCAAAAGACCGATTTTCAGAGTTTGAAACAGAGCTTCCCGAAGGAGGTTACTCAAGTCATGAGCCCTCCTTTAAAAAAGTTTTTATTTTAACATTTGGTGTTTTGTTAATTTTAACATTAGGTATTGCCTCAATATTCTTGTGGACATGGTACGGAAAACTGGAAGAATCCGTCCCTGGCACTGGGCAATTTATTCCGGACGGCAAATTAAAAAGAGTTATGTCTCCAATCAACGGAATTGTTTCACAGGTCCATGTAAAAGAAAATGACATAATTTACAAAGGCGATATTCTCATCGAGTTGGACCCCCAGTATTCAGAAATTGAACAGGATGGCATACTTGAACAACTTAGACTACTTAAAAATGAGGCTGAGGCGATTCAGAATGCATATTTAAATAAAATAAACGTAAACCTGGATAGCATAAACGGTGCATGGCTGCGCGCCACTCATCAAGCTTTTCAAACACAAATGAATATTGCCAAAATGCAAATATCAAAAGCAACTTATCAACACACCCAGGCAAAAGAAAATCTGACACGTACACAAAGGGTTTACGACTCAAGCTACAGGCTGTTTTCTCAATACAAAGCCCTCTATGACCAAGGCGGCTTATCAGAAAAAGAATTCAGGCTAAGCGAACAAGATATATTAAAACAACAAGGTGAAATAGCTTCACTAAAGCAAGACGTAAAATCAAGACTGATAGAACTTAAACAAGCCAAGCAAAGGCCTAAGGAAATTATAGGAAGATATCAAAAAGAGCTTTTAAATAAGCTGGCAATGAGAGAAAAAGAAATATCTAAATTGGAAAATGAAATAGAAAAGAATAATCTCACAATGAAGCGTCAGGTTATCTATTCCCCTATTGACGGCGTAGTTAACCAGCAAATAGTAAGAGGCCCGGGAGAAACCGTAAGCACAGGAGAAGTATTATTTTCTCTGGTACCTTCTAATTCAGGTATTATAGCAGAAATAAAGGTAACAAACAGAGACTTAACTTATATACATCCAAATCAAAGGGTAATGCTACGTATGGATGCTTTTCCGTTCCAGCATTTTAATAAGCTTTACGGTACTGTAGAGGGTATATCGCCTTCTACTATCCAGGATCCGCAGGGTTTAAACTATTATTTAGTAAGAGTCAGACCCGATACAGAGTTGATGCTACAAGATACCGGAGAAGAGCACCAAATAAAATCGGGTATGACAGTTACAGCAGACTTTGTAACAAGAGAAAAAAATATTATAAGCTTTTTGCTCGACCCTATACAATTCCATATGGAAAGAGCATTTAAAGAGCCAACTACCAGATAGTTAAGAGGGTTTTATATATGATTATTAATAAAATAAAAATAATAAACTCAATATTATCTGTAATTATAAAAAACCGCAGTATAAACAAAAAATTTTTTACTGCTTTAATTATTTTTTTATTTATACTTAATACTCAAAATGTTTATTCAAAAAGTATTTTTTCTATTATTAAATTTAGAGATAAAAAAGAAAAAAAACAAGAAAAGAAAAAAAGAAAGAAAAATCCTTTAATAGAAATAAAAGAAAGAAATTTAATTTTAATTAATTTTAAAAATATTATAGATTTTGCCCTAAACCGTAATTTAGATATAGCAATGGCAGAATCTCAAATAGACTATGCAAAAGCAAATAAGTTTAGGTCATATGCATTATTTATGCCGTCAATTCAAGCAAACATAAACGCGGAAAGATTTGAAGGCGGAGAAGTTATCATAGGAGAAAACCCGGTTGACACTTCCAGAACAACTATAAGACCTATGACATCTATTAATTATCGCATTTTTACAGGTGGTAAACCAATTTTTGAACTTAGAGCAAGTAAAAGCTATTTAAAACAAAAACAAGAGGCCTTAAATAGCACATCAAGAAAAACTCTTTTAGATGTCATTATTAATTATTTTTCCTGGCTAAGAGATTTTTCTAAAATAGAAGCTGCAAGACAAGAAGTAGAAAAAGGAAAAGAGCTTGTTAATTATTATAAAGCAAGATATGATAACGGATTTGGAACTTTGTTCGAGCTCATGCAAGCTCAAACAAAAGTCTCAGAAAGTGAAAATAAACTTTTAGAAACAATGAATCAAGTTGAAGTCTCAGAAGTTAACCTTGCTTCTATGTTAAATATACCTTTAAGTTACAAACTCATACCCGAAGACCTGACAATAAACGCAATCCCTTTTTTCGCGGAAGAACATACTTTAACCGAATTATACGACATTGCAAAAGAAGAAAGACCTGAATTTAAAGAATTAACTTACTTTGAAGAAGAATTAAAAAACAGAAACAGATCAACAAAATCTGACTTGTTTCCAAGTATTAATGTTGGTAGCTATGTAAGACAAATAGGTCCCAGCATTAGTGAAATGAAAGGTTCAGCTCAAGCCTCCATCAGTTTAAATATTGATACATTAAGATATATGGGTATTTCTACTCTTGGAACTCTAAAAATGAACAAAGTAAAAATTAAAGATATAAAAATAAGAAAAGAACGATTTGCAAATGAAATAAATAAAAATATAACAAAAAACTACTATGACTACGCTCTTTATAAAAAACAATTACTTACTATTAATGAAAGACTTGAAACTGCTGAAGAAGCCTATAGACTGGCACAATTACGTTTTAAAACGGGATTTGGGCTAAACCTTGAGATCACAAAAGCTCAAACTGATTTAACCCAAATAAAACTAGACTATTATTCTGCTGTTTTAAATTACAATGTAGCGCAACTAAGATTATTATATGAGTCAGGCCAATTATTGCCGGAAAAATTATTACAAACTGTAGAAGAAAACAATATGCTTTAGGCAAAGTCGGCTCGTTTGCCTTTGAATCATCAATAATTAATGTCTAATGATGATTTACACGAATTTTTAAAATTTTTCTTAAAAATTCAAGAAAATGCTCAGAATACTTTGATAACTGCAAAATTTTTTCAAGAGTACACTGGTCAATCCATATCCCCCCACATTCAGAGCACTTTTGTATTTTTATCTCTTTGCTGTCCAGCGTTTCTTCCAGCAAGTCCGACCCATCATTAGGACATTTTCTCCAAAAACAACTTTTAGAACTTTCTTTTTCACCTCCAGGCAGTTTTTCAAAAATTTCTTTCTTTAAGTCAATTTCCAGCTGCTTTGCCCATTTCTGCTCTTCATTGGATGGTTTAAATGCCATATAAATATCCTCCCAATGAACTAAAATATTTTCATTATATTACATTTTTTGGTGCCTTAAAAGTGACTTTGCTACTATGTTATAATCTGTATGATTCAAATTTTATAGTTAAATAGTATTATGGAAAAAAATGAGCTTTGACGATATAACCTCTCCTGAAGAAGTAAATATATGGTTGATAGAATATAAAAATACAATTGATGAAACGCTAAAAAAACAATTAAGAAATTTTATTGTTTTAGCGTATTTGCCTTTTGTAAAAAGAATTTCTTTTGGCCTGGCAAGAAGAAGCACCGATCCTGTCGAAGATCTTGTTCAAGTAGGCAGCTTAGGGCTTTTAAAGGCGTTGGAACAATATGATATCAACTTTGGAGCCAGTTTCAAAACTTATGCAGCATATTTAATCACAAGTGAAATAAGACATTACATAAGGGATAAATCAGAAATAATAAGAGCTCCAAGAGAACTGCAAGAACTTGCATACAGAATAAATCAAATAGTACAAAAATTAACCGTAAAAAATGGAAAAGTCCCGGATGATTACGAAATAGCACAAGAGCTTCAAGTATCTGTTAACAGGGTTATAGAGGTTAACGAAATTGAGAATAAAAAAAATCTGGTTTCACTTGATACTTATTTTCTTGAGTCTGACAGTTCTGATTTTGCCGTAACTGAAAAAATAATTGATAATAAATATCAAGACTTTTTAGTAGCAAGGGATGACAGGTTAATGTTAATATCATCAATAAAGCAACTTGATCCCGAACTGGCACTTATCGTAAAACTAAGTTTTTTTGATGATATGACTCAAGCTGAAATATCAAAATATTTAAATATATCTCAAATGCAAGTAAGTAGAAGACTAAAAAGAGCACTATCCGCACTGTTTAAAATAATAACCCAAAAATTTACAACTTTTAATATGGATAAATAGTAATAGATATAATAAATTGAAAAAGATTGGATATAGTTATGGAATTAAGTTCTTTTAATTTATTTTTTCACATTTATTTAGTTTCTGTAATAGCTATTGTAGGGCTATGCATAGGAAGCTTCTTAAATGTTGTCGGATTAAGACTTCTCTCAGAGGAATCTATAGTTTTTCCCGGATCAAAATGCCCTAAATGCCTTAAATCATTAAAATGGTATGATAACATACCGGTTTTAAGTTATTTATTGTTAATGGGTAAATGTAGAAACTGTAAATCTTCCATTAGTATTCAATATCCTATTGTCGAATTAACTACAGCATTACTATTTGTCGGAATTTTTGAAAGTTTTGGTATTACACTAAAAAGTTTTTTTCTGCTAATATTAACCTCTGCGTTAATTGTTATAACCATAACAGACTTAAAGGAAAAACTTATTTATGATTGGAGCTCAATACCTCTTATTCCAATAGGTCTTGTTTATACATATTTTGATATAGGAAAATCAGGCTTAGGCACCGTTACCTATCCATTAGAAGGAATAAACTCATCAATAACATTTAATGAAATATTTATATCTGCAATAATAGGAGCAATAATAGGGGCAGCCTTTTTCGAGATATTTTCCAGGATTGGATATTTAACTGTTGGAGAATATGCTTTTGGTGGCGGTGATTCTATTATTGGCGCAGCTTTAGGAGCATGGTTCGGCTGGAAAATGATTTTAATTATATTATTATTTAGCTTTCTTTTTCAATTAATAGTTGGTTTACCAATTTTAATATACAATATGTACAAAGATAAAGATTATAAGTCAATTATATTCACCGGTGTACTGGTTTGCTCAATGTTTATACCCTCGTTGGGTAATTATATTGGACTTACAAAACATTTTATGGGTGCACTACTGGTAGTTTTAATTTCATTTTCATTAGCAGGAGTTGGTATGGTTGTTATTTTACAAAGAACAAAGGAAAGAAAATCATTTACATTTCTTCCATTTGGTCCTGCATTAGTTCTGGGTTGTTTTTTAGTAATGTTTATGGGGCAAAGTTTACTTGATTTAACCGTACAAACAATTTTTTAAAGGCTTAGTATCCTTTTATTGTACTGATTAAGTTATAATTTTTTCTTTTTAAATTTAATAAAAGTAAAAAAAAATCACTTAGAGGATTAAATTTGTATAAAAAAAGTTTATAATATACATTTTTATTTTCCATTTTTCATTAGGTTTTACTATATTATTTATACTTGGACTGCCTGTTAAGCATTTTGAGTGCTTAATTGCAAGTTTTTTCTTTAATATTTTTCATTTTTAATTAATTAAGTAGGTGGTAAAAAGTTTTCACCTTTTATTCCTTACTTAATTATTACCCGGCTAAAGCTAAAAATATTATAAAAAATTAGGCTGCCCCGGTAGCGGAGCAGCTTTATTTTTTGTATAAATTACGCGGGCATAACAAAACCCGTACTTTTAGCCTTAAAGAGAGTTTAAAAAATATTCAATTGTATGTTGGTTTGAAAATTAAAAAGAATTAAGACAATGATAATTTTGCACCGCAAAAGGGTATAAATAGGCACACTTATCCTGTAAGCGAAAAATGTGCTGTTTTGAAATTAAGTTTTGCGTGGCTTGCGCATCCTTTAATTTCAAATAAGATAACAGTTTTGAAAGTTTTAATGCTTGATTTAGCACTTTATTATTAATATTAAGTATGTTTAATATTTGTTTTTTGTTTTTATTTACTATTATTTTCTTTTTTGATTCTTTTAAAGATAAAAATATATTATAAAAATAAGTATTAATACGTGCAAAAGCAGAAAAAGCTTTCTTTTTCCCGATAGTTAGGTTTTGTGGGGCCATAATTGGGCATAGAAATACTATGATGTTCCACAAAATACAAAATATTGTTTTAACGTATTGAGTAAAGTTCATTTTTTAGCCTTTGGACTTTCTTCAT
>JANQHM010000065.1 GCA_028282645.1 Candidatus Gastranaerophilales bacterium
CCTAATAGGCCTTATCATCCTTTTTTTAGAAAAATTCGAGCTGCCTGGCGGGTTTTGATAGGAAAATCAATGGCTGTGCACTATAAAATTGATGAATAATTACTAAGCCTCCGGATGGAGGCTTTTTTGATGGAGGAAACAATGACAAAAAATTATTTAAAAATAGAAATATGTGACGGATTAATGGGATTTAGAATTTTAAAATCAAATAAACCTAGATTCGCATATTGCTTAGATCCTGTCACTGGCAGGCTAAACCTTCCTTTTTTTAATGTAATTATACAGTTTTATTGTAATTTTTAAATGTTTTTATGGAGGGAAAATCATAATGACAAAGTACAATTTTACCTCCGGCGGCAACAACTATCAAACGCCACCGGAGATTTATAAGCCGATATTAGAGTTTATCGGGCAGGATAAGTTCGATATTGATGTTTGTTGCAGCGAGCCAAATATAACAGCCCAGTTTTATCTTACTCAACAGGGTTTGGCGCACTTAGATGAAGATGGTAATGGTTTTTTGTCGTCTCCAGTCTTGCAAAGCATCAATCCAATTAATGGTCTAACAGCATCTTGGGACATCGTAATTAAGCATGATACTGCATGCTGGATGAATCCACCCTATAATCAATGTGACAAGTGGGTCAAAAAAGCTTATCGCGAGACACAGAAAGTTAATTGCGAGGTCTGGAGCATTATACCCAACCGCACGGAGACAAAGTATTTTCACGACTATATTCTAAATAATCCCGACTCATTTAGAATACTTCTTAGAAAAGAGTGGTCGTTTATTGATCCCAAGACTGGCGATTACTGTCGGGATAAGCAAGGCAATAAAGCAGTGTACAAAAATCCGCTTTGTATAGTTTACTTTGGTAAGCGGGCCAAAGAATACACTTATCGCCTCAGGGGAGAGCCAATACTTAATGGGGTGGTGGTTGAGTAATAATAGCAAAAAAATTGAAAATAATTTAGAAAGGAAAAATAAAATAATGTCAATAGAATTTTTATCAATAAAAGAAGCAGCAGACTTTCTTAAAGCAAAGCCAAGCACGGTAAGAACTTGGATTAATCGTGAACTCATACCCAAAAATGCGGTTAAAAAAATAGGGCGAAGGGTTTTAATAGTAAAAGGAACCTTAGAGCAGCATATATTGTCCAGCTGAACTAGCCGGACTTTCTTTTTTACTTTTTTTTTGACAAAATAAAAATACAGCTTTTCAGCTGTTTGTATCACATTAATTTATTAAATTCTTACTTATGACTGTATATCAAAAAGGCGAAAATGGCAAGTGGTATTATAACTTCATGCTTGATGGCAAGCGTTACCACCGGGCTTGCAAAGGTGCCACAAGTTACAGAGAAGCTATACAATATGAAAATATTGTAAAAGCTGAGATAATGCGCGGTAATCTTGGCATTGTAGAAAAAAAATGTACAAAAAAGTTATCTGAAATGATAAAAAAATATCTTGAATATTCTAAATTGAATAAAAAAAGCTATACAAATGACGTTTTAGCTTGTAGATATATTCAAGATTTTTTAGGCAATGTTAATATTGATGAGGTTAAACCATAGTCTAAAAATTCAAAAGCTCGACAGATACCTCTCTGCGAAAATTTGAAAGAAGAGTTACAGAAAATAGCTCAAGATAGTGAAAGCGAATATGTTTTTGCTAATCCTCAAACCAACAAGCCATACTCTGATATAAAAAAGCAGTTTAAGACTCTTTGCGATGCCGCTGAAATAAAAAATTTTACTTTTCATGATTTAAGGCATACTGCAGCAACTAGACTGGTGGAATTAGGCGTTGATTTAGTAGTAGCGGAAATTCGACATTTAAAAATAAAAAAGTTAAGTGATCTCGGGTATTTTACCGATTTTTCAAATTAAACGTAGGTACTCAGTTATCTAATAATTTTAG
>JANQHM010000089.1 GCA_028282645.1 Candidatus Gastranaerophilales bacterium
AATTTATATCTTTAGTATATATTATAACATGCTTTTAAATTTTTCGCAGGCTCTTTGAATGTAAAAATGCTAATTTTGTAACATTGCTTAATGAAAAAATCTGCCGGACCCTTATACTCTTGTAATTTTATGCCTCTCATAATAAAATACCCTTTTTAAATTTAACTAAATATTTTAGACGTAAATATTTTCTCTTTGTTACTTAACTTGTTTTAAAAAACCTGCACCCTTTATTCTCGCCCTTATTATATTATTATTTCATTTTTAACGGAATACCTGCGGCAGTAAAATAAACACTATCAGCTTTTTTAGCAATAGCTTGATTAACTCTGCCTGCTATATCTCTGAATTTTCGCCCTAAAGCAGTCTCTGGTACTACTCCAAGGCCAACTTCGTTAGCCACAATTATTGATTTATATTTAGCTTCCTTAAGCGAACATAACATTTGGGCTATATTTGCCTTTATTTTTTCTTCTGTTTTACCTGCTAGCATTAAAGTTGATGTGTATATGGTCATACAATCTATAACTATAACATCAGAATCAATATCTTTTAACAAAGGCGCAATATTAACGCCTTCTTCATAGGTTTTCCAAGCCGCAGGACGACTCTTTTGATGGTGGTTAATACGTTCTTGCATTTCTTCATCAGTCTTATCAGGAACGTAAGTTGCAATATACACAACATTATCAGAATACTCCTTTGCTAAACTTTCAGCAAAATTGCTTTTACCGCTTCTGGCTCCTCCAAGAATAAAGATTATTTCACCCATTTAATGTTACCTCTAAAAATTTTCAAGCTCATTCAAAGAGATAAATCCTAATATAGTTGATGAGCAGCATAAATATAATATTACTATAAATACTTTAGTAGAATATTTTATTTAATAAATCTTAAATTTAATTTTTTTGGGTGATGGTCATCGTTATAAACTTTAAACTTTTTGATAAAGCTTAAGTTTTATTGAAAACATCAAAACTCGATAGACCACTACTTTATTTTAATATATTATTATTTAATCAATATAAAAAGTAACAAAAAAATTTTTTACATCCTTGGATAGAATAAAGGGTATAAGCAAATGAAATTAATACATAGAGGCAGAAGATTAAGGGTTAATAACGGAGTAAGAGAGCTGGCAAAAGAAACAATTATTTCAATAAAGAATCTGATTTATCCGCTTTTTATAGTAGAAGGTGAAAATGTAAAAAGCGAAATACCATCTTTGCAAGGTCAATATCATTTATCAGTTGATATGTTAAAAGATGAAATAGAAGAAATCAAAGATTTGGGTATTCCTGCGGTTATTTTATACGGCCTGCCCGAATATAATGATCAGCTTGCTACGAGTGCATACGATGAAAATGGTATAGTACAAAAAGCTATCAGAAAAATAAAAGAAATAAATGAAAGTTTAGTAGTAATAACCGATGTCTGTTTGTGTCAATATACAGAACACGGACATTGTGGTATTATAGAAGACGGTCAAATACTTAATGATCTCTCAGTTAAGCTAATCAGTAAAACAGCCTTGTCACATGCCAAGGCTGGTGCTGATATTGTTGCTCCATCTGATATGATGGACGGTAGAGTTAAAGCTATAAGAGAAATTTTAGATGAAGAAGACTTTGAATATACTTCAATAATGCCTTTTAGCGTTAAATATGCATCAGGGTTTTCCGGTCAATTTAGAATTGTTGAGGACTATTCTCCAAGCTCGGGAGATAGAAAAAGCTATCAAATGGATCCGGCAAACTCTAATGAGGCAATAAAAGAAGCCGAGCTTGACTATCAGGAAGGTGCGGATATTCTTTTAGTGTCACCTGCTTTATCCTATTTAGATATAATTTATAAATTAAAACAAAAATTCAACTGCCCTATTGCGGCGTATAACGTTAGCGGTGAGTATATGATGATAAAAGCTGCCGCAGAAAAAGGCTTGATAGATGAACAAACGGCTGCAATGGAAATGTTATTGAGCATGAAACGCGCCGGAGCTGATTTAATAGTTACATATTTTGCGAAAGATATGGCTCGTGGCTTTAATTAAGTGGCTATTTTATTTTTTAAAATTAAAAAAAATAAAATAAAAAATTTTAAAAAAGTATTTTTACTATCAATCTGTAAACAGTATATTATTTTTTACATGCTATAATTAATATAGGATAAAGATTAAATACAGATAGGAAAATTAGTTAATCGGGGCTAAGAAATAATGATAGATAATCCGTCAAAAACATATAGTGCTGATAATATCAGAGTTTTAGAAGGTCTGGAAGCTGTAAGATTAAGACCCGGTATGTACATCGGCTCAACAAGTCAAAAAGGTGTTCACCACTTAATTTACGAAATTGTTGATAACTCTATTGACGAAGCCTTAGCCGGCTATTGTACAGAAATTAGAGTAAAAATTAATAATGATGAAAGCGTAACAATAGAAGACAACGGCAGAGGCATCCCTACCGATATAAAAGAAGACAGTGGTAAATCCGCACTGGAAATTGTACACACAGTACTGCACGCGGGTGGTAAGTTCGGTGACGGCGGATATAAAGTTTCCGGCGGCTTACATGGAGTTGGGGCTTCAGTTGTTAACGCATTGTCGGAAAAGTTTATAGTTTCCGTTTCCAGAAACGGCTGGGTTCATAAGCAGACCTACCTAAGAGGCCAACCCACAACAGGCGTAAACAAAATAAAAGAAACAGAAAAAACAGGCACAAAAACAACATTTTGGCCTGATCCGGAAATATTTAAAGAAACAACACATATAGACAGAGAAGTTATTGCCAACAGGCTCAGAGAAATGGCATTCCTGAATAAAGGCTTAAAAATAGTCTTCATAAATGAAGAAGCTGAAACAGAAGAAATATTTCACTACGAAGGCGGTATAGCCAGCTATGTTGAATTTTTAAACAAAAACAAGCATACCGTTCACCCGGAAGTATACATGGAGCAAACAAAAGACGAAGTTTATGTAGAAGTAGCTCTGCAATATACAGACGGTTATAATGAAACTGTTTTAAGTTTTGCTAATAATATTAATACACATCATGGCGGTACCCACTTAACAGGCTTTAGAAATTCTTTAACAAGAGTTATGAATGATTACGCAAGAAAAAGTTCTATAATAAAAGACTCTGATGCAAATTTGAGCGGTGATGATATAAGAGAAGGCTTAACAGCAATTGTTAGTGTAAAAATTTCTGAACCTCAGTTTGAAGGTCAAACCAAGGAAAAACTTGGAAATAGCGAAGTTCAAGGTATTGTTAACAGTGTTGTTAACGAAAAGCTTCAAGAATGGCTAGATTTTAATCCCAAGCAGGCCAAATCCATTGTAGAGAAATCTCTGCAAGCTCAAAGAGCAAGAGAAGCCGCAAGAAAAGCAAGAGAACTTACAAGAAGAAAAAGCGCTCTTGAAAATTCGACACTCCCTGGTAAACTAGCTGATTGTAGCAGCAGAGAAGCCGATAAATGCGAAATCTATATTGTTGAGGGTGATTCTGCGGGCGGTAGTGCCAAGCAGGGCAGAAACAGAATGTTTCAAGCTATCCTACCTCTTAGAGGTAAAATTTTAAACGTAGAAAGAGCAAGAATAGATAAAATATATAATAATAATGAAATTAAATCTTTAATTCAGGCTCTGGGCATAAACATCAGCAGGGACGAAGAAGAATTTGATATGGAAAAACTCCGTTACCACAAAATCATCATAATGACAGACGCAGATGTTGACGGAGCACACATTAGAACATTATTATTAACATTCTTCTTTAGATATACTAAACCTTTGGTTGAAAATGGACATATATATATTGCTCAACCACCTTTATACAAGGTTTCTGTAGGTAAAAAATCAGAATACCTCTATGATGACAGAGCATTGGATAAAACTCTAAGAGAGCGCGGTATTAATAACCTAAGCTTATGTGATTCTCATAAAGAAAAATTCTGTAAAGGAGAGGATTTATCACAATTAATACAAAATATGGCTAATTACTACCACTCTTTCCTTAATCCTGTTATTAATGGAACACCTGAGATGGTTATAAGAGGTTTAATCAGGGGTGAAGTAAGCCTTCAACATTTTGAAAGCTTAGAAAAACTTGAAGAGATAAATGCTTATCTCTCTCATTATATAGAAGACCATGGTGAAAGTCATAAAACCACTGTTCAACTTGATCCTGAAACAGGTAAAAACAGTATTTATGTGACTGTTGAAGGTGAAGAAGAACAAATAATAATAAATAACCTGTTAATTGACAGTATTGAATTTAACAGAATCAAAAAAGCTTATCCAAAAATCAGGGAATTTTTAATAGAAGAAGAAACGAATTTATATTTGATAATTGAGGATAAGACGGAAGTTGTAATTAACTCTTTTGAAGAACTACAAAAAATAGTAGAAGAAAGAGGTAAAAAAGGCCTTACAATACAACGATTCAAAGGTCTTGGCGAGATGATGCCTGAACAACTTTGGGAAACTACTATGAATCCTGAAAACAGAACTTTATTAAAAGTAAATATCGAGGATGCTCTTTTATGCGACCAGCTATTTGATATTCTTATGGGTGAAAGGGTTGAACCCAGAAGAGATTTTATTGAATCAAACGCTGTTTACGTTAAAAATCTTGATGTTTAAAATTATTAACATATTTAAATATAGAAAAATCCGCTTTGCATTAGCGGATTTTTCCTTTTTATTATAGAATGAACCTCCTCGACCCAAGGGTCGAGGATCAGCCCCATAACTTTAAACACAAAGCTTTGCTTTGCATAAGTTAGCGACCCAAGGGTCTGGGTATTCTATCGAATAAAATATTTTTATGCAGCCTTTAACCATTCTTTAGCTTTTTCTAGTTCAGAAGTTTCAAAGAATTTGCCTTTTTCAGGCATGAGTTCCTCAATAATATTTTCCATTTCTTTTTTATAGGTCTCATCACCGACCATAGCCACATATTCAAAATTATCTTTATGATTTAAATAGAAATTAAAATCAGCTAAAAAACCTTCAAAAGTATAACCTTTTACGTTTTTTAGAACAATAAGATTTTTTACCTTTTCATATTTTTTTATTATATCTTCTATAGTAGGGATAACACCCACTATATCATCTTTTGTTATCATATCAGAGGCTTCTAAAACCAGATAATTTTCATCTTTTTCAACAGTTTTAAGCATTTTTTATCTCCTTCTTGACTTATATTTATATTATTAGAGATAAAATCAGTATAAACAATCTACTTTTAGGTAAAATTAATACTTTTTCTTTTTATAAAGATTATTATAATTATTACACCCATTCATCATCATACACCTTTCAAAAACCTTACCCGGCCTACCAAACATTAATCTTAACAACGCAAATCTTTTATTTAAAACCTTTTCCATACAACCTACAAAACAATCGACCTGCTTGACCGTGGCATTTGTATTATTTAGCGTATCGCGCACAATACCGTTACCAATCGTCAAATCTCTAGTCTGGTCCAAAACACAGCTTGTCTTGCCAAGTACGGTATTAAACCTGGTCATAGAATTGTTTAACTTGTCAGTACTTTCTTTTAAATTACTAATAATATCTTTAATGTTATCTTCAGTGGATTCTTCTTCAAATATATTACTTAATTTACCTGTTATGGTTCCAGTAGAAGATATTATTTTACTTAAATCCTTTTTAAAAGCCGGTGAATTGGTAACTTGATTAAGATCAGCAAGTATTCTATTAAGCTTATCCGTACTTTTAGCTCCGTTGTTAATAATAGCCAAAAGCTCTTTTTCATTTTGACCAAGTAATTTATTCATATTTTCAGACAATTCACTGATATCAATGGCCATTTTTTCCTGCACAAGGATAGAACGCTCCATATTATCAATAAATCTTTTTACTCTCTCTTCTTTAAACTGATCTTTTAAAAAGTCTTCAATATCGCTAAAAGAAAAAGAAGGCTTGCCCTTGATAATTATTTTATCCGATATTATTTGTTGGCTAGGGTTTTCAGGATAAAGAAGCTCAATATATTTTTGTCCCGCAATTCCTTCGGATCGTGTTTTTGCTGTTATGTTAGCAGGAAGCCGCAAATCCTTCATATAAAGA
>JANQHM010000157.1 GCA_028282645.1 Candidatus Gastranaerophilales bacterium
ATTGTTAAAGACGAATATAATTGTGCAAATGATAATATAATAGACATAACTATTGATAGAAATTATAGTAGAAAAGAAGAATTAAACAAGAAAAAGCCCTATTATTAGCGGATTTTGATGTAAAATTAAAATATTTTAAGACAATGATAAGCTTTTGCCTCTGCAAAGGATAGTTATCATTGTCTTTTTTTATAATGTATGTATTTATTTTTTTAAGCATGTACACTATTATTAATGTATTGTAACTTTTTCAAAGGATCAAAAAATGACAAAGCCAGAAGTTTTAATGAGCGGGAAAGAAATAAGACAAAAATTCATAGATTTTTTCGTAAAAAAGCATAGTCACAAACAAATAAAAAGCTCCGGCTTAATACCCGACAATCCGACAGTATTGCTTACAACAGCCGGCATGTTGCAGTTTGTACCGATATTTCTGGGCTATGAAAAACCTCCGGATCCTCCAAGAGCCTGTTCTGTACAAAAATGTGCCAGAGCAGGCGGCAAAGATTCCGACATAGAAAACGTAGGGCGCACACCAAGGCACCATACATTTTTTGAGATGCTAGGCAACTTTAGCTTTGGTGATTATTTTAAAAACGAAATCATCCCCTGGTCCTGGGACTTTATCACTAATGAGCTGGGCCTGGACAAAAACAGGCTGTGGATTACCATATACGAAACAGACGAGGAAGCCTTTGAAATTTGGAATAAAAAAGTAGGTATTCCGGCCGAAAGAATATTAAGAAAGGGCAAAAAGGATAATTTCTGGGGTCCCCCCGGCCCGACAGGACCATGTGGCCCTTGCACGGAAATATATTTTGACCTGGGAGAAGAATACGAGTGCGCCCCTGATTGCAGCATAGCCACCTGCGAATGTGACAGGTATGTAGAAATCTGGAACCTGGTATTCATGGAGCTCAACCTGGATGAAGAAGGAAGCTTTACACCTTTGGAAAAGAAAAATGTTGATACAGGTATGGGACTTGAGAGAATTACCATGGTAAAAAATAACCTGTCCTCAACGTTTGAAACGGATTTGCTATGGCCGATCCTTGAAAAAGCTTGTAAAATGTCAGGCAAAAAATATAAAGAAAATAAAAAAACAGACATAAGCCTTAGAATTATTACTGATCACGCCAGATGTGTTTCATTTTTAACAGCAGACGGACTAATACCGGGTAATGAAGGCAGAAACTATGTACTAAGAATGATCCTGAGAAGAGCACTGCGCCATGGTAAGCTTTTAGGGCTGGAATTACCGTTTTTATATGAGATAGCACCAACAGTTATTGAGCATTACAAAGATGCTTACCCCGAACTGGAAGAAAATAAAGATAAAATATTAAAAGTAATAAAAACCGAAGAAGAGCGTTTTAAGCAAACAATCGGCCGCGGTGAATCTCTTCTGGAGGAAATAATACAAAAAAACCAGGCACACGATAAGAAAGTAGTCAGCGGAAAAGATGCTTTTAAATTATATGATACCTATGGATTCCCTATGGAATTAACGGTAGAAATCTCTGAAGAAAAGGGCCTGTCTGTTAATATTGATGAATTTAATAAAGAAATGCAAGAGCAGAAGGAAAGGGCAAAACAAGCGCACAGCACTGTAAAACTTACAGATGACCTTGTATACATTGATATTGCCAACAAGGTTAAAGCTACTCAATTTGTAGGGGATAAACAAATTGAGCTTGACGGCTGCATTGTTAAATCTATTATCAAGGCCAATCAGGAAATCGAGCAAATAAACGAAGGTGATGCAGCAGAAGTTATACTGGATAAAACACCTTTTTACGCTGAGTCCGGCGGACAAATAGGAGACACCGGCGACTTTAAATCCGAATTGGCAGATATAAAGGTAGAAAATACTCTTAAATTTAATGACCTATTTATCCATAGAGTCAGTGTAAACAATGGCAGCCTAAAGCTTGGCGACCGCGTAAAAGCTACTGTTGATGCTTTCAGAAGAAAAGATATTACTATTCACCATACAACAGCGCACTTATTGCAATCTGCGTTGAAAAAAGTCCTTGGTGACAGTGTTGCACAAGCAGGTTCTCAAGTTACACCCGACAGGACAAGATTTGACTTTTGTTTTGACAGGGCTTTAAAACCGGAAGAAATTAAAAAGGTTGAATCTTATATAAATAAATGGATTGGCGAAAATCTAAAAAGAGAAACAAGCCTTATGTCAATAGATGAAGCAAAAGCCAACGGGGCTATTGCCTTATTTGATGAAAAATACGCTGAAGATGTAAAGGTTGTTTCAATAGGAGATATAAGCAAAGAGCTTTGCGGCGGTACTCACGTTGATTCAACCGGCGAAATTAAAGTTTGTAAAATCGTTTCAGAAAGTGCCATAGCAGCAGGCACCAGGAGAATTGAAGCAATTTGTGATAAGTATGCTTTAAACTACCTCAATAGTTATGTAGACGAGGTTAATAAAGTTGCAGGTATCTTAAAGGCTCCTGTCGGTGAAGTAGCAAACAGAGTCGAAAAGCTCATGGATGAATTAAAACAGGCTAAAAAGCAAATTAAAAACCTTGAAACCGAAATATCCCTTAGTAAAACCAACCAACTGGCGGAAGAAGCAAAAAATATTGAAGGCGGCAAATTCCTTGCCGTAAAACTTGAAGGGCTTACACCTGACGCGCTTAAAACTGCTGTTGAAAAGCTCTCTGATAAATTAGGCAATAGTGTTGTAGTTCTTGCTTCTGTTTTTGAGGCTAATCAAGTATCTGTGATTGCCAAGGTTTCTAAAAACTTTAGTGAAAAAGGCATCAGTGCCGGTGATATCGTAAAGCAAGTAACTTCAATGTGCGATGGCAAAGGCGGAGGTCGTCCTAATTTTGCACAGGGTGGCGCAAAGAATCCGGCTAAGCTTGATGAAGCTTTGGATAAAGTAAAAAATGATATTTTATACTAGCTCAAAAATACTTTTCAGGTTATCCAATCCTGTTAAATTTAATGAAATATACTCTGAAAAGAGTAATCTGAAGTTTAATATTGAACCGGAATAAACGTATTTAGCCGGTAGGGTAATGGCAGGATATTTAAATTTATTTTTTAATCTTTTTTAATAAGAAAAATAAAAGGTTTTTTATGCAATTTTTAAAAACATCCTTGCCCGGGGCTTATGTTATCCATAATGAAATTTTTTATGATGAAAGAGGAAGCTTCTTAAAAACTTTTCATTCTGATATATTTGAAAATTTTGGACTTGAGACTAATTTTCAGGAATGCTTTTATTCTAAATCCAAAAAAAATGTTATAAGGGGAATGCACTTTCAAACACCGCCTTATGACCATCATAAAATTGTATATCCTGTTGATGGGGAAATTTTGGATGTGGTGCTGGATTTAAGAAAAGATTCTCCTTCTTATAAGCAAACTTTTTCTGTAAATCTGAATTCCAGCGACGGTAAAGCTGTTTATGTGCCACCGGGGCTGGCTCATGGTTTTGCATCTCTTAGTGAAAATGCAATAGTTATGTATATGACGTCAACTGTCTATTCTCGTCATTATGACAGGGGGATAAGATGGAACTCCTTTGGTTTTGACTGGAATATAAATAATCCTGTTATTTCCTCCAGGGATAAAAACTTTAAAACACTCGAGGAGTTTGATTCGCCTTTTTAAAAACTTTACTAAATTAAGAATGTGTTTAGATACCTTTACTGATACACGTTTTTGTTTTAAACTTTAAGATGTAGTGTTTTTTGTCATTAAGTAATAGTTAGTCTAGGTAAGGATTAAAAATTGCGTCAATACGTACCTCTACATGTTCATACAGAATATAGTTTGCTGGATGGTGCTACCAGAATAAAAGAATTGGTAAGCTTTGCAAAAGAAAATAACATGCCAGCAGCGGCTATTACAGACCATGGTTTAATGTACGGTTCGATTGAACTCTATAGAACAGCGAAGGAACAAGGTATAAAACCTATTATCGGGTGTGAATTTTATGTAATAGAAGGCGATATAAAAGATAAAACACCTGATAAACATTATAATTATCACCTTATTTTACTCGCAAAAAATAATAATGGCTATAAAAATCTTGTAAAAATGGTAAGTATTGCACATGTAGACGGCTTTTATTACAAACCTAGAATTAATCATGAATACATAGAGCAGCATAAGGACGGTATAATTTGTATGTCCGCTTGTATTGGCGGAGAGTTAAGCCAGTTTATACTAAAGGGCATGCCGGAAAAAGCAAAAGAGAGGGCGCAATATTATAAAGATCAGTTTGGCGAAGATTATTATATTGAGCTTCAAGATCATGGGATGGAAGAGCAAAAGAGAGTAAATCCTGAACTGATAAAAATAGCAGAAGAGCTGGATATAAAAATGGTTATAACTAATGATAGCCATTATACTCGTGCCCAAGACGCGGCTTGGCACGATATATTACTATGCCTGCAAACAAATAAATCTAAAAACGATCCCGGAAGATTTAAGTTTCCAAACAACGAATTTTATATTAAAACAGTGGACGAGCTTAGGCAAGCATTTGACACACTAGATGATGACACTTTCTATGAAGCCATAGATAATACGGTAGAAGTTGCGGATAAATGTAATTTAATAATAGATATGGGTACATCTTTATTGCCTGAGTACCCTATACCAGCAAATCATACAATAGAATCATACTTAAACCAAATAGCACGAGAAGGTATGGCGCAAAAGTACGGGGAAGTAACTCCAGAATTGGAAGAAAGATTACGATATGAATTAAAAATCATTGAAGATATGGGATTTTCAGCCTATTTCTTGATTGTTTGGGATTTTATCAAATTTGCTATAGATAATGGTATACCTGTAGGGCCTGGTAGAGGTTCAGCGGCGGGTAGTATAGTTGCTTATGTTCTGGATATTACAAATATTGACCCGATCAGGCATAATCTCCTTTTTGAGAGGTTTTTGAACCCTGAAAGAGTAAGCATGCCTGACGTCGATATAGATTTTTGTATTGAACGCAGGGAAAAAGTAATTGAGTACGTATCCCAAAGATATGGAGAAGAAAAGGTTTGTCAGATCATTACATTTGGTACACTTGCTGCCAGGGCTGCAATGAAAGGAGTTGCTCGAGTATTGGAAATACCTTATTCAGAATCTGACAGGCTGGCAAAAATGATTCCGGCAGCTCCTAAAATTAAAATTGATGATGCCCTTGAAGAAGGCATGGACCTAAGAAAGGCATATGACTCTGATCCGCAGGTAAAAAAACTTGTAGACCTTGCAAAATCTATAGAAGGAATTAAATTTAACATCGGTACACACGCAGCCGGGGTAATTATATCAAAATGTCCTCTATCTGACCTGGTACCGGTACAACGCTCAAAAGAAGGAATCATCATCACGGGGTATCCGATGTCCGACCTTGAAAAGCTTGGACTGTTGAAAATGGACTTTTTGGGGCTTAGAAATCTTACAATCATTGACCAAACAATACAGCTTATAAAGCAAAGAAAAGGTATAGAGATTTCAATGGACAAAATTCCGTTGGATGATGAACCTGTCTATGAAATGTTATCAAAAGGCGATACGGACGGGGTATTCCAGCTGGAATCAAATGGGATGAAACTGCTGGTAAGAGATTTAAAACCCTCTACATTTGAAAATTTGGGTGCGTTAGTTGCTTTATTTAGGCCGGGTCCGTTAAACTCGGGTATGGTTAAAGATTTTGTGCAAAGAAAACACGGAAGAGCAGTTGTTGAATATAAACATCCAAGCTTAGAGCCTATTTTAGCGGATACTTACGGAACAATTGTTTATCAGGAGCAGATAATGCAAATAGCTCAGGTTCTTGCCAATTATACGCTCGGACAAGCAGATATTTTAAGGCGAGCAATGGGTAAGAAAAAAGCCGAAGAAATGGAGAAGCAAAAAAATCTGTTCTTAAATGGAGCAAAAGCCAATAATATAGATGAAACTATTGCAAAAGAGCTGTTTGATACAATGACAGAATTTGCGGCATATTGCTTTAACAGATCACACTCGGCAGCTTATGCGTTTTTAGCATATGTAACAGCTTATTTAAAATGTCATTATCCTGTTGAATACTTATCTGCATTACTTTCAAGCGTAAAAACGAATCAGGAAAAAACTCAACTTTATATGGCAGAAGCCCAAAAACAAGGTATTAATGTACTTCCGCCTGATGTAAATTATTCAGGAGCGGACTTTACCCCTGATGGCGACAGTATACGTTTTGGCCTAGGGTCTATAAAAAATGTGGGTTTAGGTGTTATAGAAGAAATAGTAATTAAAAGACAGGAAGAATTATATCAAAGTTTTTATGATTTCTGTTTAAAAGTAGATATGAAGGCACTAAACAAGCGAACATTAGAAAGTCTTGTAAAAGCTGGTACTTTTAACAGTATAGAAAAAAGCCGTAAGCAGGTTTATGAAAATATAGAGTCAGCTATTTCTGCTGTTTCAAAAGAAAAAGAAATGAAAGAAAGAGGTCAAATGAGCCTTTTTGCAGCAATGGGAGATGCTGCTACAGTAGAATCAGTTCGATTTTCATTAGCCGGTACAGATGAAGAGTTTACAGACGGCGAAATTCAAACTTTTGAAAAAGAGCTTTTAGGCTTTTATGTAACAAGCCATCCTCTTTCTAATATTAAAGAACATTTGCCATTTTTAACTACCCACAAAGTCAGTGAGCTTCAAGACATAAAAGAAGGTTCGATTGTAACTGTTTGCGGACTTATAAGCAGCATAAGGCAGATAACAACTAAAACAAATAAAATTTTGAAAGTAGGTTCTATTGAAGATCTGACAGGTAATGTGGATTTTGTTGCCTACCAGGAGGTATTAAATGAATACAATTCATGTTTGGAGCCTGAGTTAAAAGTAATAATAAGCGGTAAGGTTCAATTTAGAGGTGATGAAGAAGTAACAGCAAGTATTATAATAAATAAAGTAACGAGAGTGGAAAATTGTAATCTGGTTAATTTTACTCTGGATAAACAAGCTAAATTTGAAGATATTATGCTGCTAAAAGACATTATGGTCAAATATAAAGGAAGCGATCCGGTAATATTCAATATTGAAAATAATGGCAGCCCTTTAAAAATATTAACTAATCAAAATTTTTGGGTAAATACCAGTAATGACCTTATAAAAGTTATTGATAACCATTTCGGCAGCAAAGTTAAGCTGGAAGTAAAGTCTTTGGATGTTGCCAGTTAGCTTGATTTATTAAGATATATGTCAAACTCATATACTGTAAACATTTTTTTATTTTAAAAATTTTTTATTTATTTATATATTTAATTAATTAGTAGTATAGAATAATAAATATTTCAATAATAAAATAGGCGTAATAAAAGAAATAAGATTAAAAAAATGGACAAAGAAAAAGACCTAAATAAAACTTCAGTAATTGAAGGAAAATTTAATAAAAAAGCGGATAACAAGGAAGAAGAATACCAAAAGGCTAAAAATAATAAAACAAATCCGCTATATAACCGTTTGTTCAAATTGACCCATCATTCAATGGCCAATTCTTTAAATAAGTACACTCCTTTTTCTAAATTTAAGCCGGATGATTTAATTTAAATGCAAAGTTTAAAAAGCCGTATATTTAATTTTTTAACCAAAAGGCAAAAATCAGATATTTTAAAATATATATCCATTTATACGGGAAAAAATTCTCAACTTTCAGCACAGGATATATTAGAAAAATTTATGGATGATGAAAATTCTTATCTGCAAACAGGCTCCTCCAGACATGCCTGGCTTGTTGATCTTATTGATAATGAAGATTTTCAAAGAGATTTATTATGCATAATAAAGGAAAACCTTTTTAAAATAAGCCAAAAAGAAAAAAATAAAATTTATACAGACAAGCAAAAGCAATATTTAAAAGAACAAAGAGCCAAGCAAAAAGAAGAAAGCCTTGCCAGAAGCAAGCCCACAGAAAAACAAATTAATTATTACAAAAAATTATGCAAAGCCAAAAATATCCCTGAAAATATAATTAATCTTGAGGATGCGTCAAAGCTTGATCTTAAAATTGCTATAAGCTCTTTATTAGAAGAAAATAAAAATAATGATAAATCAAGAATAATGGCAGATTTAAAAAAATTACTACAAAAAAATAAAAAGTTTTAAATATTTATATAGACCGTAATTTTAATTTAAGTCTTCTTTTATCAGTAGCTTTTAATTACTTTTCCTCAGCCCTGCAACTAAATAGAATTTATACCAAAGTCTTTTTACAGATAGGGTCGTTTTCAACAAAATCCACTGCTTTATCAATATTTTCAGGTACTGATAAAATCGTATAAAACATTTCTTTTATAGACGGTGCTTTTCTTATAGCCTGTATAAATTCTTGTTTATTAAGCGGATGTTTTTCAAGAAAATCGAAAAAGCCGGTATGAATAAGAAGATTTTTTATTTTTTCAAATTCATAATCCTGTAAATAGCTGCAAATATAAGTTGCCAGCCCCACTTGAATACCATGCATCGAAGGCTTGTGAGTAATTGAATCATAAGCGTGAGATATTAAATGTTCACTACCGCTTGCAGGTCTGCTGGAACTTGCTATTTCCATAGCTATACCATTCATTAATAATGAATAAACCAGTTGATATAAAAACTTTAAGCTTTTTATATCCCAATCTTGATAATTTAAGAGTTCAAGAACAGAATTTTGAGATATCAGATATGCAAAATCATTAAACTGTGCTTTACTTAAGCTACAAGCCATTTTCCAGTCTCTGCCTGCTGTAATTTTAGAAATTAAATCACCAATCCCGGAATACACACATATATCCGGTGCATTTTTCACCGCTGTTAAATCAACTATTACTCCATAAGGTATGGTTGCTTTAATGGTTTTTCTTTTATTATTTACCAGTAACGACGCATTAGGCGCACAAAATCCGTCGTTAGAAGTTGATGTGGGTACGCTTATAAAAGGCAATGCCAAAATATGCGCACAATACTTACTGTAATCAAGCGCCTTGCCTCCTCCAATGCCTAGCAAAACATTGACACTTTTAGGAATACTAAAAGCTGTATCGATTACATTTTCTATGTGTGTTTGATCAATTATATCTTTATGAACTATGTTTATGCCTTGATTTTCCAAGCTTTCAAAAACCTTTTCTCCATACAGCTCTTCTATTCCTGCACTAAAAAAACACGCTACATTAGTAAATCCGGCTTCAAGTAAATATTGACCTATGTGATCTATTTCATTTTTACCAATTTTAAGAATTGAAGGTATTGCTATTTGCCTTTGATGAAAATTTTCCATAACTATTTCTACTTTAATTCCTTAATATAATCATATATTTCTTTATAACTGCCAAAATCATTGTATTTTAGATCATTTTCCCTGCACAAACATGCCAATGAGCTCCTTGCAAAAATAACATCAGTTAATTTTGCTATTTTTAAGTCAGGTACGCCGTCACCTGCAAATAGTGAGAAATCATAATCTTTAATAATATTTTCAGCTGCAGCTTTTTTATCTATGCCGTAATTGGCTGAATAATATCCGCTGTCTTTATCCGGCCAGAAAAGCTCAAGTCCTTTTTCTTGCGAATATTTACCCGGGTTACTTATTAAGGTAACTTTATCTTTTATATTTAATTTTTCAAAGAGTATATTTATATAATATTCGCTACCTGCACTGATTACATAAAAATCGATATTTTTTTCTCGACACAAATCAATGGTTTTTAAGAAGTCAGTCTCTATATTGCTTTCAAATGAATTAATAAACTCAATAAATTCTTTCTTACTCAAGCGAACTTTATTAAATATTTTATTTAGTGCCTGGATATGGTTTATTTTCTTTTGTTTATAGTCATCCCATGCTGATATTACATCTGGGGTAAGGAGTTCATCAATAACGTATTCAAAAAAATCTTTTTTTGTTATTGTGCCGTCAAAGTCTGATATTAATACTGTTTTCATTATTTTAATCTCTAGTTTTTAATTTATTATCTCTTTTAAATTTTAATACAAAAAAGTTCAATAAGCATTAACTGTATAAAATTTAATAACTAAGGTCTTTTCTGTTTGTTTAACTCTTGCACAAGAAGATGTACTGTAGTGGACGGGTTGTCTTTTTCCGGATTAAATTCTGTGTAACTACTCAGTGCATTGAATTTTAACATTTTTAAGCCTAAACGATCACGTTCTGATCTTTTCTTTTTATGTAAGTCATCACTTCCCATTATTCATCCTTGCAAAAGAAGTCAAAAGTTCCGACAAAAGGTATTGCACCATACTTTCCTGCCAGGTAATCTTTTGCAAACGTTCTGTCTGCTCTTACTGCGCCTTGTTCAAACTTATATTCCATTAATGAGTATAAGTCTGTGCTGCCGTATTCATCTTTTTCTGTAAACCAAATTTGATCGCGTCTAAATATTTCTTTGTTTAACAAATTTGTATCGTGGGTATTAAAAATTAGCTGGGCGTTATTGGGATTTTGTTTATTAGAGTTAAACATTTTAACAATAAATTGTGTAATTAAGGGATGTATTTTTACATCTAACTCATCTACTACCAGGATAGAACCAGCATTTAAAGTATCAATTATTGGACCCAAAATGGAAAATAATTTTTTTGTACCTTCCGATTCTTGCTTTTCAAGCTCAAAATCTACAAAGCCAACTTCGTTATTATCTTTATCAAATTTCTTGTGACTTGTTTTGATATCAGGGAATGGCTCAGAGGCAGGATCAATAAATTCATATTTATCAATTTTCCTATGCCTTTTGCCTATACTGTCTTTAAAAGAAGGGTTAAGAAGTTCAAGCATTACTGCATTATAATCTGATTCCTTTTCCCTATTGTGTGTAAATCTAATAAAATCTATAGCCAAATCTGCGATTTGAAGTATTTCAAAAAATTGAAATTCAAATTTTTCATCATCTAATTTTTCTAAGGTTACAAGTGTATAATAATTGTCCATTCCTGAAACAATATTAAAATTATGTAGCCAATCAATAAGGGACTCAGAAATTTTGCCATTAAACTGAGCAACAACAGATAAGAATAAGGCATTTTTTCTGGTTTTAGACTCCAGCCCACTACCTTCTTCAAAGCTTTTAGTTACTTTAATATCTTGATAATTTCTTATAAACAATTCTTTTTCTTTTATTTTTTCAGCAGAAAATAACCATTCCTCAACAATTTTTTCTTTATCGGCTTTAAATCCATATCTATACTTAATATTATTTTGTATAAAAATAAATTCAAAAAAACTGGGCTTATCTTCAGTTTCTGAGCTTAATGCAAATCTTTCAACATTAATACTTTCTTTTGCCTGCATATCCTTAGATGATTTTATAATAAACCATTGTGCAAACTTCATTGCTTTAAATAAATTACTTTTACCGCTTGCATTAGCACCATATATGGCAGAATTTTTTAATAGTTTATACTTTTGAGACTCAAATACATGAGTATCAGTATGCTGTTTAATATTAGATGAAATCATGCTAAAAGTTACAATATCTTTAAATGATAAATAATTTCCAACACTAAATTCAACAAGCATTTTATCACCTCATTCTTTGATATTTTATATTATTTTACTATAAAAAGCATAAAATTTGAGAGATTTTCTCAAATTTTTATATTTTTTAAAAGTCCAGAAAAAAAGAATTTATTTCAAAATAAAACAAATATAAAAACTATACGTCTGTCATAAAGATGAGCAGTTTAAATGTTTAACTTGAAATTTGACATTGTCTTGTCTTGTAAATATTATAGTCCTAAGCATTGCTATATTGGTATAAAAAGAAGCTTTGCAAGTGAGGCAAAACAAAAATATATTACAATTTATTATTTGATAGATTATATTAGGAGAATTTACTGTGTGTCGTATTGGAGCAATCAAGTCTAATGAATATGTTCATCCTTCAAAAGCTCTTTTATTGATGAGATCTCAGCAAAAAGGTCACGATAATTCAGGATTTGCTATGGTTATGCAAGATTTAGGTGGTATATTCGAAAACTATAAAGATCTTCCAACACTATCTATGGCATGTACTGATGAAGGGATTAAACTGGCTGAAGATATTTTGCACAAAATTGGTTTTATAAGAGTTATGCAATGGTCTCCGGACGTTCACCCGGCTCCGGAATTAACCATTGAACCAATGCCCCATTATGTGTTTGAAGTATTTCAATATCCAAAGAGTTATAAGCATGCAACAAAAGAGGAAAAAGAAGAGCTTCTTGTTAATACAAGATTAAAGCTCAGAAAAGAACTGGAAAAAGTGGAAGCAGGCTTTGTTTATTCATTTTGGCCTGACGTTGTAACCTTAAAAGAAATCGGTGACCCGCAAGATATTGGTACATATTTTAACTTGTGGGAAGAGAATAACGATTTCACAGCAAAAATAATTACAGCACAGTGCCGACAAAATACAAACTATGATATTGTCCGCTATGCAGCGCATCCTTTCTTTTTACAAGGTTATACCGTATTAGTAAACGGTGAAAATACTTTCTACGAAAAGAACAAGAACTTCCAAAAAAAACTTCACAAAGGATATATAGGCTTTGAGTCTGATTCTCAATGCTTCTTATATTCATTGCACTATATTAAAAATGTTCTTAAATGGCCATTAATTTATTATAAACATACTATTACACCATTACCGTTTGACGAAATTGAACATAGAGATGATAAAGAAATATTGTTAAAAATCAAAGCATCTCTTGCTCACTTGGAAATAAACGGTCCTAATACCATAATAGGAGTTCTGCCGGATGGAACCATGTACACCTGTTGTGACTCTAAAAAGTTAAGACCTGTTGTTGTTGGTCAAACTGATGATACAATCTCAATTACTTCTGAAGTAACCGGTATAAATGAAATATTGCCTGATAGAGATTGGGAAAAGGATATTTATCCGCATGAGAGAGAAATGGTAGTAGTAAATAACGATTTAAAGGTTGAAAGATGGCAACAATAAAAGTTAATAAATTAAGCAGGGATGATTTACCCTGGCAACTGGATTATAACTCAGACAGATGTACAATGTGCGGAAGATGTGTTGCATCATGTCCTTTTAATGCAATTGAAGCAGGTGTTGAAAAAAGAAGAAAAATTACCAGCTCTGACGTAACACCTAACCCGAAAGCAAATTTTTTAACAGTACCAATAATTAAACAGGTTGTTGATTGCGCTTACAGTTGCAGAGGCTGCGGAATATGTGAAAAGGTTTGTCCTAATACAGCAATTAAACCTGTAAGAAATGAAGATGAAAGATTTGCAATAAAATATAGAGGTATTCTTGCTGATCCTTATAAAAGAGGCGGAAGGTCAAATCTAAATACAGAGGGCAGAACGCTTGATAAGATAAAAATAGGCAGAATATCACAGATGACAGATCCTTCTTTAGATGCACAAAGACATACATTTGATATGCTGGCACCTTTAGGAAGAATTTTGCCGCCTGAACAAATTCCGTTTGAAGTACAAGACGGTGAACTTAAATTAGCTAAAAAAATACCGCCTGTGCGTTGGGTTTATCCGATTATTCTGGGTGATATGTCAATTGGTGCTCTCTCATGGAGAATGTGGGAAGCAATAGCAATTGCAACAGCATATCTAAACCAGGAAATCGGTTTGCCCATAAGAATGTGTACGGGTGAAGGCGGTATCCCGGTAAGATTATTAAGGTCTGAGCATTTAAAATATATGATACTCCAAATTGCATCCGGGCATTTTGGATGGAACAGAATCATCAATGCAATGCCGGAAATGGTTGAAGACCCGGCCGGTATATTAATTAAAATAGGTCAAGGCGCAAAACCCGGAGACGGAGGACTTTTACAATCAAAAAAAGTTGCCAGGCATATCCAGGAAATCAGAGGTGTACCAAAGGCAGACCTATTAAGCCCTCCAAACCATCAAGGTCTTTATTCAATTGAAGAAAGCGTACAAAAGATGTTTTTATCATTTAATGCAGCTTTCAAATTCAGAGTACCTGTAGCTATTAAAGTTGCAGCAAGTGCAACCAGTGTTTCTGTATACAATAACTTATTACGAGATCCGTATAACATCGTCGGAGGCTTCTTTCTTGATGGAATTTCCGGAGGAACCGGTGCAGCTCATGAAATTTCACTTGATCACACCGGACATCCGGCAGTATCTAAATTAAGAGACTGTTACTTAGCAGCAGTGCATCAAGGCAAACAAGGACAAATTCCTCTTTGGGCAGCAGGTGGACTTGGTATGACAGGCAACCTCGCAGCTGATGCATTTAAAATGTATTCTTTAGGAGCAAACGGCGTATTTACAGGAAAACTAATACTTCAACTGGCAGGTTGTGTAGGTAATGACAGCGGTAAGTGTAATGCTTGTAATACTGGCCTGTGTCCTGTTGGCATTTGTACACAAAACCCCGTATTAGTGAAACGTCTTGATATTGATAAAGTAGCTGAGAATATTGTTAATTACTTCTTAGCTGTAAATCATGAGTTTAAAAAGCTTATGGCTCCTATTGGAAACAGTTCATTACCTGTAGGTCGATCAGATGCGCTTGTTTCTGTTGATAAGAGTGTGGCAGACAGATTGAAAATTCAATATGCTTGCTAATATTTTACTCGGATAGTGTATCAAAAAGGAATTTTTATTGGAGGAATAAATGCCTGAAACTACTAGAGCACTAATTGACGGTGTTATAAACGGAAAAAGAATTTCTACACAGGAATTATTACAAAAAATATATAGAAAACTGGAAGAGGGCTATACAGAATTTGAAGTAAATGCTTCCGGTCAACACAATATAGGTGGATCATTATGGGCGCAGGATGGTAAACCGTTAAAGTTTTATGTAAAAAACCCGGGTCAAAGGGTTGGATCTATGGGACTGGAAGGAACCCAGATTGTTATTGAGGGTTCTTCGTCTGCTGATGTAGGCTGGCTAAACGCCGGTGCAGAAATCATCCTGAAAGGCGATGGAGGAGATACAACGGCACATTGCGCTGCAAACGGTAAAATCTACGTTGCAGGCAGGGCTGGCACCAGGTCAGGCGCATTAATGAAGCACGACCCTAAATTTGCTGCGCCTGAGTTTTGGGTACTTAAGAATACCGGCTCATTTAGCTTTGAATTTATGGGCGGCGGTATTGCAATAGTTTGCGGTTACGGCTGCGAAGACTTTGATTCAGTACTGGGCTACAGAAGTTGTATTGGTATGGTTGGCGGTACTGTTTATGCAAGAGGGAATGTTAAAAATTTATCCGGTGAAGTCTGGTTAATGGATCTTGATGAGAAGGATATTAACTTCCTTAAAAACGGCATGACCAAGTTTTTAAATAAAATAGAAAGACCTGAATTATATAAGGAATTAACTAATTTTTCCGAATGGAAAAAAATAGTTGCTAAAACTTATGAAGAAAGAAATCGCCGTTCTTTTAAGCCTGTTGTTGATTACAGACAAAGCAAATGGGTTGAAGGCGGAATATTTGGCGATATTATTGAAGAAGATTATTATGTAGCTAATTTCTTTGAAACAAATGATTTAAGGCTCAAGTTCCCGGAGTGGAGAAATGCAGCGTATTCAGCTCCTTGTGAATATAGTTGTCCTATCAGTATACCTACACAAAAGAGAATATCTTTATTAAGGCAGGGCAAGATTCAGGAAGCATTGAGTCTGGTGTTGGATTTCAGTCCGTTTCCCGGTTCTGTTTGCGGCCAGGTTTGTCCGAACCTTTGTATTGAAGAATGTAGCAGAAAGTATATTGATGACCCCGTAAAGGTTAAAGATGTCGGCTTATTAAGCAAAAGCCTGGAAGTTAAAATGCCGGAAAAAGAAATAGACAAATTTATTGCTATTATCGGATCAGGTTCAGCTGGTTTATCAGCTGCGTGGCATTTAAGAAGACAAGGCTATCAAGTTGATATCTTTGAAGAAGACAGCGTTATTGGCGGCAAGTTAAAGCAAGTAATTCCAACCGAGAGGTTAAACCCTGAAATCCTTGATACGGAACTTGACAGAGTCAAGAATACAGGTGTAACTTGCAAGACTGATACAAAAGTCACTAGAGATTTGTTTAGCGAGCTTGAGAATGATTATGATGCCGTAGTTGTTGCCGTTGGTGCGCAGAATCCTGTTGTAATACCTTTTGAAGGTCATGAAAGACTTGTTAAAGGCCTGGAATTCCTCAAAGCTGTTAATAAAGGTGAAAAACCTAAGGTTGGTGAAAAAGTTGTAGTTATCGGTGCCGGTAACGCGGCTATGGACGTTGTAATCGGTGCTTATCAAATGGGTGCAAAGGAAGTTACAGCAATTGATATACAAAAGCCGGCCGCGTTTGAAAAAGAAATTAAACATGCTAAAAACCTTGGGGCTAAAATCTTATGGCCGTACTATACAGAGAAAGTTACCGAAAAAGGTGTTTATTTAAAGGACGGTACTTTGTTGAAAGCTGATACAGTGATTATTTCTATTGGTGACAGGCCTGATTTTTCTTTCCTCGCTGATAAATATCTTGACGAAAGAGGTAGGGTAAAAATCAATGATTACAATCAATCAGAAGTAAATGAAAAGGTATTTATACCAGGTGATGCTATTAAGCCTGGATTATTTACTCATGCAATAGGTGACGGAAGAAAAGTTGCTATCAATATAGATAGAATGCTATCCGGCAAAGAGCTTGATAAATTTGAAAGAGCTCCTGTTTTACCGGTAGATAGAGTTAAAGAAGAATTTTATCATCCGATGAATAGCAATAATATTCTTGGAATGGATGCTGTTGATGAAACAAAGCGTTGTATGAGCTGCGGATACTGTCGGGATTGCTATTTCTGTCTGGAAGCTTGTCCTGAGCAGGCTATAACAAGAAATGAAAACAAAGACAGCACTTTTGAGTATATAAGCGACCCTAATAAGTGTATTGGTTGCGGTATTTGTGCCGGAGTTTGTCCTTGTGGTGTCTGGACAATGCTTGATAATGTAGAAAAATATCTTGAAGCTTAAGCTATATAAAAAAAGACAACGATAAATTCCCCTTTGCGTGGCAAAAGCTTATCATTGTCTTAAAATATTTTAATTTTAAATCTAAAAACCGCTAATAATGAGGCTTTTTCTTGTTTAATTCTTCTTTTCTACTATAATTTCTATCAATAGTTATGTCTATTATATTATCATTTGCAATATTATATTCATCTTTAATAA
>JANQHM010000140.1 GCA_028282645.1 Candidatus Gastranaerophilales bacterium
TTCCACAACTAATTTACCTGATTTTTTAATTTAATATATAATATATAGCCTTAATATATATTATAGTTTATTTATTAAAATTTTGCATGAAATTTTAGCAATTGTTAAGAAATCGTTACTAAATTAATAGTATCGGCTAAAATTTAAATTATCTTTCGCTTTTTTAGCTTTATTTAATATATTTTCAAATTTTAAGGGTGAAGGGTAATGTAAAAAAATAACTTGTATCATTTTTTTTATTTATTAAAATTATTATGTATTATATTTTATTTACGCTATTTGAAAAAATTAAAGTGGAGGATTTATGAACGCAAATTTGTTAATTAAAAGTATTTCAACTACTAATACTCTTTCGGCACTAGAAGAAATAGATTTTAGTAAATATTACGATATGCAATTTACAAAATCTCCTGAGGACTGGAGAGATATTCCAATTTATCAAATTATGATTGATAGATTTAATAATCCGGATAATCCCCCAAAACATAAGTGGGATGGTTTGATAGAAGAGTTTCAAGGTGGTACATTTAAAGGCATTGAAGAGAAGATAGATTATATAAAAGATTTAGGTATAAAAGCCGTATGGCTTACTCCTATCCAGCAGAATTGTCTTTACAATGACAAAACTCACCATGGTTATGGGATTCAAGACTTTTTAAAAGTGGATAAAAGATTTGCTTCTAACCAGGATGATCCTGAAGGAGAGTTAAAGCAACTTATTAACAAGCTTCATGAAAATGGCATCTATGTTATATTTGATATTGTTATTAATCATACCGGAGATGTTTTTGAATACGATGGAATTGGAGCTGAAGCACAATGGAGTAATCATAAACTCCCTATTAAGTGGAGAAATGATCAAGGTAAAGGAACTTGGCAATCTGCACCATTAAGAAATCAGGTAGGTGCAGCAGGTGCAGTTGGACCTATAGAGCTTCTTAGGGATGAATATTTCAGGGCTCAGGGTAAATACTCTAAAGAACAAGAAAAAGAGGGTGACTTTTATACCTTAAAAGAGTTAAAAACTGAGCATACAACTCCTGAAACATTTGGAGATGTATATCCTGTCAGAAATATTTTAATTGAAAGTTATAAATATATTATGGCGGAGTTTGATATAGATGGATATAGAATAGATACATTAAAATACGTAAAAAGAGGTTTTTCAAAAATATTTGGAAATGCAATGAGAGAGTTTGCCTTAAGACTTGGAAAGAAAAACTTTTTAACTTATGGTGAAGTATGGGATAATGAAGAAACAATGGCTCGATTCATAGGTAGATCCACTAGCGAAGATCATAATATTATTGGAGTTGATTCTACTCTTGATTTCCCGCTTCAAGCAAACCTGAAGCAAATATCAAAAGGATTTAAGGCTCCTTCAGAGCTTGCTAAAATGTATTCAGATCGCAAAAAAGTGCTTTCTGAGATTGTAAGCTCTCATGGTGAAGCAAGTAGATATTATGTAACTTTTTTGGATAATCATGATATGAATGAGCGTATATATCACCCGTATTACGATCGTCAGTTAACTCTTGCCTTAGCCTGTCAATTTAGCCTTCAAGGTTTACCCTGTGTTTATTATGGTACAGAGCAAGGATTAGGCGGATCCAAAAATTATGAAGGAAATGCAAAGCCTGAATGTGTAAGAGAGGCAATGTGGGGAAAAGATAATGCCTTTGATACAAATAACGATATATATAAATCATTAAAAACTATTATTGAAACAAGAAATAGTATCCCGGCTTTAAGATACGGAAGGCAATACTTTAGAGAAATTTCCGGAGACGGTGAAAATTTTGGCCTTTCTACCTATAATAAAGGTGTAATTGCTTTTTCAAGAATACTTGGGGATCAAGAAGCTTTGATTGTTGCTAATTGTGATCCAGAGAATAATAATGAACTCTATGTATTGGTAGATCCATCTATTAATAATGAAAACTCAAGCTTCTCCGAGCTTTACTCCAACTTCAACGATCAATCTTCAAACGAAAAATATAATGCTGTAGAAAAACTTGGAGTAAAGGTAAATAATAGTAAAACTAATATTGTTGCTATTAAAGTCAGTCTTCAACCTAACGAAGTAAAAATTCTAATTAATTAAGCTTTTTAATCCATATCATAAATTTAAAAAATTAAACCTTGAATTCAGATAGATTCAAGGTTCGTTTAAAAGCGAGTGACTAATTAAAGACACTCGCTTTTTTTTGGAAATTTATTGGAAGTTTATTGGAAGTTTGTTAGAATAATAATGGAAATAGACAGAAAAAGGGAGTGTTTATGTTTTCACCGAATTTTTCACTTACATCCGAAATAACAAATTCCTTGATGGATATAGAGGCAAGCAGGCAGCTTTTTCAGTCTTTGCCCATCAATGTATCGGTTCTCGCTTCTTTGAGAGAGTCCGCGCGTCTTACTTCTACTCATTACTCAACGCAAATAGAAGGCAATAATTTGACGCAGAAGCAGGTGGAAGAAGTTGTTAAAGGTGCTTCATTTCCTGGGCGGCAACGGGATGAAACTGAAGTGAAAAATTATTATAAAGCCCTTGATTATTTAGATGATTTGATTAAGCAGCCTGTTAGTTCAATTAATGAAGACTATATAAAGACAATTCATGGTCTGGTAATATCTGGCCGAAAAAAAACTTCGCCTTATCGTGACGGTCAAAATGTAATTCGCAATAGTCTGGATGGAAAAATTGTTTACATGCCTCCAGAGGCGAAGGATGTTCCCGAATTAATGCAAAGTTTAGTGAATTGGATAAATAAAGAGCTGGAGCAAAGAATAACTCCTGTGCCTGTTGTAGCTGCAATTGCCCATTATCAGTTTGCTACAATTCACCCTTATTATGATGGTAACGGTAGGACGGCAAGACTTTTAACCAATCTCGTTTTGCATATATCAGGCTATGGATTGAAAGGAATTTATTCTCTTGAGGAGTATTATGCAAAAGATTTGCATAGTTATTATAATACTCTAGCCGTAGGTGAGTCGCATAACTATTATTTAGGCAGGGCTGAGGCCGATATAACTGGTTGGATTTGTTATTTTTGCAGAGGAATGGCGCTTGCTTTTGCGAATGTTCAAGCAAAAACAAGTCAGCTAGCACAGGATGAGGTTAAAGATCAATCACATTTGTTGAGGGAGCTGGATCAAAGACAAAAACAGGTCTTGATGCTTTTTAAAAACAGCCGCTTTATAACCACAAAAGAAATTGCCGATCAATTAGGTGTTACAAGAAGAACTGCTTTGAATAGTTGTCATAAATGGGTAGATGAAGGTTTTTTGGTGGAAATTGGAGTTGCCAAAAAAAGCCGCAAATACGAACTTGCATCTAAATGGTTAGGGTTGATTTTGTAAAAAATAATAAAACTTGAATTCAGATACATTCAAAGTTCATTTAAAAGCGGGTGTCTTTACTTAGTCACTCGTTTTTTTACATTATGGATACTGAATTTGTTAATATATTGAATTGATTTGAATATATTTATGTTAATATAAATTCTGTTACCTTAGGATATTAAATGATTAATTTCTTGAAATATATATTAAAGATAATTAAATTTTAAGGGTAGTTCAATTGCAAACTTTGCAAAAAAGTAAAATCATAAGTCTAAATCCCTCAAACAATACAGTAGGTTCTAAGAAACCCGGATTTCAAGAAATTAGAATGCGTGTAAAAAGTTGTGCGGTGGAAGATCTGGAAAATCAATTTTCTTTATCACTAAAAAAGATTTATACTCATGAAGAACATAATGGTTGCTTTAAGATAGCTCTTATGCATAAACAAGGTCGAAAAAACTTTATTAATTTTTTACAAAAAAAAATTAAAGCAATGAGTTCACTTAATAATTTTTATGAAAGATACAACTCAGACCTTGAAAAAATTAAAAAGAAGCCAAATACTCTTTTTGAACTAGAGAGAAAAAAAGAGTTATCAGAAAAAAAACATAAAAATATAAATATTGCTATTGATCTTTCTTCTGCTTTTGGTGCTTCTATCGGAACTATATACTTAATATTAAAACGAAAAAAGTCTAAAACAAAAGCTCTTATAGCATTTGCTTTTTTCGCACTAGAATCAATATTTAAACCTATAGCAAAGTTTAGAAATTCAATTCATAATTTTTATATAAATGATTTAGATAAAAAAATAGAAGATGCTAAAGTTGATAGAGATGCACTGCTATATTTATTTAAAGATCTTGTTGAAGTCAATAACAATGTTTATAGAAACAATCAATTAGCCCAATATATACAAGATGCAAAACAATATGCCAAGTTTAAAAAATTTATTAGCCCTGACAATTATGGAAAAACATCACCTTTCCAACCCGATCATATATCAGTTATCCCTGAATATTTAAGAAAAACTTATAATATTCCACAAATAGATAGTAAGTTACTTAAAATTCCAGATAGTATTTTAACATCTCATGATATATTCTCAAATATTATAGTTCCCTCGAAATGGGATGATAATCTTAATATATATGAAGAAAGCGGAATAAAGTCAGATAATGAAATTTTATATTTAGCTAAAAGCCTAAAACCGGGAAGTAAAATATCTGAAAAATAATACCAATTTGCAAACAAAAAAGTATTAATGTATAATGACTTCTATAGTTAATTAGCTATAGGAGAAGTTATGAGGCCTAAAAAGCAGTTTCCAAAAGG
>JANQHM010000188.1 GCA_028282645.1 Candidatus Gastranaerophilales bacterium
TTGCCAGGCAAGCCGCTTCAGCTTTAACATCGCAGTCCTTAAATGAGCCTTTATTATTGATATAACCAGCTTTTATTTTTTTAACCAGATAGGCTCTTAGAATTTTAAATTTATTCAGATAAGCTTTTAATACATTTTGGTATAATTTAATATCAAAAAAATAAATAAAAAAAGAGACATTCATATAAATAGAAATGCCTCGGGAAGTTTTAAAAAGGTGAAATAGACTATATCAAGCTATATAATATTTTCTTTAATTGCTTTTACTGCAGCCTGAACTCTATCATCAACACATAATTTTTGTAAAATACTGCACACATGAGCTTTTGCAGTATGTACACTTACAATTAATTCTTTTGCGATTTCAGTATTGCTCTTTCCTTTCACAAGAAGCCTTAATACCTCTAATTCTCTTTCTGTCAACTGAGCTCTTGCATCAGGTGCTTCGTTAGAAGATAAAATCTGAGTAGATTCAGGTTTTGGAAACAAATTAAGCGCAATCTTTGCAATTGAGGGATCTAGCCAAGCTGCACCCTGGCTAACTGTTTTAATTACATTAACCAAAGCACCTGGTTCAATGTCTTTTAAGCAATATGCATTTGCGCCTGATCCAAGTGCCGCTAATATTTCTTCTTCCCTATCATGAGAAGTTAATATTATAACCTTGATATCTTCGTCAAATGCTTTTACTTGCTGAGTTGCCTCTATCCCGTTCATGCCCGGTAACCCTAAGTCCATAAGAACCACATCAGGCTTTAATTGTTTAATAATTTCCAAACCTTTTTCGCCCTCTTCCGATTCGCCAATAACCTCAATTTCCTCAAATTCATTTAAAGAAGATTTTAATCCAACCCTTGTTAGTTTATAATCTTCAACAATTACAACATTAACTGTTTTAAGATTTGTACTTACCATTTGTACTAACTCTCCTATTTTTTTAAAAATAAAAATATATATTATATGGCATTAATACTTTTATTTTTATTGGCATATACATGTTTAACTCTTTGTTAAAAAGAGTATATCATCTTCTTTTTAAAATTGATACATAAAAAAGGCTAAAATAGCCCGACTGGGTATTTAATAACATCTTTTGGTATTAATTCTCTAGCTCAATAGTATAGGTAAAACATATCCTATAGTATAGAACGAACCTGCTATAACACAAAGAGAGTCATTGTTGTCAGTATTTATTGATGCCGCTGATTTAAGTGCTTCTTCCGGTTTAGCTGTTTCATAAACATCTTGTCCCGGATTAACAGATAAAATATCTTTCTTTAATAAATAAGACTCAACACTGGCGCTTGACGGCACGTTTGTACAAATAACTTTATCCTCGTGTTTAAATAAGTTTTTTATTATAGATTTATAATTTTTTGTATTTAAAGAAGAATAAATCCAAATTATTTTTTTATCAGAAAAATAAAAATCTAAACTTTTACGCAATAGCATAGCAGCAGCTTCATTATGAGCCCCGTCGAGAAGTATATTTTTTTCTTCCAAATACTGCATTCTGGCAGGCCACTTAACATTTCTTAATCCTTGCTTGAATTTTTCCTGACAAATATTATATCCAATACTATTTAAATAATTTACAGCTTCCAGAACCAAAGATAAATTTTCCATCTGCCAATAACCCAATAAAGGTAATTCATATTCATCTTGAGATGTCTTTATTTTAAACTTGCCAAGTTCATAACCCGAACAATCGCTTAATAAAACTTGAGAGCTTCTTTGCCCTGCAACACCTTTGATAATATCTATTCCTGTGTTGGTTTTTGAAACAGCAACAGGTTGTCCCTGCTTAATAATACCACCCTTTTCAACAGAAATTTTCTCGGCAGTATCCCCCAACCGGTCCGTATGATCAAGGCTAATTGATGTTATTATGCTTAAAACAGGCTTTTTAATAACATTTGTAGCATCCAGCCGACCGCCCAGGCCTGTTTCCAGTAAAACAATATCAACATTATTTTGGTAAAAATACTCAAAAGCAGCTACTGTTAATATTTCAAATTCAGTAGCTGCAATATCATAATTTTCTGATAAATTGATAACCTTAAAAATCAACTCGGCAAATTGATCTTTGGCTATCTCATTATTATTGATTTTTATTCTTTCAGTATAATCAATAAGATGAGGACTTGTATACAAACCTGTCTTATAACCAGCATACCTTAAAACAGATTCCAACATGGCACAGGTAGACCCTTTACCGTTAGTTCCGGCCACGTGGATTATTTTAAGCTTCTCTTGCGGATTATCTAACAGCTTTAATAGCTCTAAAACCCTATCTAACCCGAGCTTTATTCTAAACTTTTTTTGAGATGTCAATAAAGAAACAGCTTGAGAATATAACATTTTTTCTTTAACTTACCAATGATTGAATTAATTCACTGATTGTTTCCAGCTGATTATTTATTTCAGCAATCCTCGCACGAGTTTGAACAATAACATCTTTAGGCGCATTTTCCAAAAATTTAGCATTGTTCATTCTTCCATCAAGACTTTTCTTTTCTTTTTCAAGAGTATCTGTTTTTTTCTTTTGCCTTTGAATTTCCTTGTCAACATCAATTAATCCGCCCAAAGGAACTACAAGCTTTAAAGCCCCAACCACGGCAGAAGCTGATTGAGGAGATAAAGTACTGATATCCCCCTCAGAAATTGTTATATTTTCGACCCTTGCCATATTTTTAATATAGTTTTGGGCAACATTAATTACGTCTTTTTCAGCACTATCAAGAGAGTAAACCTGTAAATCAATCTTTTTACCCACAGGAATATTTAAAGACTGCCTTAAATTTCTTAAACCTCTAATAGCATCTATAACAAGACTCATATTTGTTTCAGCTGTCTCATCTTCAAATTTCTCGTCCACCTGAGGAAACTCTGATAACATAATAGCCTGTTTATTACCTTTATAATAATTACCCGGTATATTTTGCCATATTTCCTCTGTTAAGTGAGGCATTATAGGATGCAAAAGCCTTAAACTTCTCTCAAGAACATATCTTAATATACGTTGAGTATTAATTTTTTTAGACTTATCATTTAGTTGAGTTTTAGCTACTTCCACATACCAGTCACAATAAATGCTCCACAAAAACTCGTACAACTGCTGAGAAGCCTCACCCGGCCTAAATCCGGAAATATTTTTGTTTATATCTTTTACCAAATTATTATATTTACTTAAAATCCATCTGTCAGCTACGGTTAAATTATCCATATCAATAGGCTCTTCATAAACCTTATTAGCATGAACATCTCCCTCTTCAGGCAGATTCATAAGAACAAAACGAGAAGCATTCCAGATTTTATTAGCAAAGTTTCTTCCGTACTCAAACTTCTCGTCAGAAATCTTAATATCCTGCCCGCCGTAAGTAACAAGGCTTGTAAGAGTAAACCTTAATGCATCAGAGCCGTATTTATCTATAATTTCAACAGGATCTATAGTGTTGCCTCTGGATTTACTCATTTTCTGGCCAAGCTCATCACGCACCAGGCCATGGATAAATACATTTCCAAATGGTGATTGATGGGTGAATTCATAGCCCATAACAACCATCCTTGCCACCCAAAAGAAAATAATATCAAACCCGGTTACAAGAGTAGAAGTCGGATAAAACTTTTTAAAGTCAGGGCTTTCCTTGTCTGGCCAGCCCATTGTGGAAAAAGGCCATAATGCGGAAGAAAACCAGGTATCAAGGACATCCTGATCCTGAGTCAAGCTAGAACAATTACATTTTGTACATTTTTCCGGTTTTTCCGCAGCCACAATCATTTCTTTACAATCATCGCAGTAATAAGCCGGTATCTGATGCCCCCACCACAGTTGCCTGCTTATGCACCAATCTCTTATATTTTCCATCCAGTCAAGATAAATTTTTGTCCATCTTTCGGGGATAAAGTTTAGTTCACCGGTATTAACAGCTTTAATGGGACTAACAACAAGAGGCTCCATTTTTACAAACCATTGTTCCGACAAAAATGGTTCAACAGTTTCATTACAACGTTGACAATGCCCTACATTATGTTCATGATCTTTTGTTCTAATTAATAAAGCTTTTTCTTTCAGCCTTTTAACAATTTCTTTTCTTGCTTCATACCTGTCCATACCATTAAGATAATAAGGGACAATATCTTCATCTTTAACCAGTTTGCCTTCTTCATCCATTATCCATATCGGACTAAAGCCGTGTCGTTTACCTATTTCATAGTCATTAGGGTCATGAGCCGGCGTAATCTTAAGTGCTCCGGTACCAAATCCAGTTTCAACCGCTTCATCGGCAATAACAGGAATTTTTCTGCCGCTTAAAGGTATAATAACTTCTTTGCCTATATAATCCTTATACTTAAAATCATTTGGATTAATTGCCAAAGCCACATCTCCAAACATAGTTTCCGGTCTTGTGGTTGCAATAACTATAGAACCGAATTCTCCATCCAGGGGATAGGCTATTTCCCACAGATGCCCTTGTTCCGTCAGATATTCTGTTTCTATATCACTAATAGCAGAGTGACATCTGGGACACCAGTTAACAATATAAGAACCTTTATAAATCAAACCTTTATTATAAAGCTTAACAAAAACTTCTTTAACAGCTTTTGAACATCCTTCATCAAGGGTAAATCTTTCTTTTGACCTGTCAAAAGAGGCACCCAGTCTTTTAAATTGATTTAATATTTTACTTTTATGGTCATTTGCCCAGTCCCATACTGCTTCTAAAAATTTTTCCCTTCCCAGGTCAAAACGGGACTTACCTTCTTCCCTTAATTTTTTTTCAACAACATTTTGAGTAGCAATACCGGCATGGTCAGTACCCGGCAGCCATAGAGCAGCCTTACCCAGCATTCTGTTGTACCTGATAAGAATATCTTGTATTGTACCGTCAAGCGCGTGTCCCATATGCAAGACGCCTGTAACATTAGGCGGTGGTATTACAATGCTGAAATAATCGTCTGATTTATTAATATCAGCACTAAACATGCTGTTATCTTCCCAGAATTTATATATTTTATCCTCTGTTTCCTTCGGATTATAAGCCTTTGGTAAATTTTTCATTTAAAAGCAACCTCATAAAAGTATTTTAGAGTTAGTAAGTATATTCTATTAAAAGATACCATAAGAATAATTATAAATACATATTGGACCGGGAAGCAAAATAACCTCTGAGTCCTGGATTATCTGTGAAGTTCCAGATTAAACAGAGGTTGTTTAGTAATAACAAAGAAAAATTTTTTATCCTTCATCTAATGAGCCAAGATTTGACTTATGCAGATATAAAAAGTCAGGATAAATATTTTATTGCTAGTTTATTAATAAATGTAATTTTTAATTTTAAATATCTTTTTTTAAGTATTAAATTTATCTCTTTGAATAAAACAAAATAAAAGACACCTCAAAACAAAGATAAAAAACTTGACTTTAACACCTTCAGCGGAATAATATATTATTAAACTATAAAAAATATAAACTTATACTAACCCTAAAATACTTTTCAGATTCTTTAATCAGGTACAAACTAATAAAATAAGCTATTCTCTGAATTGCGAAGCGGGAGCGTTAAAAAATGAAATGGTTAATTTTATTTTTTATAAGCTCATTCCAAAGAGAAATCTGAAATTAAATTTGGAACCTGTATAAATATTAAAAACAACTTGTCGGGATGGCGGAATTGGTAGACGCGCACGCTTGAGGGGCGTGTGGAGTAATCCGTGAGGGTTCAAGTCCCTCTCTCGACATTTTTTATTTAAGCAGGAAAAGTGGCGTTGCCTCTGAATATCAGAGGCATTTTTATGGTTTTTATTTTTTAAATAATGTAAAGTTTTATAAAAAATCTAAATAAATCCTGAAATATTTTTTATAAACTGTTATAATATATATTAAGTAAATAAAAAGTATATTGAATTAAAGTTTAGTCTTCCAGGCTTTAGTCAAGAATAAAGGTATTTTGGGTTGAAAGAGCAAGTTGCAAAAACCGAAGACACATGAGACACATGCCAAAAGGATAATGACAAATACGCCGCATTCCTGTATTACAGGCTTCGCAACGAAATTGTCATACTGCGTCGTTTTGCCAAAAATTATAACCTCGCTCACCTGAAAGGCCGCTTCCTTGAGATGATAAAAACCACAGAAATGAGATTTGATATAGTCGGCAAGGAATATATGCACATAATGCGCACAGGTGGCTGGAGCAAATTTCTCATAGAAAAAATGGAATGGCTTAACCTTGACGTCCAGTTCTTTGCAAATGATATAATAAAACAACTGGAAGAAATAAAAGAAGCTAAAGCCTTTCACCGTCGAAAACCAAAGCAGGACCCTGACCGCCCGAACTTTAAAACAACAAAGGACGGTCTGAAAGCCCTTGGTGACAAAACATACTCCGTTGTAAGCACAATAATACCCGATGAAATAAGGTCTAAATTCTCTACAAAACAAATTCAGGCAGTTAATAACCT
>JANQHM010000145.1 GCA_028282645.1 Candidatus Gastranaerophilales bacterium
CCTTTTGGAAACTGCTTTTTAGGCCTCATAACTTCTCCTATAGCTAATTAACTATAGAAGTCATTATACATTAATACTTTTTTGTTTGCAAATTGGTATCAAAATAATTACTATGAACATTATTAATCTCTTCAGGCTCTCCATACAAGGCAATAAAATCTGACAAAGCTGGTTTTAGTCTGAATGTAGTAAATTCAATCCAGTCAAGTTTTTTATGAGCAAATCCCGCCCTGACCATTTTATATATATTGCTTTTAATGGGTTTTATTTTAATAAAAGACTGCTCTTCGCTGACTTTATTTACTGTTTTGACTTTACATTTTTTTGAAAACTCTCTTGTAGTTGTTTTACCAAATTTAAAGTTCTTAAGGTCATATTCAAGCAGATTTCTCCAGTCCGGCAACTTATCCGCAAATTTGTGAGCTGTATTAAAAATAATTAACAGCAATAACATCGGCAAAATTAATATTTTTTTATATTTCCTAAATTTATTTAATCCATCCTCAAAAACCATAAAAAGCTCTCTTTACTCTTTTTTATTTAAATTATTCAATAAAATATTAATTTCTTTCATAAAAACCTGTAATAAATCTTGTTCAGGGACTTTTGCTATTATTTCACCTTTTTTGAATATATATCCTTCACTAATACCCCCTGCAATACCTATATCAGCTGACTTTGCTTCACCGGGGCCGTTAACGGGACAGCCCATTACAGCGACAGTTATAGGAGTTAAGACATCTTTTAGGTTTTCCTCTACTTCTTGGGCTAAAGCTATAAGGTCAATCTGAGATCTGCCGCAAGAAGGACAGCTTATAAAGTTTATTCCCCTCTGCCTTAAGCTTAAGGTTTTTAGTATTTCCCAGCCTGCTTTTACTTCTTCAACAGGGTTATCAGTCAAAGATATTCTTATGGTGTCTCCTATGCCTTGTAATAAAAGAGAACCAATACCTATTGATGATTTTATCAAGCCTGTCTTTAATGTTCCGGCCTCTGTAACCCCTAAGTGTAAAGGGTAATCAACAATATTAGATATTTGCTGATACGCATGAATCATTGTTAATGTATCACTGGATTTTAAAGAAAGTTTTATCAAATTAAAATCAAGGTCTTCAAATATTTTTACTTGCCTTAAAGCACTTTCCACAAGGCTATCCGCCAAATCTTCTTTTCTGTGGGAAAAATTTTTTTCCAGCGAGCCTGAGTTAATACCTATTCTTATTGGTATTTCTTCTTTTTTGGCAAGTTTTACAACTTTTTTTATATTCTCTATATTTGAAATATTACCTGGATTAAGCCTTAGGCCATCAACATCATTTTGTATCACCTGAATAGCCAGCCTGTAATCAAAGTGAATATCAGCGATTATGGGTATAACAACTTTGCTTTTTATTTTCTTTAAAGCTTCAGCTGCTTCACTGTCAGGGATGGCAAGCCTAACTATCTCACAGCCTGCATCTTCTAGCTGATTTATTTGATTTATGGTTGCTGTGGTATCTCTTGTATCTGTATTACACATTGACTGTACTGAAATAGGAGCATTTCCTCCTATTTCAACAGTGCCTATTTTTATTTTTTTTGTTTTTTTTCGTTTTATCATAATAATATTATTATTTTTTTAATTTTTTATTAATATATATATATAATAAATAAAAATTTTTTAAAAAAATTAGTAAATAAGGAATAATATGAAAGGTAATGACTGTCACCTATTTTCCGGTAGACCCAAACCCACCATCTGCTCTTTGTGTTTCTGAAAGTTCATTTACTTCAATTATATCAACTTTTTGAACAGGAGATACAATCATTTGTGCGATTCTGTCTCCATTGTTAATGGTATATGTATCCTGAGATAAATTAATCATAGGAACGCATAATTCGCCCCTGAAATCCTCATCAACAGTTCCTATGCAATTAACCATAGTCATACCATGCTTAACTGACAGACCTGATCTTGGACGAACTTGGGCTTCGTAGCCTTTAGGCAGTTCAATTGCAATACCAGTGGGTACTAATTTTCTTTCAAATGACTTAAACTCCATCGGTGCATCTAATGCTGCGCTTAAATCAAGCCCCGCTGATCCGTTGGTTGCATAAGAGGGCGTAGTAGCATTGTTATTTAATTTGCATATATTTAATTGTATCTTTTCTTGTATGGAACAATTCATTTATAGTATTTCCTCCAGTATTTTTGTATCTGCATATTCAGGCGTTAGTATGGTTATGCCGTAATAATCTTTATCAAACATATAATTACAAAGCTGGTTAATATCTTGAACGGTTATATTATCTATTGATTTACAAATATCATCAATTGTAAAGGTTTTTCCAATATATAATTGAGCACGACCGTTTTTGCTTGCTCTGTACTTGGTTGATTCTAAACCTATTAAAATATTACCTCTAAGCTGCATTTTAGCGTTTATTAGCTCTTCATTGCTTATTCCTCTTGATTTAAATTCATCAAGAATGCTAAGAATTAAATCTATAACTTGTTTTGAGTTATTATGATCGCACGCTGAAAATATACCGAATAAACCTGTATCTTGATGAAGAGACTCAAAGGTTTCTATTGAATATGCAAGACCTCTTTTTTCTCTTATTTCTTGAAACAAAAGAGAAGACATCCCATCTCCAAGGCATATATCAATAATAGCAAGTGCGTATCGTCTTTCATCTAACAAAGAAATTGCTCTTGTTGCAAGCCCGATATGAGTTTGTTCAATATCCTTTTTATAAATATTAATTCCCGGATGAATTTTTACTTGAGCTGTTGATTCTCTTAAGCTTTTAGAGTTCCAGCTCTGAGTAAGTTTTATTACTTTGTCTACTATTTGCTTTTCATCATAGTTGCCGCATACAGAAATTACAACATTATCCGGAGTGTAGTGTAAATTCAAAAATTGCAGAATATCATCTTGTGATAAATTAGATACTGTCTCGTTGTATCCGGTGATAAATTCACCAAGTGGATGATTTTGCCAGTAATTATTAAGCAATAAATCCTGAACAAGCTCTTCAGGACAGTCTTCATACATTTTTATTTCTTCTAATATAACTTTTCTTTCAACTTCAATGTCATTGCCATCAAAATTTGAATATAAAATCATATCAAAAAGAATTTCAAGAGCGTTAGAAGTTTCTTCTGTTAAGACTTTTGTATAAAAACAAGTAGCTTCTTTTTCCGTAAAAGCGTTTATGCTACCGCCTTTATACTCAATAGCAAAAGCTATATCTTTTGCACTGCGGTTTTTAGTTCCTTTAAAGAGCATATGTTCAATAAAATGGCTTATTCCTATTTGAGACTTATTTTCAAGATTTGGTCCTGCTTTAACCCATACCATTATTGTTGCGGAATGAAAATCAGGCAGGTATTCATGAATTATTGTTAAACCATTATTTAGTTTTTCTTTTTTAATCATTATTATTTATTTCTGTATTTTTATTTCTATTTTTTACTTAATAACCAAAAAAACATTTAATTTTTGGAAAAAATAATAAAAATCCTATCATCACAGAAATTATAGCACACAAAAGCACTGCACCGGCTGAAATGTCTTTTGACATTTTGGCAAGAATAGAATATTTATTGCCAAAATATGCATCAACAACAAATTCAATAACAGTATTAGTAAGTTCCGCAAATAAAACAAAACCTATAGTCAGTAACAATATACACATTTCTGTGCCGGAAAATTTTAACAAAGTCGCCGTAATAATTGCTGATAAAGCCATCGCAATATCAAACTGAAAGTTCCTTTGAGACTTAACGGCTATAGCAATGCCACGTATTGCAAATCTTAAACTTGTTAATGCCGAAGATGATTTGTATTTTGACATTTTTATTGTTTACTCCCACTCATACAATAAGAAATCATTTTTTCTTGAATACTTAACATCTCATTTAGAGATTCGCCGTCCGCATGGTCCAAGCCAAACAAGTGTAGCAATCCGTGACTTAACAAGAAATACAATTCCTCCTCAAAAGTTTTATTATTTTCTTTAGCTTGATTAAAAGTTGTATCTATAGAAATAATTATATCACCCAATGGAATTATATTAATATTTATTTTATTCGGGCTATCTGCATATAATGCAAAGGAAAGAACATCTGTAGGTTGATCTTTGCCTCTATATTGCAGATTTAACTCTTGAATTTCCTTATCATCAGTTAAAAGCACATCAATTATTAAATTAATATCTTCAATATTTAAATCATTAAATACTGTTTTATTTAAAATATCTTTATCAGATGTAAGATACTCAAGCATCTTAAAAAAATTATTTTTTAAAGACTCAATATTGATTTCATGCTTGGTATGTTTATTTGTTACGGTTAGTTCAAAATTAGGCATTATCATTATCACTTATATTTTTTTGTATTAAGTTATTTGGTATTTGAATAGTTGAGTTTTCATTTTTCTTACCAAGAGCTTCAAGCATATTTTCATGATACTTAATTCTGTGATGCTGCATACCTCTTAGTATTCTGTTAAAGGTAAGAGCTATTATTTTCAAATCTTTTTGAGTTAAATTACTCTCTGATAACTGATTGTCCATAAGTCTTTCTTTTATTATTTTATCAATAACTTCTTCAGTAGCTTCAGGGGTCGGATTTTTAATAGATCTTACAGCAGATTCTGCAGCATCAGCAAGCATTAAAATAGCTGCCTCTTTTGAAGAAGGCTTGGGCCCAGTATATCTAAATTGCTCTTTTGAAATATTTTCAGGCCCTTCTTCTTTTAAAGCCTGCTGATAAAAGTAAGTTGCTATACCGTTGCCGTGGTGTTGAGAAATAAATTGATGAACAATAGCCGGTAACTTGTATTCTTTAGCTATTTCAACACCATCTTTAGGGTGAGTGGTTATAACCATCTTGCTCAATCTTGGGTTAAGCTTGTCATGAGGATTTTCTATACCAAAATATGATTGATTTTCCACAAAAAATAAAGGTCTTTTAAGCTTTCCAATATCGTGATAAAAAGCACCGACACGCGCAAGTATAGGATTTGCATTTATTGCCTCTGCAGCAGCTTCTGCCAGATTACTTACCATAAGGCTATGATGGTATGTACCAGGTGCCTCAAATTGCAGTCTCTTGAGTAAAGCCTGGTTATGATCTGCTAATTCTGCCAAACCATAGGGAGTGATTATTTTAAATGTACTTTCTATTAACGGTAGTGTGCCTAACGCTATCATACCGCATATTAAACCATTTACAAAGCTTAAAACAACATCAGCAGTCATTAATGAAACATTTATAGGATCAACACTATTTTGAAGCAATAATAAACTGAATATTGTTAATGACTGAATCAAGCCTATATCGAGTCCCGCTTTGACAAGGTCTATTCTTCTATAGTAGTTGATCATATCAGCCATAAACGTTGCTATCATACCACCAACCAAAAATACAGCGATAGCTTTGATATCATACTGTAATGACATACTTAATATAATTACAATCGTTGTTGTATAGACCAAAGATATTCTTGAATTTGTAAAAATTGCTATAAGGATTGAAATAGCAGGAATTGGTATAATATAAACAGGTATATTTAAAGGTAAAAATACTGCAAATATCGTGATTGAAATTGCCAGCAAAGACATAAGCCAATAATAGGAGAACGAAGAAAATTTATTTTCAAAGTTTTTTACATAATAAAATACTATGTACATACATAATCCTACAAGGGCGTAAATACCCATAATTCCAATAAGATCAATTTGTGAGATATTAAATCCCATTTTTTTTAATGCTTCAAACTGGACTTTAGTTACTGTTTCTCCCTCTTTAATTATTTTTGATCCTTTTACAAATGTTATAGTAATAGGCTTAACAGCCTTCATCAAGTTTTTTCTTGCGAGTTCAGTTGTATTTTCATCAACAATCCTATTTGGCTGAAGAACTTTTTTTACTAAAAAGTTTATTGATAACTTTTGAGTTTCTGAAAGGTAGTTTTTTATATTTTTGTTTACAATTTCATTGCTTTTTCTTAATAACTGTTCTTCGGATATACCATCGTTCAATACTTTTTCCAAAGTTTGAATAGATTCTTTTTCAATCTTTTCAAAGCTTTTGGGTGAACATTTAAGTAAATAATATACTATAGAGGCATCTATTGATTGCTTTCCCTTTGTTATGTCAAGTGCTTCATTAATTTTATCTTTTTTTTCAGTAAAGCTTTTTTTTGAATCTCTAATGTTTTTTATTGAATTTAAAATATCCTCAAGGTTATTTTTGATATTTTTATTTAAAGATGGGTAGTCTTTTACCGGAATTAATATGGGTACAGCTTTTCTTGCTATTTCATATTTTTGCTGTTCAGTTTTATTTTTATCAATAATAGTTATTGTTTTTGGGGCAATTATGTCTCTATTTGCTTTTCCATTCTCAACAAGGTCATTAAACAAGTAGTATCTGCTTGATAATAAAGAGGTTAATAGTATTAAGGTTATCAAAAAGACCAAACTTCCGGTGAATTTTGGTTGTGTTAAAAATTTAAAAGATTTTTTTATTAATAATTTTCCAGGCAATTTTTTAATCCTATATTTACTGCTCATCGATTAAATTTTAGATTACTCTTATATGAATGAGCTTATAAAAAGTAAAATTGACCATTTCGCTTTTTAACGCTCCCGCTTCGCAATATCAGAGTAAAGTATTTTTGAATTACTATATCTTTTTATTTTCTCATATTTTTATATAATATTTTAAAAAAAATTTCCATAGCAATATAGAAAAAATATAATAAAAATAAGAAAATAAATAGGGCTAAAATGCGCTAAATTTAAATAATAAACTAATGTTAAATATTGTATTTTTTTTTTATTAATGTTAATATATTTTTGTCTCGAAAGAGAGTGGGTAAAGTACCCACTCTTTTGTTAGTTAAGGTGACAAATACGGTATGACAAGAAAAGATAATGTAAAAAAAAGAGAAATACTAGATAAAACAATCCCTGTAATAGAAAACTTTATTCAACAGGCCGGGTTGGTTTTAGTTGAAGTTGATTTTGTAAAAGAATCAGGGCATTGGTTCTTAAGGATATTTATTTACTCTGTGGAAAGACCTATTACTCATAATGATTGTGAAAATTTAACAAATAATCTTGACGGTTATTTGAATGAACTTATTGATATACCCTATTACCTTGAAGTAAGTAGTCCCGGTGCGGATAGAAAATTGAAAACTACTTTTGAATATAATATTTTCAGAGGCAAAAAGGTAGAAATAAAGCTTAAAAAAGAATTAGAAAATGGTATAAAGGTTTTTATTGCAAGATTGCTTGATTATTCAGATGAATCGGGTCTGGAGGTTCAAGTATTAAGCCATGATAATAATGATATTTTAGTTTTAGATAAAAGTATTATATCTTCTGTTAAGTTGAAACCGGAATTTAACTTTTAGAATAAATTAGGAGATTAAACGTGATTAAAATAGGAGCAGCTATCTCAGAAGCAGCAGAACAATTAGAAAAAGAAAAGGGTATTCCTAAAGAAGTATTTATCAGATCGCTTAGCGATGCAATGGTAACAGCTTATAAAAAACATATTAGAAGCCATGATGTATCCAACGTGGAAGCTCTAATAGATGAATCAAAAGGAGAAATAGGTGTTTTTCGTTGTAAACGAGTAGTTGATGAAGTTTTAAATGATTTAGCCGAAGTTAGCCTTGAAGATGCAAGGAAAATAAATCCGGAATCTGAACTTGATGACGATCTTAATATTGATGTAACTCCTGCTGATTTTGGAAGAATAGCGGCACAGGCTGCAAAGCAGGTTATAACACAAAGAATTAGAGAAGCTGAACGACAGTTGATTTTAGAAGAATTTGTGAGCAAAAAAGGATCTTTGGTCACCGGCTTAATACAAAGGGTAGAGCCAAGAAATGTTGTTGTTAACATAGGAAGGACCGAAGCTGTTTTACCTTCTAAGGAGCAGGTGCCCGGTGAATATTATAGGGTTGGAGAGCGAATAAGAATTTATATTCTTGATGTAAGAGAAACAACCCGCTTGCCTCAAGTAATAGTATCACAAGTACATCCCAGAATCGTTCAAGAACTGTTTGAACTTGAAGTTCCAGAAATAGAAGACGGTATTGTTGAAATAAAATCTATTTCCAGAGAAGCCGGTTTTAGAACAAAAATAGCAGTTTCAACAAATGATCCGGAAGTTGATCCTGTAGGAGCCTGTATTGGACCTAGAGGCGCCAGAATTCAAACTATTGTAAATGAATTAAAAAATGAAAAAATAGACATTATAAGATATTCCGAAGATCCTGTTGAGTATATCATTAATGCATTATCTCCGGCAAGAATTATCTCTGTTGAAATTGTAGAAAATAGTGAAAATGCAAAAGAAGCACTGATTGTTGTGCCTGATGACCAATTAAGCCTTGCTATAGGAAAAGAAGGTCAAAACGTTAGATTGGCACATAAATTAACAGCATGGAAGCTTGATATTAAAAGTTATAGTCAAATAGAATCAGAAGAAGGCGATTATTATCAAGAATCCGGTCGATATGAAGAAGAATTTCCGGAAGAAGAAGATTTACAAGAAGATCAAGAATCCGAACCTGAGGAAGAAATATCTGAAAAAGAAGAAGTAGAAGAAGTCTATAACGAAAAAGAAGTTGATGAAACTGAAGACGAGGAGGAGTAGAAAATTATAGTTTGCAGAAAATGTGTTGGGTGTGGTCATATAAAAAATAGAGCTGAAATGATAAGAATTTTAAAAGAATACTGTTCAAAAAAAGTCATTTTAAATCCGGACTCAATACATTTTGGAAGGTCAGCGTATCTTTGTTACAATAAAGATTGTTTGAAGCTTGCAATTAAAAAGAAAAGTTTTCAAAAAGTATTAAAGGTTCAACCACCTGTTTTTTTTCAAACGGAATTGGAGGAATTAATAAATAATAAAAAATTAAAATAATAAATTATATAAAAAAGTGGTATTATGAAATTAAAGGCAAATTTTTTAGGAGAAGGCAAAGGTGACAGAAAAAATTAGG
>JANQHM010000297.1 GCA_028282645.1 Candidatus Gastranaerophilales bacterium
ACCTTATTTTTTATACTGACCACTACTATTTATTTTAATTTAATATAAATTATATCTCTTTAATATATATTATAGTTTATTTATTAAAATTTTGCATGAAATTTAAGCGATTGTTAAGAAATCGTTACTAAATTATTAGTATATAAAATAAAATAGTTGTTTTATATTTATTTTTTCTTTATGTTATAAGTTTTTATATATAGATTTAATTATTGCTACAAAAAATAGTATTAATGTAAAGGATATAACGCAAATGGAATATTATGCACATACAAAAGAAGGTGAGCCGGAAGAAAAATGGCAAACACTAAAAGAGCATCTGGAAGAGACTGCAAGTATGGCAAAAGACTTTGCAAGCAGCTTTAATGCGGGTGAAATTGCTTTTTATACAGGACTGTTACACGATTTAGGCAAATATTCGCAGAAGTTCCAGAAGAGGATAAAAGGAGCATCAATTAAGGTTGATCACTCTACAGCCGGAGGGCTTGAAGCTATAAAACTTTATGGTAAAGGAATCGGTGATCTTATGGCTTATTGCATTGTAGGCCATCATACGGGGCTTCCTGATTATGGAGATATAAACCAAGAAAAGTCTTTGTTTGCTCGTTTAAAAAATAACATAGATAGCTATTCAGATTACTCAAAGGACTTGGCTAATTTAAAGCTTGATAAAAAACCGTCTTTTCCCGGAGTGAAACCTATTTCTAAAGAAAAACCAATGTTTTCAGTTTCTTTTTTTACAAGAATGCTTTTTTCTTGCCTTAAAGATGCTGATTACATTGATACAGAAAGATTCGTTGATGAATCAAAGTTTTTGCAGCGTTCGCAGTATACAAAGTTACCTGAGCTTTATCAAGTTCTTTCAGATCATTTAGACGGATTTAAAGGCAGTAAAGGTAAAGTTAATGAAAAACGTGCTGAAATACTAAATACTTGCTTGAAAAAAGCTGAAAGTGAAAGGGGACTATATTCTTTAACCGTTCCTACCGGAGGGGGAAAGACATTTTCATCTCTTGCTTTCGCCTTAAATCACGCCATAACAAATAAAATGGATAGAGTAATTTATGCTATTCCATTTACAAGCATTATCGAGCAGAACGCAGATGTTTTCAGGGGTGTTTTTGGAAATGATAATGTTCTTGAGCATCACAGCAACTTTTTGTTTGAAAATATTGAACCTGATGAAGAAAATCCTGATGTTGCTCAAAAATTGAAGCTTGCAACTGAAAACTGGGATATGCCTATAATTACAACAACAAACGTTCAGTTTTTTGAATCCCTGTATTCTAACAAGTCATCCAGAATCCGAAAGCTGCATAATATAGCAAACAGTGTAATAATACTGGATGAGGCGCAGATGTTGCCCACTGACTTTTTAGAGCCGTGCTTATTTGCATTATGTGAGCTTATTGCAAACTATAATTGCACTGTTGTTCTTTGTACTGCAACTCAGCCGGCATTCGGCAGCCTTTTGCCGGAAGGAATAAAAATAACTGAAATTATGGACAATCCAACAGACCTTTATGATGCATTCAAGCGGGTAGAGGTTGAAAAAATAGATAAAAAATTAAGTGATAAAGAGCTTTCTGAAGAAATTTTAAAAAATAATCAAGCACTTTGTATTGTAAATACCAGAAAGCACGCCAGAAAACTGTATTCTGAAATTAAAGATGAGGGTGATGCTTTTCATTTGAGTACGCTTATGTGTCCTGTACACCGCCGGGATATGATTAAAGAGATTAAACAACGATTAAAAGACAAAAAAGATTGCAGGGTTGTATCTACGCAACTTATTGAAGCTGGTGTTGATATTGATTTTCCTTTTGTTTACAGATCATCTGCCGGTATTGATTCCATTGCTCAGTCAGCTGGGCGGTGTAATAGGGAAGGAAGGCTGATTAAAGGCATAGTAAGGGTATTTTTTACAAGTGAAAAGCATGGAAAAATACAAGGTCCCCTTAAAAGAGCAGCAACTGTAGGAGATATGATACTTGAAAAGTATGATGATGTTTTATCTCCTGAGGCTATAGAGGATTATTTTAAGCAATTATATAAGTTAGAGGATGATTTTGACACTAAAAAAATTGTTGAGTTATTAAGTGACGGGCATTTTAAATTTAACTTTGCTGAAGCGGCCAGGGA
>JANQHM010000024.1 GCA_028282645.1 Candidatus Gastranaerophilales bacterium
GACAATAATCAAGGCTCTGGTATAAGCAGAACCTTTACTTGTTAATAATCATAGACAATTATTTTGTTTTTACACAGTCTGCAAGGGTCGGGGTATTCTTTTGAAAAAAATTATACACTTTGCAAAAAAAATATAATCTATTTTGTATTACTCGAATTTTTAATTATAAGTATATTTAATAATAATTAAATTTTATTAAGGTTTCCAGCGTGAATAATACAATAATCAAGACAAAAAATTTATCATTTTTCTATAATAATTAAGGCAAAAAATAAGAATATAATTATTTATAAAAAATATTTAAATAATATAAGAAAAAAAATCGGAATAGCTCTAAAATACATTTAAAGGTTAATTTATGAACATATGAAAAAATTACTGATTACAGCTCTTTTTATAACATATTTTTCAGCTCCTTCCCGGCTTTTTGCTCAAGGCTGTCAGAAAGAAATAGTATCTCCTGTTGAATACAGGGCAGATTTACAACAGCTAAAAATATTAAGGCAAAAAACAGAAAATCTTTTAAAGTCTTTAAGCGATATAGAAGATGATTTAGATTATGCTAAATATCAAGAAGAGCTGTATATGTCGCATATTTTGGAAAATATTTCTTTAAGTTATTTTAATGACGGAAATTATACAAAAGCAAACAAGGTACTTAATCAAGCCAAAAATAACGTATTAGAAACCTATATTAAAACCAAACCTTCCAGCATGGTAGAAGCAAGAACATTGTGGCTTGACAGAGGGACAATTGTAAGTGTAAAAACTAAAGAGCAAATGTCGGAACTCTTTAGCAAAATTGGTAATATAGGAATAAATATCGTTTACCTGGAAACGATAAATGCAGGGTTTGCAATATATCCAAGTAAAATTACCGAACAAAATCCATTGACAAAAAATAAAGACCCGTTAAAATGGGCTATTGATGAAGCTCATAAAAGAAATATTCAACTTCATGCCTGGGTGTGGACTTTTGCAGTTGGTAATACCAGGCACAATAAAATTATATGTAAGCCGGAAAACTATAAAGGCCCTTTACTTTCCAAATATCCGTATCTTGCTTTAAAGGATTATCACGGAAATCTTATACAAAAAAAACAGCATGAATATTGGCTTGATCCTGCAAATCCAATGTCTCAAAAGCTTCTTTTAAGTTTATTTAAAGAAATTGTGAAAAATTATGATGTTGACGGAATTCAACTCGATTATATAAGGTATCCGTTCCAGTCACCCAAAAGTACCGTAGGGTATACAATCGAAAATGTAAAAAAATTCAAGCGCTATTCAGGCAAAAATTTATTAGAATTAAAAGATAAAACAATTTGGAATGAGTGGAAATCAAAGCAGATTTCCAAATTTGTACGCACTGTTTCTTACGAATTAAGAGCTTTAAAGCCGAATATAAAAATTTCTGCTGCTGTATTTGTAAATTCCAGGGAAAAGAGAATTAAAAGCATACAACAAGACTGGCAAGCCTGGATTGATAACGGCTGGATTGATATTCTCAATCCTATGATTTATTCCTGTGACACAACCAAACTTATAAAAGATTTGGAATATTTAAATAAGACAGTCTTGGGAAAAGTATTAATTTATCCGGGTATTGCAGTTAAAAATCTTAACGATGTAGATATCCTTAACCAAATTGATACCATTAAAGATATGGGACTTATAGGAAACACCTTGTTTGCAATGGCTCATCTTACACCGCAAAAATCTAAAATCCTGGCTTTAGGTCCTTACAAAAACAAAAATGTATTAATCCCAAATGAAAATATCAACAATTCTGTAGATTTAATTTTAAAAGAGTATATTCAAAAATTAACTATTTTAAAGAAAAATAGTAAATATACTTTTAATGTTAACAGATTAATAAATTATGCAAAATTTATTAAGTATCACATCAGTTATACAAACAAGCCCTCTGTATCAAAAGTCGACTATTATATAACTCTGATAAGAAGACTTGAATTACTTACATCTTCACATCTGCCACTAGAAATCAAATCTGATCGCATATTGGTAGATTTATTATGCAGTTATTTAAAACAAGCTAATTTGCTGTTACTTTACGAAAAACATAAGTTAAATGTTAATCGTAAATAAACTTTTTTCAACACATGAGTTTAAAAATAAAATCAAAGTTAGATTACTCTAAGAGAGCTTCTAATATTGAAGCATTTTTGTTAGCAAGTGTATTTTCTCTAATTCTTGCTTTGTGTATGTATGTTCTTAATGCTTCTCTAATAAGCTCACTTCTTGATCTTTGCTCATTATCAGCAATTTGATCTATCATATTTAAAAACTCTTCGGGCATTGATATTAGTACTCTAGCCATTATAAAGCAACCTCCATTTGTTCATTATTTATTTATTATTATTTTATCCCTGAAATTTCAACATAATATGCTTAATTTTTTTTTGCAACATCATTCTACTCAGATAAAAACAATTTGGTATTAATTATTGCTATTTTTTCTATATTAATTATGCTTATTTTTAATATTTCTTAATCTATCGCCTCCTTTTTTTAGTTTTTTAATAATTATGCTAATTTTTTTCATTTCTTATATATATAAAGTAAGGAGCATTATATAAATTGCTAAATAACTTATATACATACAATATAATGTTACAATAATACATTTTAAACGGTATATAGTCAAGCTAACCAAGTAGGTAAAATGTATTATTTTTTTTCAAAAAATATAAAAAAATCAATTTAATGTATTTTAAAAATAATCTAACTAGACTTATAACCAGCATTATAAATAAGCAATTTAAAATAATTAATTTTTATATACTTACATTATAATACAAAACAAAAAAATAATGAAAATAAAAAGAAAAATTTAATCATTTAATTTTTTGGAAATAAACTGAAAAAATTATTTAATTTATTACCTGTAAATGTCTCTAGTACCTTCACCAATCTTTTGTAAATCTTTTAGCAATAATTCTTTTTGTTTTGAATCTTGCATATTAGATATAAACTTATTAATTAATTCATTTCCTTTTACTTTTGTATTATCGGCTGCATAATCAATAAGATATTCTTTGAATGTAATAATTGCGTTAGGATGGCAAAATTTTTGAATCAATCCGGGCTTTGCAAGATCCATAAAGTCTTTCCCTACTCTGCCTACTCTGTAGCAACTGGTGCAAAAGCTCGGCAGATAGCCGTCGGATGTCAGTTCATATATGACTTCATCCAAAGATCTTGTATCACCTATAGAGAACTGTTCAGTAGCTTTTTCCTGGGAATAACCACCGGGGTTAGTTTTAGATCCGGCACTAATCTGAGAAATACCTAATTCTAAAAGTTCTCTTCTAAATTCGGCTCTTTCTCTGGTAGAAAGTATAATACCTGTGTAAGGTACAGCCAGCCTTAGAACTGAAATAATCTTTTTAAAGTTTTCGTCTGTAATGACGTTGGGCGGCGTACTTGCAACGTCGGAGCCTTCGGCAGGTTCAATCCTTGGAATAGAAATAGTATGCGGCCCTATTCCATAATTTTTTTCTAAATATTGAGAATGCATTAACAGTGCTAGTACTTCAAATCTATAATCCGTCAGCCCAAAAAGAACACCCATTCCAACATCTTGCAATCCACCTTCAAACGCACGTGACATTGTTTCTAAACGCCATTCATAATTTGATTTTAGCCCTTGCGGATGCATTTTTTTATAGATTTGCGGATAATATGTTTCTTGAAACGACTGATATGTACCGATTCCAAAAGATGATAATTTTTTAAACTCTTCAACAGATAATGGAGCTATGTTTATGTTAATTCTTCTGATTTCTCCATTCATTAATTTTTGTTCATAAATTTTATTAATTAATTCCTCAATATAATTCAGATTGCATTGAGTCGTGTCTTCACCGGCTACCAGCAAGATTCTTTTATGACCGGTTTCTAGAATTCTTCTTGTTTCATTAATAGCTTCGTCAATTGTTAATTTTTTTCTTTTAATACTTTTATTTTCAAATCTAAATCCGCAGTATAAACAATTATTAGTACAGTAATTACTTAAATATAGCGGTGCAAAAAGAACTATACGATTGCCGTAAATTTTTTCTTTTAATAATTTTGCTGTCTTATATAATTTATTTAAATTATCATTACCTTCAATATTCAATAAAACAGAAGCTTCTTTTAAGGATATACCTTTTAAAGAAAGAGCTTTGTTTAAAATTTCATCAATTTCACTTTGACTAGCTTTTTGTTCCAATAATTCTTGGATTTTGTTTTCATCAATTATTGCGTTTACCATTGTTATACCTCAATTATTTAAGTCTTGCGCAGCGTTTAATAAATTCTAAAGCAGATATTTATGCAGTTTCTAATACTCTTTTATCAATTAATCATAATCCACCAGCTTGAATAGCTTGAATAATCTAAAAAATATTTTTGAGTTAGCATAAGGGCCGTATAACTATTGTATATTAAAAATTTAGTTAAGAATAAGTATAAAGATCAAAAATATTACAAATTTGTACACTTAAATTATTATCAGCAATAAAATCTTCGATTTGGGGCAAAAGGTATTCAGTATGTAATACAGCGGGTATGATTATATCAGGTTTAAGATTTATCAATTCATCCGGCGAATAAATTTTTATATTTTCTATTTTTTTATCAGTTTTTGCAGAATTATTGTCTATTATTCCTTTTATTTTTATTTTTTTATTTTTTAAAATACTAACTACCGTCCGGGCAAAAGCTCCGGCCCCCCACAAACAAAATTCCTTATCGCCATGTTCTTTAATAAATTTTTCCGAATCATATTTTTTTGAAGAATTTAGAAAATATTTTTCTAGATCACAGTAGCTTACAAGCTCGTTTAACAATTTATCATTACGAAATTGAGTATTATAGTTCAAAGCATCCACACTGGCTGTTAATTTTATTAAATCCGAATTAGAAAAAGAGTAATGTTCAAAAGCCATTTTTTTGATTTTAGAATTACTCATTAAGTGAAATAAGATATCCAGCCCAAATTTTCTATGTGCAGCTGACTTTGTATTTATTGCCAGCCTTGCTGTATTAAATGGAATTAAAGCAGGCTCTTGAGCAATATTTAACTTTTGTTCCGATGGAAAAATTTTAAAATACTCTTCAATAGAAGTTATATTTAAATAATTTTTATACAATTGGCTAAATTCATAAGCTGAACGGGTCTGAGTTTGAATAGTATCACCGCTGGTATTCGCTTCATTATTTCTAATTCTAAATTGAGTTAATTTTTCTTGCAATATATAAATATCGTGCTTTAAGCATAATTTCATCCAAAAATCCAGATCAGCCAGTTGAGCAAAGCGGCTATCATACAATCCGATTTCTTCATGTATTGACTTTTTAACCATAACAGACGGATGGCACAAACAATTGCCGTAATAAAAAAAATAATTCAGCCATTGTTCTTTGGTTCTATTCTTTTGATCGAATATTTTAGAGTAAAAATGACCATTATCTTTTATCTTGTTATTATCCTCATCAATCACATCAACCAGTGTAAAGACAGCAGCCGTACCCTTGGCAGATTCAAGACAAGTAACTTGTTTCTCCAGTTTTTCAGGGGTAAAAGCATCATCAGAATTTAATATGGCAATATATTTACCTTTTGCAATATTAATTGCAGTGTTTGTATTCTCAAATTGTCCTTTGTTATAAAAATTTTCAATTAAATTTATTCTTGTATCATTAAATTTTTTAATTTCTAAAACCGTATTATCAGAAGAGTTATCATCAACTATGATAATTTCAAAATCCTGGAATGTTTGATTTAAAACACTTTGTATTGTATAGCCTATATATTTTTCATGATTGTAAGAAGCTATTATAACACTAACTTTTGGCATGTTTTTTCCTTAACTCTTATTGAAATAAATCTGCTTTAATCTCAAAGTTTAAACTCCTTTCCTGCTTATAATTCTTTAAAAAATTTAGCGCATATCTAGGCTGAAGCAAAGTTAAAATTATTAAATCAGGTTTTAAATTTTTGATTTCATCAGTATGATAAATTTTATAGCCGCTAATTTTAGTTCCGGATTTTTCTTTATTATTATCAATAAAGCCTGTTATATTTTTAAACTCTTTAAACAGTGATGTTTTTGTAAATTCCCGGGCTAAAAGCCCGGCCCCGTAAAAACATATTGTTTTATCAGCATTATTATCGGCAAAGGTGGTGATTTTGTTTTCTACAGCCCTATCTGTTAATATATTATCTATAGAGAAAAGAGGATTATTTAAAACTGATACAATATCATAATCAAAAGAATTTTGTCCGAAATATTCTTTAAAGGCTTCCGTTACTTTAGGTATTTGACCACTAAAAGATTTATTCTCTCTTTTATGAGGATATAAACTCAGAATAGTATTGTAAGTATCTATAATATTATTAATTACATCTGCTATATAAAATTTTTTAACTATGTTATTATAAGCATTTTGAGATATATTGATTCTTAAATCCTGATTTTCTATCAATAAAGACAACTTATCAAACCATTCCTTCTCGGAATGTGCCAGCATACCGCTTACACCATCAATAATACAATTAGAATAAGAATTTACTGCTGATGCCACAGTAGGAACACCCAGCATTGCGGATTCGAATATTTTCAATTCACTTTTACCTTCGTTAAAAGGGTTATTCTGCTCAAGCGGAGCTATATTAATATCCATCCTTGATTGATATACAACCATTTTGATATAGGGCATAAATTCATATTTTATAACTTGATCTTCCAGCCCCTTAAATCGGTTGGTATTATCAAGTTCACCTATTATATTTAATTGGACGTGAGGATATTTATTTAATATTTGAGTTAATGCATTCTGTGCTTGCTCAAAGTCTTTTTCATGAGTTTTTGTTCCGCTGAAATAACCTATTTTTAAAATATTATTATTCTTATTGGCTCCAGAAGCAAACATTTCTGCTGTTTGGTATTGTCCTATATTAATAGTATTTGGAATTATAAATGCCTTTATACCTAATTTTTCTATTTTTTTTGCCAAATAGTCGGTTGTAGTTGTTACAAAATCACATTTTTTAATGACGTTATTCGTTCCTTTTATCCAGTTAGCATTTTGCTCATATTCTTCCGGAGAAAAGGAATGAAAAGCATCAATATGATTTATTATTTCAGTATCAAATATCAAATCATCCACATCAAATACTACCGGAACACCGGCGTGTTTAGCACTGTTTATTAAAATATTTGTTTCTTCTGTATCATCAGCTCGAAAAATTACTATTATATCCGAATTTAGTATTTTATATATATTCGTTTCATTAATTGCATATATTATATCGCATAAAATGCCCTTATAAATCAGACCTTCTATGATATTATACACCCTATATCGAGTGGACTCATTATAACAGCCCGGATAAAATGTTATTTTTTTTATCGTCACCTTTTTGATTCCCAGATTACGGCCTTAGTCGTGAGATATCTCTCTTTTTCTTAAGCTCATCGTGTATGTCTGACTGCTTGAGGCTGTCTTTTTTTATATCATAAGACATTTTAGAATTAAGTTTTTTTAGCTCTGCCAGTATTTCTTGTTTTAGATTTATATTGTCTTGCAGTTTCCTAATTACGTTTAAACCTACAACAGTAACGCAAAATATGCCTGTTACTGTTGCAATATCAATAGCTTCGCACATTTTTATATACCTTTTACTCTTATTACTCTTACGTCTTGTGCCTGGGGTCTATTCACCTTTAAGTCCAAGAAGCTGTCTTGTTAAAGCTTGCATCGCCTTGCCAGGCAAGCCGCTTCAGCTTTAACATCGCAGTCCTTAAATGAGCCTTTATTATTGATATAACCAG
>JANQHM010000152.1 GCA_028282645.1 Candidatus Gastranaerophilales bacterium
AATAGCATTATACTAACTCTAAAATACTTTTCAGATTCTTTAATTCAGGTAAAAACTAATAAAATAAGCTATTCTCTGAATTGCGAAGCGGGAGCGTTAAAAAGTGAAATGGTCAATTTTACTTTTTATAAGCTCATTCCAGAGAGAAATCCGAAATTTAATTTGGAACCTGTATAGAAGTTACTTCTTCTAATGTGATAGTTTCTATAAAATTATCCAGATTGAGCATTAACACTTTTTTTTCGTTATCATTTGAGTCTTTAAGTCGAAATGCAGCTTCTATATGATTTTTAATTTTTTCTGAAAACTGTGAAACTATGAATGTGGATAAATTTACCACCTCTGCGTTTGAACAGGTTATTATTTCAATAATTTCATCCACTATAATCGCAAACAGATTATCATTATAATTTAATATAATAATTCTGGTTTCTTCTATATTTTCATAGTCAAGCAAGTCATAGAGTTTTCTTAAGTTTACAACAGGTATGGTCATATTTCTGAGATTAAGTATTCCTGCAAAATAATCTTTGCTGCCCGGCAAGCAGGAGATATTCGCGGCTGTATATTTTATGATCTCTTTAAATTTATTTATATCTATGCCGTATATTTCTCCAAGCTTGAATGTAATAAGAACTCTGGTGTTTTCATCTTTTTCAAATTTTTCTTTTGTTTTCAGCTTTTCCAGCACTGCTTCTTTTTGGTGAATAGCTGCATTTGACTCAATTCTTTTCTTTACATTTTCAGGAAATAATTTTTTAGCATTAAGTTTTATAAGATCTTTACCCCTAAGAGGAACTATCCCGGCAAAAGAATCTTGAAGCCTGCTAATATTAAACATTGGAATATTTAATATTTTTTCTGATTCATATTGAATAACTTCTTTTATGGAGCTTACCAGCAGAGCGCAAGAGCTTATATTTTTCAGTATTATTACCCTTGAGTCTTCAGTGATTTCCTGTGGCTTTAAATTAAAGTACATATCCAAATCAATTAAAGTATATAATTCATTGCGGATAGCTATAAAACCTTTAATATATTTTTCTATATCAATTCTTTTATAAATTTTAGGTATTTTCATAATTTCCTGGATTTGATCCGCAGAAATAGTATAGGTAATGCTATTCAGCTCAAAAACTATATCTTTTTCCATTGGAATATGCTTTATTGCATTTTTATCCTGAATATTATCTATTAAAGGCAAGCATAAATTTTGAAATACCAATTGAGGGTCCAGAATTTGAACTAAATTTTTTCCATTGTCAATCGAAATAATGCCGCTGCTGCAAAATTGATTATCTTCTGCGCTTTTGCCCATATCTTTAATATTATCTTTCGGCACTCTGATAACTTTGCATATATCATCAAAGCAAAGGCCGATTTCGTGATTTTTATAATTTACTATTGCATAGTATCTTGATGTTTCCGGCTTGTTATTTAAACCAAAACGTTTTCTCATATTTATTATTGGTATAACTTTATTTCTCAAATTTATTATGCCGTCAATAATATCTATACTTGACGGAATAGGTATAATTTCTTGTGTTGGCCTAATTGCCTCATTTACATTATTTGCGTTTATACCAAATTCTATTTCGTCCAAAATAAAAGTAGCGAATAAAACTTCGTTACTTTTGTATTCAGTGTTACCTTCCATCTATCCGTACACCCAAATATTTTTTTAACTTACCTGATATAATATGTTACTATTTTTATTAAATTTTATTTTTTTTATCTATATCATAATTATTATGAATATATGTTAAACATATTTATTAAATTTGTCAAGAGTATTATTCCTGAAATATTTTAATTTTAAACATTTATAATTTAATTCATATATATGATGTATAGATAAATTGATAATATCATAATAAATGCAGGCAGTCTTTTAAGGGATTGTTGATAAATATACTATTCATCATTTGACATAAATTCAAATTATATTCGTCAATAGTTCCTTAAAATAAAAAAATAAAAATTAGATATGCATAAATACATTTTGACAAGACAACTAAAATTAAGGCAAATTAACCTGGAAGACATAAAGCTCATTGTTGAATGGGGTAATAGCAAAACAGCAAATGGAGAATACCTCTCTCTTGAAGGATATGAGCTAGCAAGCTGTGAAGCAAAATTTAAAAGTGATTATTTTTGGAATGATAAGGCAAAAACTTTTTTAATAGAGCTAAAAATCAATTCTCAAGCTATAGGGACAATAAATTATTGGACAAAGGCTGAAGAGCAAAATGCTGCAAGAATGGCAATAAAAATCGCACTGCCTGAATACAGGCAAAAAGGACTGGGAGTGGAAGCCCAGGTAGGTTTAATCAACGAGTTATTTATAAAATATGACTATGATTTTATAGAAATGCTTACTGATATAAATAACCTACCTCAACAAAAGTGCCTGAAAAAGCTGAATTTTTTAAATTTGGATTTGCAAGAGTATGATGATCAGGGAACAAGAAGACAAGGTTACTTGTTTAGAGTTGATAAACAAAGATTTAAGAGGTCGTTAGCATATACATACTATTATGGAGTTGATATTTATAGCTGATTTTAAAATTTTTAACCTGGTATCAGCATATATTTAAGATGGATTAAGATGGATAAACACGTAGCAACAGTAATTGATAAAAAATTTTTTTGGCATAAAGCTTTGGATAACAGTAAAGAATGTCCTGAAAGGCTTATGTTTATTTATGATAATCTGGAAAAATTCGGTTATACGGATAAGCTTTTAATGGTTCCGAGTAAAGAAGCTTCGGATGAAACAATCTGCTCGGTTCATTCAAATCTTTATTTAAGCCAAATAAAAAAATTCGCCCTAAACTCTAACCTGTATGCTTATGATAAAGACACATACCTAAGTGAGGATTCGCCATTTGTAGCTAAATTAGCTGCAGGCAGCTGCTGTGCTCTGGCTGATACCATAATGCAAGAATCAATTCAAAAAGCTTTTGCTCTGGTACGCCCCCCCGGACACCATGCTGAAATGGGACGCGGGTCAGGTTTTTGTATATTTAATAATGTTGCCATTACCGCAAACCATTTAATCGGCAAGTATGATTTAAACAGAATACTGATAGTGGACTTTGATGTGCATCATTGTAACGGGACTCAGGATATTTTTTATGATTCCTCCAAGGTTTTGGTATTGTCTGTTCATCAGGCTGATATATACCCTTTTACCGGTAAAAGCGAAGAAATCGGTACAGGCGAAGGCAAGGGCTATAATATAAATATTCCTGTTCCTTCACAGTTTGGAGATATAGAGTATAGCTATATTTTTGGTAATGTTGTACAGGATGTTGTTCAATCTTATTTACCACAGGTTATTATTGTCTCTGCGGGGTTTGACGGGCATGTTGACGATCCTATAAGCAAGATTAATTTATCTGCACGCGGATATGGCCTTATTGCCAATGCCCTGAGAAGTTTTGCGGATAAATATTGTGACGGTAAGCTTTTTTATGTTTTGGAAGGCGGCTATAATATACCTTCCTTGTGGTCATCTGTTAAGGTTTCTTTAGATATGCTGCTTAAGGATAAGCCTGATGAGGCCAGCTTTAGTTACTCGCAGAGGGCTAAAAATATTATTGACAAAGACTTGCCTCAAGAAATAAAGCAAAAATGGCTTGTATACTAACTCTAAAATACTTTTTAAAATAAACTATTCAGATTACTTTTTATAAGCTTATTCTAACTAAAGAGTAATTTGAAATTTAATTTTGTATCGGAATAAAAATCAATTAATAAAAAAATAAATGTAACAATAATTTAACAAAATAGCCCTTTTTTCGTAAAATCCAAAATGAATCGTGAAATAAATTTTTTGAATTGCTATAATATATATTAAATGAACCTCCTCGACCCAAGCAGACTGTGTAAAAAGTACCTATAACACTTTAATTATTGTATAATAGACATATGGACAATAGGGAGTAATCATATGT
>JANQHM010000169.1 GCA_028282645.1 Candidatus Gastranaerophilales bacterium
TAAAATAAAATAGCAATGGTAAACTCTTTTAGCAGAAAAAGAGGAGTATTTACCATTGCTATTTTAGGTGATGGTAATCGCTGTAAGCTTTTGATATAACTTGAGTTTACTTGTAAGCGTCAGTACTCAACTGATCACTACCTTTATTCCTTACTTAATTAAAGTCCATTATATAGTTTAGCTGTACATCAAGAGCAGACCGATGACTCAAAGGTAAAGAGAGAATATGACTTAGCCACTTAGGATAAAAAGTTTAGATTTTTATTTCTTAAAGATTTTTTACTTTGTCCGGATGATAAAATTTCTTTTAAAAACTCGGGGATTGGAAGATTATCAATTGCTTTCAGGTTTTGTTCCATATTTAGTTCTTCACCCTTGGATTCTACAAAGTTATTATTTTTTGTCGGATTGTCAAACTTGAAAATGAATTCATTCTCTATGCGCTCTTTAAAGAGTTCTTCTTTTTTAGAAGCATATTTTTCCGGACTAAAAATATTTTGTTCAGCCTCTTTGATGGAGTTTAAATCCATTTTATTACAGCCGCTAGAGAGCAATCCGAGTTGTCTGAGTCTTGATTTTACATCATTGTTACTGCACCAATTCATATCCATATATGAAATACCTCTTTTTACTAGCTCGTTACATTTAATTTGTTAAACTGGACGAAATTGTTTAAACAACTGCATTCTGTACTGATTTAAGCTTTATCTGACAGCGTTTAAGTACCAAGCCCAAATTTAGTATCTTTCTTTGATACAGTATGAATTCAGGTTCTAAGTCAATTAATATTGAACAAAGATAATACAATCTCGTGTAATTATTCCGGTACTCAATTAAATTTCAGATTACTCTTTTCAGAGAATAGTGTATTTTATTAGTTTTAACACGATTGAATAATCTGAAAAGTATTTTAGAGTTAGTATTTATACAGGTTCTAAATTAAATTTTAGATTACTCTTTTCAGAGAATAGTGTATTTTATTAGTTTTAACACGATTGAATAATCTGAAAAGTATTTTAGAGTTAGTATAATATTTAATTTTTCATATCTTATCTTAAAGTTAAGTAATCACTGGTATTAAAAAAATATAATAATCAAAGGCTTTTATATATTATTTAAAGTATATTTTTGTCAACAAATTGCCTTTTTTTTCGTTTTTTTTAAATTATGTAAAGTAAAATTTTTGGATTATAGTTTATCTGCCTAATTTACCTTTTAGTTTTCTGTAAAAATTTTCATGCGCAGCTATCAGATGAATTGTCACGGAAGAATTATCAAAGTTTATTGTATATGCAATACGAAACTCCTTGCCTTTATATTTTAAATGATGCGAATATACATCCGTTAATGGTGTTGATAATTTTTCACCGCTATTTTCCGGATTTTTCGCTATTTTTAATAAAGAGTCCTTTACTTTTAATCTTAAAGGCTTATCCAGTTTTTTCTGCCCTTTGTCAGCTGTATTTGTTAAAAAAATGTTAAACATACTTAATCTTAACTATGTATGAACTGCTTTTTATTTATATAATAAAAAAAATACAATAAAATTAAAATAAAAAAAAGAGTTGGAGAATTTGGATTTTGTTAATATTTGTTTATTTTTATATAAAAGAACACAAATAATTTTTTTTAGGCGATTTATGTAATTGGTTATACTATTTTACTTTTTAATCTTAAAGAGTAATCTGAAATTTAATTAAAAATCAGTAATATATATGTAAAATAAAGAAAAATTATGATAGTAAATAATAGAAAAACCTTAAGTAATAGACGATATAAAGTACATAATCATAATAATAAGGCAAAAAAGACCAAAGTTGCCTTTAAAGGGCAATTGCTTTTTGATCCTTATATATTAATACCTACAATGGCAGCATATTCTTTGTTTTATAAAGCCAGTAAAATAGATAGTGAACGCTCAAGGGATACATTCATTGCTAATAATTTATTTACAGCCTCTATGTCTACTTTATTTGCCAATTTAAATAAACTTGAAGCAATAACCGCAAGTACTTTTCCTATATTATCCTGTATAACATTGATAGCTCATGCCAATACAAAAAAAACAAAGAGAGGCAAAGCTCGTACCTTTGCTAAAGATGCAAGTGCATTGACTTGCGGGTTAATTTCAAAAAATCTGGGAAATCGACTACTTGGAAATATACAAAGAATACCATCAGGTCCAATAGGATTTATTTACGAAACCTGCTCGTTTCTTGTCGGGGCATTAATGGCAGCACCATTTATAAGCACATTTGTAAATGACCATATAACTGAAAGAATTTTTCCAAAGAAAAATTCTCAAATTAACTTACAAAAGCTGTATAACGATCAGTCACCTTATCCTGCAATAATAGATTCTTACAATGTAACCAGGTTTACTTCTCCACGACTCTTTGATGTTACTAAAGAAGATGTCACCGATATAGATGAAGAATAAGATTAAAGCTTAACTTTTTAAAAATTTATTCTAAATTTTGTAACAAAAATGTTCCAAAAACATAATTTAAATAAATTATTATGCTATATTTATTGTGTAGAGTTCGTAATAGACTAACTCAAAAATATTTTTCAGATTAATTGGATTTTTTTATTATATTGAATTTAAATTAATTTTTAAAACTGAAAAAAGTTATAAAGATTTAATTAATAAGTTATATATCCTGGCTCAAAGTTAAATTTTAGATCATCCTTTCTTTTCAGAGTTTAGCTTATTTTACTTTTAGTTTTAACAGTATTGAGTAAGTTTGAAAAGTATTTTTGAGTAAATTATAAGAGTTTTTTTAATTAGAGGATAAAAATATAGAGAGAATAAAATGAGAGTTAGGAAAAATATTAGATTAAAAGGCGTGGTTAGTACGGACATATTTAAAACATATGTTTTTGATCTGGCTAAAGATTTAAAGCTTAGTGGCTGGTTAAAAGCCGACAATGATATTACAAGCATGGAAGTAGAGGGTGATAATAACTCTGTAATTGAATTTATGTCAAATATCTATGATAAGCCACACGAAATGCCGGAAATAAAAGAAATGAACTTTGAAGATGTTCCTGTATTAAATAGTGATAACTTTTATGACATGAATGAACAGAAAAAAAAGTACAAACAATCTGTTAAATTACCATTGGACAAAGGTATATGCAGTAATTGCCAAGATAAAATTAAAAACAAAAAATTTACAAATTTTGAGTATCCGTTTATTTTTTGTAATGATTGCGGACCTTTGTATAGTATTTTAAAATCTTTACCCTTTACCAAAGAAAATTCATCATTGACGGCTTTTGATTTTTGTGATAATTGTAAAAATGCTATTGAAAAAGGTTTTTTAGAAGTCAGCTTGAGCAACTGCAAAAATTGCGGACCAAAGTTATGGTATGAAAATGATAAGACTGTTATTAAGGATCAATCAAAAATTTATGAGATAGCAGGAAAAGTGTTTAAAAATAACGGAGTTTTATTGTTTAAAAGTACTAATTGCTTTTATTTGTGTACTGATGCTTATTCTAAAAGGGGAATAGGAAAGATTAGAGAGATAAAATCAAGGATTGATAAACCACTTTATTTAATGGCAAAAGATTTGCATACAATTGAAAAATTTGCCTACGTTTCAGATAAAGAAAAAGAACTATTGCTATCGCAGCAACGACCTGTTGTTATTTTAAATCTGAAAAAAGATAATAAAATTCCCGACGAGGTTACATCCGGTCTTGATAAAGTTGGTGTAATGCTGCCTTATAATGGCATGCAAGTTTTATTGCTTGAAAAAATTAAACCGGATTTGCTGGTTATGAGTAGTGCAAATAAAAGAGGTACTGCTATTGAGGTGAACAATGAAAATGCAAAGGATATTTTTGGCTCACAGGTTGACGGTATGCTTTTGCATAATATGAAAATACATAATGCATCTGACGATAGCGTCTTAAAAATTAACAGGGGTGATAGTCAATTTTTACGTATAGCCAGGGGCTTTGCTCCAAAAGAATTTAAACTGCAGGTAAGCCTTCCTTATACCCCGGTGGTTTTGGCCTGTGGCGCACTGCATAATTCAACTGTTGCAGTTTCTACATCTGATGGAAAATTAATAGTTAGACCCTATTCCGGTGTATTTGATTCATCATTTATGTATGAGTCTTATCAACAGAATACCAAATTATTTTGTAATCTACTGGGACAAAAGCCTGAGTATGCTATTTGCGATTTAAACCCTGATTATCTTTCTACAAGGTACGCAAGAGAATTAAAGATACCTTATTATCAAATTCAACATCACTATGCGCACTTGTTAAGTTGCTTATTAGATAATGATATGCCAATAGAAACACCTGTAATAGGTGCAATTTTTGATGGTTCCGGATTAGGTAATGATCAAACTATCTGGGGTGGCGAGTTTTTGATATCAAAAGAATTTAATTTTGAAAGGTTCACCCATATTCCGGTTTTCAAAATGATTGGCATGCTTGGTAAAGAAAATCAAATATACAGATTGGGTTACAGCTTACTACAAAGATCCGGAATTTCAACGGATCATCCTATTTATAAAAATTTGGGAATTTCTGAAGAAGAAGAAAAAATGCTCTCAAACCTGATAAACAGAGGTGTAAGCTCTCCTCTTACATCTTCAGCAGGAAAATTATTTGATGCAGTTGCATCTATATTAGGTGTATTAAAATATTCTTATCATGAAGAATATTCCGCCCTGTACCTAGAAACTATATGTGATTCTAATTGTGCTGATATATTTACATTGTCTGAATATAAAATTAAAAATACTAATGAATTAATTAGAGCTTTAGCTAATGATGCTATCGAGAATAAAGATATTTCCGCTACATCAACAAAATTTCATAATACACTTGCACTTATGATAGCAAATACTTGTTTTGATATTAGCCAAAAAACTGATATAAGACAAGTTATACTATCAGGTTCTGTATGGATGAACAACTTATTGTTGAATAAAACTGTTGAAGAACTTGATGAGTTAGGATTAAAACCAATTACCCATAAAAATATATCTCCAAGTGATGAAAATTTAAGCCTTGGCCAGATATATTATTTGGTGAATAAAATAGCAAAAACCAAAAAAACAATCTCAACATTTTAAAATACTCTAATGATAACTAGTTTAAGGAGTATTTTAAAATTATACGGCATAAAAATTAGGGTAGTGGTCAGTTGAGTATTGATGCTTACAAGTAAACTCAAGTTATATCAAAAGCTTACAGCGATGACATAAGGAAGGTGATGGACATCACCAAAATTAGATCTTGAATAAAAAGTTTGTTTTGGATAATATTATTGATATTAACTGATAAATTTCAGGGGTAGTCGTAAAGGGTCTTGATTATTTTCTAAAAATAGTTCTTTTAAATTTATTTTAAATTAGTTGTATACTTTAGTTATATTAATATATAAAAGGGAAAAACAATGAAACCATTAGTAAAAAAATTAGAATCAGAATTTCTAAAAAATGATTTGCCGGATTTACAACCTGGTTGTACAGTAAAAGTTTTTGTTCGTATTAAAGAGGGAAACAAGGAAAGAACGCAGGGGTTTGAAGGTGTTATTATTAAAAAACGCGGCTCCGGCATTAATACTACAATAACTGTAAGAAGAATTTTTCAAGGTATCGGAGTGGAAAGAGTATTTCCTGTTCACTCTCCAAGAATTGAAAAAATTACCGTACTTAGGAGAGGTCAGGTAAGAAGGGCTAAACTTTATTATTTACGTGAGCGTTCAGGTAAAGCAACAAGGCTTAAAGAAAAAATAAGAAAATAAAAAAATGGCCAATATACACTGGTATCCAGGACATATAGCAAAGGCTGAAAAAAAACTTAGAGAACAGAGCAACCTTGTAGACGTTATTTTGGAAGTTATAGATGCAAGAATACCAATTAGCAGCAGATATGACAATCTAGACAAAATAACCAATCAAAAACCAAGGTTGCTTGTTTTAAATAAGGCTGATATTGCAGATCCTTTTTTAACATCTCAGTGGATGAATTATTTAAAACAAAATATTGGGATGCCGTCAATTGCTACTTCTGCAAGTTCATCTAAAGATTTATCAGTGTTGATAAAAGAAGCTGTACAGCTAGGAAAGCCTAAAATAGACAATATGGTCGCAAAGGGAATGAGACCCCGTGCCATTAGGGCAATGGTTGTAGGTATGCCTAATGTAGGAAAGTCAAGTATCATTAATAAATTAATACGCAAAGGCAAAGCTAAGGTAGGTCCGAAAGCAGGAGTTACCAAGGCTGCACAATGGGTACGAATAAATCCTAAATTAGAATTGCTGGATACTCCAGGTATTATTCCTATGAGATTAGAAGATCAAAGCCGAGCAGAAAAACTGGCGATGGTAAATTCTATCAGTGAAAACGCTTATGATCAAGTTGAAATATCTAAAGAACTAATTGAATTATTATACAAAAAATATCCTGAATTTTTAAAAAAGCATTATAAATTAGATGAGATGACAGAAATTCCTGGATTAGAGGATATAGCATTATCAAGAAAATGGCTTAAACCTGGTAAAGAAGCTGATATTAAAAGATGTGCTTCTGTTGTTTTATCAGATTTTAGAAATGGAAGAATAGGAAGAATTACTCTTGAAAGTGTTGCGCAAGTCCAAGATTAATGACTTGGTTGACTTTGACAAAAATATATCAGAAGATTTATTTATAATTGGCTTGGATGAGGCAGGAAGGGGACCTGTTGCCGGGCCGGTTATGGCCGGAGCAGTTTGCTTGGATATTGATAATAAAGAAGCAGCAAAATTTTTGAAATATTTGGATGATTCAAAAAAATTTTCATCTAATCCAAAATTAAGAAAAAAAATTTCTGATGAAATAAAACAGAACTCAATATATAGCATACAAGAATGCAGTTTAAAAGAAATTCAAAAATATAATATTTTACAAGCTTCTTTGCTGGCTATGAAAAAAGCGGCTCTGGAAGTTATAAGTCAATTAGGAGAGAAAAAAAAAGAAAAATTATTATTTCTTGTTGATGGCAAAATTTCTATTCCTCATTTTAAATACAGACAAAAAACGGTTGTAAAAGGTGATTCGCTTTCTGCATCTATTGCTGCTGCCAGTATACTGGCTAAAGTTCATAGAGATGAATTTATGATAAAACTCTCAGAAGAGTTTCCTATATATGAATGGCAAAAAAATAAGGGCTATGGAACTAAAGCTCATTTAGACGCAATACGCGAGCATGGAATTTGCAAATGGCATAGAAAAAGTTTTTTAGAAAAGGTTTTAACGCCTCAATTAAAATTACTATAAATTTAATAATAATATTTTTTATTCTGCTTCAAAGTTAAATTTTTTTAGAGTACTCTTTTCAGGGAGATTAGCTTATTTTATTAGTTTTTACCTGATTAAAGAATCTGAAAAGTATTTTTGAGTTAGGTATATTTGTAAAATTTTTTAATAATTCTATAAATGAAATAACACATTTTATTCTTTACATGTTTTTAAGCAAATAAAGATAACTTTATATCACCAAAGGAGTATTTATTATGACTATAGGAAGCGTGAATAATACAAGTATAAAATTTCAGGGAGCAGAACCACAAATACTAAGTAGTAACGATGAATTTTTAAAACTTATTGCTCAAAATCAAGCTTTTAGAACTGATACAAGTTTATCACAACCCGATACAGATACTCTAGATACTTCAAACGAACAAAAACCTAAAAAGAAAGGCGGTTTTTTGAGGAAATGTTTTGGAGTTCTCTTTTTAACAGCAGGTATTGCTACCATTGCCACAGCAGGTACTGCGTTATACAAAACAAACGGGAAATCTCAAGAAGCCTGCGATAAAATCGGTAATTGGGCAAAGCAGGCATGGGGATCCGTAAAAAATAATTGGAATAAGATGACTGGTAAAGCGGAAGCATCTTAAGTTTTTAAATTTATTTAGAGTGGTATACTAACTCTAAAATACTTTTCAGATTCTTTAATCAAGTAAAAACTAATAAAATAAGCTATTCTCTGAAAAGAGAAATCTGAAATTTAATTTGGAACCTGTATATAAAAAGTAATTTTAAAAATATGCTGTCTTGAACTACTATCCTGCTCATCAATAGGGAGTATATTTCAGGACAGTATATTTTATTTTTTTATTTATAATTTTTAAATATAAAATAAATAATTAAAAAAAATTTACGAGCGGCTAATTTTCTATATATGATTATTGTATAATATATACTGGTCATCAATTAAATTTCAGATTACTCTTTAGATTGAATAATCTGAAAAGTATTTTAGAGTTAGTATACTAGTATTGGACTATTTAAATAAATAAATTGGGATGGAGAGATATTATGGATAACAAAACTTTACCAATAATTTTAGCAGTTTGTGTCTCTATATTTTTAAGCTCCTTAGCATGTTTTTTAATTGGTGTAAACCTTGCTCAAAATACAACAATTAAAGAAAGCGTTGTGATAGAGCAACCCAAGCTAAAAGTCTTATCCACTCCTATCAATACAAATGTAATTGCAGACGTGGCAGAGCGTAGCATGCCTTGGGTTGTAAACATAAAGCTTAAAGGCTATGTTTCTCCAAGGATAAGTGTGTTTGATTTCTTTGGTTTTTCACATTACAAAGCCAGACCAAGGCATAAAATTAAAATTGGCGGAGGTTCCGGATTTATTATAAGTAAAGACGGTTATATTTTAACAAATGGCCACGTTGTAAAAAAAACAAGTGATATAGAAGTAAATTTATATAACAATAAAACTTACAAAGCAAGAGTTATAGGCATCGATGAAGTGACAGACCTGGCCGTACTTAAGATTGAAGAGGAAACCCAAGACTTACCTGTTGCAAATATAGGAGACTCTTCCGCATTAAGAATCGGTGAATGGGTTATTGCAGTAGGTAGCCCATTAGGCTTTGAACAGACCGTTACACAAGGAATTATTAGTGCAAAAAACAGAAGAGTTCAAGATTTGCAAACCAGCGTAGATTTTATACAAACCGATGCAGCAATTAATCCTGGAAATTCCGGCGGGCCATTAATTAATTTAAAAGGAGAAGTAATAGGTATTAATACTGCAATCAGAGCAGATGCCCAGAATATAGGATTTGCAATTCCGATAAATACTGCTAAAAATATCTATACTCAAATAATAAAAAACGGCAAAGTATCGCGTCCGTGGATTGGTATAGAAATGAGAGAGGTGCGTACAAAAGATGGTTCCGCAGTTAGAGTTGAAAGGGTTTGGCCGGGTAGTCCCGGTAATAAAGCGGGTTTAAGAAGAAAAGATATTATTACAAAAGTTGACGGTAAAAAGGTTGATGATGGTAAAGATATACAGATAGCCGTGAGAAAACATGCCATTGGCGAAAGTATAAAATTTGATATTCTTAGAAATGGTCGAAGAATACAGTTAGATATACTTACTGAAAAATTACCTGATTTTAGCTCAAGACCAAGAAGCTAAGTTATTTATTTTGGCTGAGTTATCATAAATAAAGCTATCGATTAATTGCTTTAATATAAATAAAGATGTTAACCTGTTAGTTATATAACAGGTTAAATCGTTTTAGTTAGGTTATTAGGTTAATTGATTAGGTGAAAATATGAAAAGAATAATTATTTGTTTATTGACTATATTTATTGTATTTAGCTATTTTGCCGTACCATCATCAGCTTTTTGGCCGTTTAAAAGTAAAGCTGCAAAAATAAATGCAGAAGAATTAAAAGTATTAGCATACACCCAAGATACATTAGATAGCAGATCAGCAAAAGCAGGAGATAAACTCTGCTTTATCACACTGGAAGACGTGTTGATTAACGAAAAAGTAATATTACCTTCCGGCTCTTTATTAAATGGCAATATTCATAAGGTAAAAAAAATAGGAAGGCTAAGCAACCATGCTAAAGTTGACATAAAAATATCATTAATAAAGCTTAAAAACGGTAAAACATTAGAAATTGATGAAAATGGATGGATAATATCTTTTAAAAATCCGAATATTAAAACCATGAAGAAAAAAATTTGGGAGAAAGCACCAATCCTGGCAGCCGGTTATGCAACAACCATACCTCTGGGCGCGTTTACTGAATTAGGAACCGGAGTTATCTACCTGATTGGTTCAGCAGCCTCAGTTACCGCAGGAGGAGTCTCAGGAGCAATGTATCCTAATCCGGGACAAACACGCTACCAAAGTTGTTTAAACAGAGCTTATAATTCCACTGCCATGGGCTACGCAAACACAGTTTTCGGCAAAGGCAAAAACGTAATAATGAAGTCAGGTGTCAGTGTAATGTTGGTTATTAGCAAAGATGCGCTAAATTTGCTAATGGAAGAAGCACAAAGCAAAATTACTAAAGCAAAAAAATAAATAATTTTAAAAAAAAGTATTGAATAAATGATAACACATCTGTATAGTAGATTAAGTATACAGGTGTGTTTTGCTTTTAAAAAAATCGAATGAATCTGTTCAAAAGTTGGTTAGGAGTTAATCAATATGCTTGAAAAGGTGTTAAAAGAGTTTTTTATATTACTTTCTGAATTAACAATATTATTCTTGGGGATTAGCTTTTTTGTGGCTTTTTTACAGAATAAACTTTCTAATGATCGCCTAAAAAAAATTTTAAGTAGAGGTAACACCGTAATAAATTCTTTAATAGGTGCTACTATTGGCTTAATTACCCCATTTTGTACGTGTTCTACAATTCCTTTATTAATAGGTTTATTTAAATCTAATGCACCTTTTGGCGGGGCTATGTCTTTTTTGTTTGCGTCTCCTCTTTTAAATCCGGCAGTAGTAATACTTTTTATTACATTCTTTGGGCCGAAGGCAACAATTATATATGTATCAATAATATTTGGATTTTCTGTAATTGCAGGAATTTTACTGGAAAAACTAGGATTTAGAAAATATATACGACCGATTGCTGCCCCAAAAGCTTGCTGTAGTGGTTGCGGATGCGATAATCATTCCGTTGAGTCTCCTTCTATAATGAAATCTTCTATATTAAGCTCATTTGATATGTTAAAAAAAATATTTCCGTTTTTACTCCTTGTAGCCACTATTGGAGCATTAATACAAGGTTTTCTTCCTGATAATTATCTTTCGATATTATCATCAGGCTATAATGAGTTTATATCAGTTCCAATGGCAGCAATATTAGGTATACCTATGTATATCAGAACAGAAACCATGATTCCGATAGGTTTGTTTTTAGCCAAAAAGGGCTTAGGAATGGGTACTATAATTGCATTGTTAATAGGTGGAGCTGGTCTAAGCGTACCGGAATTAGTGCTTTTAAACACTATTTTCAAAAAAAAATTGGCTTTTACTATTATATTATGTATATTTACTGTTGCCGTGGGGTCGGGAATTATTTTCAATATTTTGTATTAAAAATAAACTGTACTATAAAAAGTACAGTTTATTTTTGTGAATTCTTGCTTATTATACTAACTCAAAAATTGGTAGTGGTCCGTTTTGAGTACTGATGCTTACAAGTAAACTTAAGCTATATCAAAAGCTTACAGCACTGACATAAGAAAGGTGATTACCATCACCCAAAAATTTAATCTGAAATTTAATTGAGTGCCAGTATAACTAGCTTGCTTTAGTTATTTTATTTGCTTTTATACAAGATGTACAAACATTAATTCTTTTAGCAACACCGTTAAAGTTAACCTTTATCTTTTGTAGATTAGGTTTTTGCCTGTATGTATGTGCTTTATGTGAAAAGCATATTTTATTAGCTTTTAACTTTGTTTTACCACAAACTTCACAAATTTTAGCCATTATAAATACCTCTATATAATAATATATTAACAAATTTTGATTTTAATCAGATATTATAAATAATACTCAAAGTAGAGCTATATATCAAGTAAAAAGTTCATTTGATAAGGATTTTAAAAAAAATAAAAACCGGTAAATATTTTACCGGTGTGAGGATTTTGGGTTAATGAGGAGTTATAAAAATTCTGGATAGTGGTCAGTTGAGTACTGGTGCTTACAAGTAAACTCAAGTCATATCAAAAGCTTACAGCGATGACATAAGAAAGGTGATGACCATCACCAAATTCTGTATACTAACTTAAAAGTACTTTTTAAATTATTCAAGTTTGTTAAAACTTTTAAAGTACACAATTTTTAATAGCAAAAAATTAGAAGGCCATTGAATATGGATAATATGATGTAGCCATTGCACCATTCAATCTTCCAATATAATTATTTTGTGTATTACCAAAATCTAAAACTGCGGGATAAGTTTCTCTAATTTTTCCGGTAAGGCTGCTACCATATCTTTTTTTATAATCTTTAATCACAGCAGCAACAAAGTGATTGTTTGGATTTCTTAAAAGTACTTCATCAACTGTTGATCTGTCAGAACGCGCGAATTTTAAAGCATCATGTAGCGCAGCTGATGCATTTGGCACACTAACCTTTGCAGCTTGGTTTAATAGTTTTATTTCTTCAGGCGGTCCTCCTACTCTAAAGAAATTTAACCTGTCAAAATTTCTTCTTAAATCTCTTCTTAACTTAGTCAGATCACCGCCGCCGTATTTTTGTGCATAAACTATTTCAACAGCAGCAAGCTTCATTGGGTTTGTTGCAGCTAAATTTTGAAGAATAATTTTTGCCTGCCCTCTGTTAAAAATACCTTTTAAGCCCATTGTAGAGCGTAAGTTTGATGCTAAAATATCGAGTTGAGGCCTTAGCGCAGGATTGTTTAGCATTGCATTTACACCATATCCACTACCGGCATACCCTGGTCCCATTCCTGCATTTGCAGGTGTCAGCGGTCTTTGCCTGCTTAAAAAAATATTATTAAATTCAGATTCTATTACACGGCTATCACTAACAGCTCCATATATTGATGCCATTCGTGCCGGACCATATTCATTGTAAATTCCAGGATACATACATCCTTCCTCCTCTGAACTTCCCCTAATTTAAAAGTATACTTTTACAGAATTAAATATTATTTCTATTAAATTTTTATATAGGCTTGTTTTCCCCAGTTTCCCTTTTTAGTTTACAAGTTTATTCCCTATTTATATAAAAACAAATAAATATTTAAAATTTACAAATTAAATAAACTTATTAAATTATATTAAGACACAAAGTTTGGTAGTAGTCAGCTGAGTACTGATGCTTACAAACAAACTCAAGTTATATCAAAAGCTTACAGCAATGACATAAAAAAGGTGATGACCATCACCCAAAATTTTATCTTAAAAAAATAGACTGCTAAATAAATGCAGTCTATCTATTTTTAAAGAAAGGAAAAATTATTTTAATTTTGTTAATTAGTATTTAATAAATGCACAAGAGTTACAAAGCTAGTAGCTAAATCCTGATTCAGAACTATAATATCTTTGTTAACTTTTAAATTAACAGGAGAAAAATTCCAAATCGCTTTTATTTGAGAACTTTCTACTATTTCTATAATATTACTAACAGCACTAGCAGGGATGGTAATAATAACAAACTTAACATTATTTTTACTAACCATATCCTGAAACCTAGAAATACAATAAATTTGTTTATTTTGAACTTTCGTCCCTATTTTTGCAGGATTATTATCAAAAATAGCAGTAATATCCAGGCCAAATTTTTTAAAACCTTCATATTTAGCAAGAGCAACACCAAGATTTCCCGCTCCGATAAGATAGGCTTCCTTAAGCTTGTTAAATCCCAAAAATTGTTCAAGATGTAGTTTTAACTCAAAGGTATCGAAACCAACCTTTGGTTTACCAACATAACCTGTTGCCGCTATATCTTTTCTGACTTGAGTGTCGTCGATATTTAGCTCCTTGGCAATTTTAGAACTGGAAATATATTTTTTGCCATAATTAACAATTGCCGCGGAAATTATATTATAGTAGCTTGGCAGCCGTTTTAAGGTTGGAATCGATACTTGTTTCATATCTATAAATCCACCGATTATTATTTATAATTACTAAAGTACTACTTGTTGTTATCTACTCTAGTCTTCTACGTTCCAGATATCTCTTTCTTCGTATTCTGTATGTAATAAGTGGTGAGCTTTTTTACTATTTGGTTCGCCTAAGTGCTTTTCATATAGAGTCTTCACTGATGGATTTTCATGAGATTTTTGAAGCTTCATCTTCGCATCAGCTTTATATAACCCATCTTTTCTGTTGCCCTTAATTAAACGGTCTTTACAGCTAACAGGCTGACCGGCTCCACCAATACATCCGCCGGGACATGCCATAACTTCAATTACGTCATAGTGAGCTTCGCCTTTATTGATTTTCTCAATAACTCTGTCAGCTTCAGCTAAAGTATTGATAATTGCAAGTCTAATCTTTTTACCATCAATATCAACAGTAAACTCTTTTAAAGTATCAAGCCCGCGAGCCTCTTCAAAGTTAACATTTTCAAGAGTTTTTCCGGTGATTACTTCATAAGCGGTTCTTAAAGCAGCTTCTGCAACACCGCCGGAAGCCCCGAATATAACACCTGCACCGGAATATTCACCAAACGGCATATCCATTTCTTCAGACTCTAAATTACTGATATTAACACCGGCTGATTGTATTAACTTAAATACTTCTTGAGTAGTTAATACAATATCAACTTCTTGTACGCCATTCTTACTGAATTCAGGTCTTACAGCTTCAGCTTTTTTAGCAGTACAAGGCATAATTGATACAACAACCAAGTCTTTAGACTCAATTTTGTACTCTTTACAAAGAACATCTTTAGCTAAAGCACCGAACATTTGCTGTGGAGACTTGGCAGAAGAAAGGTTATTCAAAAAGTTCTTGTGGTTCTGCTCGGCATGTCTTACCCAGGCAGGACAACAACTTGTGAATAAAGGTAGTCTTTCATTATTTTTAAGCCTGCCAATAAGCTCAGTACCTTCTTCCATAATCGTAACGTCTGCAGAAAAACTAGTATCAAATACTTTATTAATACCCACTCTCCTAAGCGCAGCAGCCATAATGCCAATAATATTTTCCCCTGGTGGTATACTAAACTGTTCTCCAAGTGCAACCCTTACAGCAGGAGCTATTTGAACAATAACAGTTTTACTGTCATCATTAATAGCTTCAAATACTTTATCTACATCAGACTTAATAGATAAAGCACCGGTTGGACAAACCGCAGCACACTGACCGCAATATACACAATCAACATCTTCAAGTTTACAGCCATATGCAGGAGCACAAACTGTTTTAGAACCTCTGTTAGAGAAGCTTAAAACGCTCTTGCCCTGAACTTCAGTACAAGCTCTAATGCAAGCACCACAAAGTATACATTTATTAGAATCTCTTACAAGACTAGGGTTAGAATCATCAATTTCAGCCTTTTCTTGTAATTTTTCAAATCTTAAGTCTTTTATATCATATTTATTTGATAATATTTGAAGTTCGCAATCACTGCTTCTTTCGCAGGTTGTACATTCTCTGTCATGATTTGATAACAAGAGTTCAAGAGAAACCTTTCTAACTCTTCTAACTCTTTCAGAATTTGTTTTAATCTTAAGACCAGGTTCAGGAGGCATAGTACAACTAGCTTGGATTCCTCTGCCTTCAATTTCTACAACACACATACGGCATGCGCCATATAGTGTTAAATCAGGTCTATAACAAAATGTAGGAACATCGATTCCAATTTTTTGAATTACTTCTAGCAAGTTTCTTTCATTGCTAAATTCAACTTCTTTGCCGTTTATAAATATTGTATTTTTCACTTTAGTTTTTACCATTATTACTAGACCTCCTTAGTAGCGTTGAATGGGCAAGAACTTAAACAAGCACCACATTTAATACACTTGTTCTGATCGATTTTATAAGGTTGCTTAACTTTACCTTCAATAGCATCAACAGGACATGATCTTGCACACTTTGAACAACCTTTACAAAGGTCTTCCGCTATTACAATTTTTTTAAATGCTTCACAAACACCCGCAGGGCACCTCTTGCCTTCAATATGAGCCAGATATTCATCTTTAAAGTATTTTAACGTAGAAAGCACCGGATTCGGAGCTGTTTTACCAAGACCGCAAAGAGAACCATCTTTAACTGCAAGTGCAAGCTCTTCAAGTATATCAAGATCACTAAGCTCAGCTTTGCCTGCAACTAGTTTTTCAAGGATTCTAAGCATATTTTTAGTACCTTCTCTACAAGGCACACACTTGCCACAAGACTCATTTTGTGTAAAGTTCATAAAGAATCTTGCAACTTCAACAATACAAGTATCTTCATTTAATACAACAAGCCCGCCGGATCCTACCATAGCACCTGCTTTAAGTAAAGAAGCATAGTCCAGTGGTAAATCAAGATGCTCTTCTGTCAAACAACCGCCTGACGGACCGCCAATTTGAACAGCTTTAAATTTCTTGTTGTTTCTTATACCACCGCCTATATCAAAAATAATTTTTCTTAAAGAAGTACCCATAGGAACTTCAATAAGACCTGTATTATTAACTTCTCCGGTTAAAGCAAAGGTTTTAGTGCCTGCACTGCCTTCCGTACCAAGGGATTGAAACCATTCAGCACCGTTAATCATAATACCGGGTACGTTAGCAAAGGTTTCTACGTTATTAATTAAGGTTGGTTTTCCGAATAAACCTTTATTTGCAGGGAATGGAGGTTTGGGTCTTGGCATACCTCTTTCACCTTCAATAGAAGCAATAAGAGCAGTTTCTTCACCGCAAACAAACGCACCGGCACCCTCTTTGATATGTAACTTAAAGTTAAATTTAGTTCCTAATATTTTAGAACCGAGGAAACCGTATTTTTCAGCATCAGTAATAGCTTTTCTTAATCTTTCAATAGCTAAAGGGTATTCTGCACGTACATAGATGTATCCTTCGTCTGCACCAACCGCATAAGCAGCAAGTGCCATACCTTCTATAACTCTGTGAGGATCACCTTCCATAAGTGATCTATCCATAAATGCTCCGGGGTCACCTTCGTCACCATTGCAAATTACATATTTTTTATCGCCTTGAGCAGTTCTAACGAAAGTCCACTTTCTCCCTGTTGGGAAACCACCGCCACCACGACCTTTTAGACCACTATCAGTAATAATATCGCATACTTCTTCAGGAGAAAGCTCTTTTAAAGCATTGCTAAGAGCTAAATATGTAGAATTTGCAATACTTTCTCTGATATCTTCAGGGTTTAGATGACCGCAATTTGATAAAGATGTTCTGGTTTGCTGTGCATAAAAGTTTATATCAGAGTTTCCTTGTTGAATATGACCATTTTGAGGATCTCTATATAATAATCTTTCTACTATTTCACCATTTTTAAGATGCTTTTCAACTATTTCTTCAACATCATCGCCTTTTACTTTGACGTAAGTAACATTTTTATCCGGTATCATAACGAGAACACCATTCTCACAGAAACCGTGGCAGCCGGTTTTAATAGTTGTTACTCTTTCTTTTTTCATAGAAACATTAGCGCCAAGCTCTTCGAATCTTTTCACAACATCCAAAGATCCGTTTGCAACGCAGCCAGTACCTGCACAAACAAGAACTCTTGTTCCCATTTGTTTAATATATTCTTTAGATTTTTCTTGTTCTTTTATCATGTCTACTGCAATTCCATTAATCATATATTTATTTCTCCTAACAGCTTTATTTTTTGTTTTGCCGAATTAAATCTTTAATATTCTTACACATGTTTCTTCATCAGCTCATCAAGAACTATAGACATGGCTTCAGATGTCATTTTAGGATACACTTTATCATTAATCATCACAACAGGAGCTAATCCACACGCACCTAAACAACTAACTGTTTCCACACTAAATCTTAAGCAATCCGTTGTAATTTTTTCGCCTGTCAATCCGAGCTTCTTTTTAATTGCATTAAACACAGGCATACTGCCTCTAACGTGACAAGCAGTACCATCGCAAACTTTAATTTCAAACTTACCTTTCGGGTTCAAACTAAATTGACTGTAAAAAGTAGCCACACCAAAAACACTGGCAGGTGAAAGTCCCATTTTTACAGAAACATAAGTAAGAGCTTCTTCCGGCAAGTATCGATAAACTTCCTGAATTTGTTGTAATATTGCAATTAAGTTGGATTTTTTATAATCATATTTTTTCAAAATACCATTAAGTTTACTTTGTTTTTCACTGGTTAAGCCTTGCTTTGTTGCTACCATAATTTCTCCTTTATCTAAAAAGTCTATTTATAATTTATGGACGATTAAAATGTTTAGTGGTTTCTTGTTATTAAAACTTCAAAAAAAATTAATTCCAGCTATAGTTCCACGTTTCTTTGCATAAAATATTTTGTTAATAAATTTAAAATGCGAACCCTGTAGGCCAAGGTTCGCTAAGTTATAGGTTAGTTTTGCTTAAATTTATCTTGAAAGTAGCTAAAATCTTAATCATAATGACGAATAATTTAACTATACAGGATCGCAAGTTAAGGAAATAATTAATAATTGCCTTGTTAATTCCCTCTCCTGCTCCTGTTTCTTTCATTAGTACTCTTGCAGTCATTTTACATTCCTTTTATGATTTAGAGCTAAACGTGATTTTTTTCACTATTTATTGTACAACAAAAGTATAACACTTAAAACTTTTATTTCAACAGTGTATTTTTGTAACTAATTTTTAAGCTTTTTTTTTAAAAATAGTCCTGACTATTTGAGTTCTCGGCCTTTATCTTAAATTTTTTCTTTTTTTGTTTACTCGCAAAATTATTTGATAATTTAAGTGCAAAATACACTATAATTGCTTGTATTGCTATAACTGAGAGTGTAATCACAGCATAACGGACAGAGAATTGTAGACCGCCCTGAGCGGCAGCAGGTTTTATAAAGTGAATTAAAACAAAGAGACAAATTTTAGGCATAAAAGTCAAAAATAAATAATACAGCATTGTCTTTTCAAGAATAGATTTTGGCATAGCCTTATTTTGTACTGCAGTATAATGTATACCGATAAATACAGCTAAAATAAATTCATATAATACATATTCTATCTGTATAGGCAGAAAAAAGATTTTCCATCTCATCAGTGAATAAAATAAAACAGCTGTTATTATATTAAGAAAAAAAGCACCCGGTCCCAATATTAATGCAATTAAAAACGGATAATTGGTCATTAAATTCACCTTTTTGTAAAATAGCAATTAAGTATATTTTATAAAAAAGCATTTGAAATTTATTCATTCTTTTATTTGAATTTATTAAAAATATACTTTTAGTTAGCTCAAGATATTGAGTAGCAATATAATAATTATTAATTTAACAAAGCTAGCGATGCATAGAAATTATTAAGCAAATGAGCAAACATGCCAGGCATCACAGACTTTGAATAATATCTTGTTAAACCAAGAATAAGCCCAATAGTTAAAATAGCGGCCATTGCCGTAGAAAATCCGATATACTGGGTATGCGATATAGCAAAAACCATAGCAGTCAAAAATATACCGGCAATAGGCCCAAATGTTTTAATAAACGCAGGTTGCATAAAACCCCTGAAAAATATTTCCTCAACAATAGGAGCAACAAATATAGCTAATACAGAAATTACACGCATTTTTTCCGGAGAAAAATCTTCATAAGGATTTTCCTTCACACCACCTGCAGAGGTAGAAAATATTAAAGAAACTAAAGAGGTAGATATGACAATTATTAAAGAAATAAAAACCCCATTATAAAAAGATTTAGGAATAGCAGCCAGGTTTATCCCAAAGGTTTCAAAAAAAGGCAAATGATATTTTTGCTTAACAACAAGATAAATCAACGCAAGCGTAGCAATAGAAATCAAAAGCTGCATAAATACAACAAAGTATACAGACTCAGCAGTTAATCCGCTGTAATAAAAAATACCGGCGGTAAAAATAGATAACGCAATGACAAACATATAAACAAAAGCAACATCATAAAGATGCCAGGGGATATTCAGGTTATATCTAAAAGCATTGTTTTGCTCTTTAAGAATTTTCTGCGACATAAAAACCCCCAAGAAATTTTAAAATAATTAACAAATTTAGAGAATTAACAAATTTAGGTTAATATATTATTGTATTATTTATAAGGTAAATAAGTATTAAAGTTTTGAGAAAAGATGAGAAAAAAGAACTATTTTTTTTATATAGAATTTCTGCTCTGGTTTATGTTAGTTGGCAGCATTACATTATTTTTAATTAACTACTCAGATAAAATTACAATCCTAAATCAAGAACATGAAGTAACATTTAAAGACGTTGACAGTCTTGCTGTAGGCTCTCCGGTAAGGCTAATGGGCATAAAAGTCGGGCATGTAAAAAAACTAATAATCGATAAAGATAATATAAAAGTCAGATTCATAATAACAAAGCGTAATGTGAAAATACCCAAAGGTGCTAATGTCAGTATAGAATTTACGGGCCTTGCCGGCTCGAAATCTTTGGAAATTTTGCCACCGAACACATCCGGTAAAGCAAAGAATCAATATGTAGTGCACGAACCAATAAGAGTAAATTCATTGACAAAGATTCAGCTTGAGATTATGGAATCTATACTGGGCTTTTCCAAAAGTATAAAAGATAGCTTCGGTGATAAATCTCACGCCCAGATTATTAAAGAAATCAGCAATATAAATACTGTAGCAAAAAATATACAAGTAAGTTTCAGCAACCTAAGAGTTAAGACAGAAAGCATTAATAACAACTTAACTATAAAATTTACAAATATAAACAATTTTTTAGATAGTAAAAATGCTAATTTAGAAGGTATAAATACTTTTTTAGAAAAAAATATCTTTCAAATAAAGTCACATGATATTATTCAAATGATAATTCAAGGTGATAAAGCTTTAAATAAAAAATTAGAAAAAATTGATTATCCAAAATTTAATAATAAGTTAAAAAATTTTAACAAACAAACCTCAAACCTTAAAACTGTAATAAAAAAGCAATGCCATGAGCAAAATTTCTTTCGCCAAATAATTCAAAAGCTAAAAGATGTTTCAAAGTCACTATCAAATCTAAAAAACTTTATTAAAAAGCAAGATTTAAGCAAAACACAAGCCGACACTAAAAAGTTAAAGCAGATTTCAGAACAACTCTCCAAATTTGATTAATTATTGGGTAGTGGTCAGTTGAGTACTGATGCTTACAAGTAAACTCAAGTTATATCAAAAGCTTACAGTGATGGCCATCATCAATTATTGGTTTTATCTTTAATTGAATAATTCTTTTACGTTTTTACTTGGGTCATCTGTAAAAGATTCAAACATATCTTTTGATTTAGCAGAATGCAACGTTGATGTAAACATAGTAACAGGTATTTGATCCTGCCTGATAGGTGTAGTTGGCAATACTGGCGAATGTATAAATTTTTCTTTATTTTTGCATTTTTTACTACACCTGTCAGCACATCCGGCCAACAGGTTCCTTACAATAGGAGCAACGATATTTAGCGCAACAATTTGACCTAATATAGTTGCAGCAACTCCGGTTGCTTTTATATGGGTGGCGATTTTACTATCAACGTCCGTCATTTTTGCTCCGCTTTGACCAAGCTTTTTTATATATTCCTTAACTTGGCCAGCCTTAACACCATTGGGCAGAAATCTGCCTGCTTTTGCCCAATTTTCTCCCCATTGGCCAAACTTCAATGAAAATGCAAGCAATGCAGCAAGATTAAGCCCCATAGTTCCCATTTCCTGGTAAAAAATATATTTTTTATGGTCTTTTGACAGTTTTTTGTTATTTAATACACTAAGTCCCTGCCCTAATCCGCTTACTGTAAAAGTTAGCGCAGATGTATAAGTTAAAAAACCTTTGTTATTTTTTATAACATACCTAGGTACAGCCGTCTTGAAAAATTGTCCTGCCTTCATCATATCTGCCACCCTTTGCTATTTTTTTTCGTACTGTTGCTTATTATCAATGTCTTTAGCTTTCTTATTTTTGTTTAGCCAAGGACATTTATCCAGCATCCAATTAGTTATGGGGTCAATAAACAACATATCCGCCACAAATACCGAAACAACGGCCATTGCAACACCTGCTACAGCTCCTATAGCTGTTGGGTATTTTTTCTTTGTTAAGGTATCCAGTATCTCTTTTGGGTTTTTACCTGCAATTCGCTCCAGCTTCATTCCCAAAGATATAAGTTCATTTTTTTGAGCTGCAGTGGTCTTGTAGGTGGCTTTTATAACTTCTTCAAATCCTTTAGGGATTTTAAATAAACCTTTTTCAATGCCATTCTTGCCGAGCCATTCACCAGCGATCCTTGCTAGGACTCCGCTTCCGGTAGTTACTATCATTTTTGCAAAGGTTCTGGTGGCACAATTTTTACGAGTTTCATCGTCCGCAAATGGATTTGTCCATTTAGCATAATCTAAAGCTGTTTGGGTAACTAAAGCAGTTGCACCAATATACAGCCGCTGCATAGACGGTTTTGTATTTGCTAAATTAGCAGCTTTATTAGTAAAACATTTTGAAGCATTAAATCCAAATGCTACTTTCCTGGACCTGGGGATGGTGACCAAAATATTCTTCCTTTTTTTTATACTGCTTCAAAAATAAACTATTATAAGACTACTCTTTCTTGAATAATCTGAAAAGTATTTTTGAAGATATTATAACTTCCCAAATTTTCAACATATAACATATAAATTAAAACAAACAAGATACAAAGTTTACTATTTTATCTATAAAATTTACAAAATTTAAAATACTCTACACGCTGGCCAACTCTGCCATAGCAGAAAACTTATAAGCAGATGTACTAATAATGCTACATCCCTGCTCTTCGTCATACTCAACTTTGATAACATTATCAATGCTCTCTTTGATATCTTCTATGTGAGTAATTAATATAACCTGCTCAAAGCTGTGAGAAAGCCTGTTTAAAAGATTTACAACATTGTTACGTCTATTCTCATCCAAAGATCCAAATACTTCATCAAGTATAAGCAATGATAAAGATCGTCCGGTACGCTGTGCAATCATCTTGGATATAGCAAGCCTCAAGCATAAATTAGCAACATCCTCTTCCCCACCGGATATCACTGGCTTAATTTCACCCTCGTCATACAAGTTGATTTCATACTTGTCATTTAGCTCCAATTGTGAATACCGATCATCCGTAAGTTCTTTTAAAAAATCACTGGCTATATACGATAACTCAGGACGCGCAAGGTTATTAAGCTTTTCCAAAAACTTCCCGTAGAATCTGTCCAACTCAATTAAATAATTGTGTTCAACTTCTTTATTTTTAATAGCTTCCAGCTTTTTTTTGTATTCTTGTTCGTGCTTTAAGCAATTTTCCAAATTATTTTGTGCGTTTTTAACTTCAGCTTCAGATTTTACAATACTATTTTGGGCATTATAAAATCCATCTTTAACTTTCAAAAACTTTTCCTCTGCCTGCTTAAAGCTCTCCGGCGAAAACTCAAGCTTTTTAATTTTTTCTTCGTTTTCATCATAAACCTTTTGAGCATCATCAAGTGATTTTTTATGTTCGCTTAAGTCTTTCTTAACTGCTTCAAGTTTTGCAACCGTCTCCTTAAGGGAAATTAACTCTTCATATTTTTCTCTCAAAGGCTTAATTTCAACCCTTAGCTTTTCCATTAATTCCTTGTCATAACCGGACGGTAGTTCACTTAAAGTTTTCTTAATTTTTTCCACTTCAGATTTATTTATGTCCAGCTCTTTTTTAACCTTTTTATAACGATCCTGTTCCGCCTTATATTCTCCTTGGACCTTGATAAAATCGCTATACTCCTTTTCTTTAAGTTGTTTTTGCTTATTTAATTCTTCACTGACTGTAGGAATAATTTTTAATTCATTTAATTCATTTGTAAGTGCTTTTATATCATTATCAATAGCAATTTTATTAATTTCAAAATCAGAAATAACTTTTTTAAACTCATTTTTTAAAGGTCTTTCACAAGTAGGACAGGCTCCACTTTCGCCCTTATCCTCTATTAATTTTTGCTGTTTATTAATTTTTTGAAATTCTTTTTGCTTTTGGCTTATTAATACTTCTTTTTCTCGCATAGCAGCTTGCTGCCTTGCAGCTAAATCCTGTATTTTTTTATTTAATAATTCAATATCTTTTTTAAGGTCAGAGATCTTATCAACCTGCTCTTTTTTAGACTTACCTGACTCAATAACAGCTTTAATTTCTTCATTTAGCTTGCCGGAGTCTTTTTCTAATCCTTCAAGCTTGGATATAAGTGTTTGTTTGGTAATTTCATGAGCCTGTAATTTTTCCTGTTCTTTTAATTGCTTTTCTATATCTTTGTATTTAAACTCATACTCTTTAAGTTCAGTATATTTTTTATTTTTTTCTTCTAAATCTTTAAACTCTAAATCTAATTTTTTCAAATTTTCAGAAACATACTTAAGTTTTTGCCCTGTAGCTTCCTGTTCTCTGGTCAGTTTATCAAACTCGTCTTTAACTTTTTTAGATTTTTCCCACTCAGGCTCAATTTCAGCCAATTGCTTAGATATATCAGTAAATTCTTTTTGTGTAGCCTCAAGCTGCTTTTTAGAATTATCCAAAGCCTCTTGATGCTTTTTTTTCTCTTCTTCAATTACATTAGCATCTTGCAAACCCAGCTTAAAGCCTTCAATTTCTCTCTTAAGGTTGTTTTTATCCTCTCTAATTTTTTTTAAAGCGTCGCCTATCTTTTCATAATTCAAAACTTTACTGATAAAATTCCGTCTTTCCGTGGCAGACTTCACATTGCTTAAAAATGATAATTCTTTTTGCCCTGTAAAATATGTATTAAAAAACTCGTTCTTAGTCATCCCGATTTTTTCAACCAAGTACTTGGTCACCTCGGTTTGACTGTTAACAATAGGAGTATCAACTCTACCCAGATAGACTTCAGCCCTGTCAAGATATCTTTTAACCTTGTATATTTCCTTTTCCAATTGAAAAACAACTTCCACAAGCACTTTAGTACGAGCTTTAGCCTTATTCCATTTTATAGAATCCCTTGTACCACGAGCCGCATCATTGCCGTAAATAGCCCAACAAATAGCCTCAAGTACCGTACTTTTTCCGGAACCGTTTACACCGTTAATAATAGTAATTCCCTCAGAAAATTCAATATGCGAATTACAGTGCTGCCTAAAGTTTTCCATCTTAAGCGAAATTAATCGCATTTTGCCATACTCCAATCTAGATACTGACGTGCTTTATCCTTAAATACATCTTTTTCCAATGTTTGAGACAGGTCAAAGTCTTTTATTTCTTCTTTTAAATACTCTTGAATACTTTTTTGCTTTGCTTCTTCTTCATTTCCATTTTCTTTATATTTTAAAGAATCCTTTTTAATAATATTTAGTCTAAAATGAACAGCTTTTTTCTTTAATTCACGTATTTTTTTATAATCTAAACTTTTAATAATAATATCATCAACGTTTTTAAGGGTTAACCTGATTATAGACTTATCAAGTTTTGTAATTTTATCAACCTCATCGATAAATTTTTGGTTAATCTCCTCAACGCTCATGCCCTCAACGTCAATCCAAGGGATGTCAATAACTTTGCGGGTCTTTTTCAAAGTGTGAAACTTACATATTTTCTGCTCAAGGTCATATTCTATAAAACCTTTTTCCTGCTTGGCTTCCTGCCATATATTGGTTGAAGTCCGCTCAATCGCCCCTGAATAATAAATATTATCCGCAATGTCCACAAACTTGTGGTAATGCCCGAGCGCGACATAATTCCACTCATCCTTGGCAATATCGTTTTCTTCAATAATAGCGGATTCATTTTTGGTAATCTCGGCACACTTAGGACTGTTAAAAGATCCGTGCATCATTAAAATATTGTATTTATAATCCTTATCCGGCTTTATTGAGTACTCTTTAAATTTACTCAAACTGTTATAAGGAACACACATAACATTCAAGCTTAAATTATCAAGAGTAACGTTTTCAATATCAATATCAACGACTTTTACTCGAGGAATAATGGCTTCCAGTATCTGTAAAACACTTCCTGATTCATACGATTTAACCCCTTCATGATTACCAGAAATAATAACAATAGGTATATCGCATTGCTCTCTAAATTTTTGCAAAAGCACAACCGTATGATACATAGTGTTATTAGTAGGCCGTGGACGATGAAAAACGTCTCCTGCAATTAAAACAGCAGCAGGATTAAGCTCAATAATCTTATCAAGAGCTTCTTTAAAAACTTTTAAAACATCTTTTTCCCTAATGTTAAAGCCATTTTTGTCAAGTCTGTTATAAGCCCTGTATCCCAGATGTAAATCTCCAAGATGTACTATTTTCATTGCTTTTTCCCAATTTTTCTAAAATATTGCTTAATCATCATCGTCATCACTTAATAAGTCATCAATCGTGGCCTTTTTTGGAGAAGGTGAATAGCTGTCTTCAAAGCTTGAACGTGGTGCTTTCTGTGTCAACTTGCTCTTAAAATACCCTAATGCACCTTGCTTACCCCAGTTTTTAGCGTTTAATTCTGTTTTGCAAAGTGTTTTTCTTGCAATATCCTGGTCAACGTCATAAATAGCTTCTTTCACGTCATTAGCTTTTATATTTTTATCTAGTCGTTTTAAATTATAAACCATAGCATCCTCAAAGCTGCGCTCAGGCACAGAAGGAAATTTGTCAATACCGTCTTGGCTGGTCATAATAGGCGGACGAGGAAACTTAACAAAAATATACTGGTTAAAATGCGGATGTCTAATAAGCAGCTTACCCTTTTCAAGGGTAGTAAGCTCGGCTTTAATACTCGAAGGCATTACACTATAACCTTGAGTAGATAGCTCATCCATATCCATACGTCCATAGACGCTAGTACCACAGTTACCAACGATTCTTTTGTTAACCTGAGACTTGAACTGTTGCGCGGAAAACAACACTAGGCCGAGATATCTTCCCCTCTCAGATATTTCAAGCAAGGTTTGCTTTAGATACGAGTTACCACAATCATTAGAAGCATATTTATTAAGCTCATCCACAAACACAACAACTTTTTTAACCCCAAGTGCCTTTTTCTCGAGTAGTTCTCTAAGCTTTTCAACCGCTCTTGTAAATACCAGGTCCTGTCCCAGGGGACTAACACCTGCAACGTCGATAACATAGATAGTCCTGTCTTTAAATTCACCCCAGGGTAAATCACTACTGTCAGAATCATTCCCAACAAGGCCTTCGCACCTGTAAGTAATGTTCGTCAGCCTATTGTGGACTTTCCTAATGGTTGGTATAGCGTGTCCTCTCCAACTGGATTTGCCTTCACCTTCCTCTGTATCATTTAAAACCCGCTGGAACCACTCGTTAAGATCGTTAAAATTCTGTATTTTTTTATGCAGCAAATAATGAGAGTCAAGCTTGTCCTGATTAATAATTTTTTCTTTCATAAACTGCAAAAACCCATCCGCTTTTGCATCTACATCATCTTTATTCATTAAAACATTTACATAATCGAAAATATCAGTTAAGTTCCAGCTCAAAGGCTTAACATTATAGCTGATTTCCTCGTTTGTTCTTAAGGTATTCAAGTTAATTTTATCAGCTTTATATGGTGCATAATATTCAACATTTTCAAAGGGTTTTGGTTCCAGTTTAAGTTTTCTGTACATTTCCAGCTCTTCTTGGGATAATTCAACAGCCGGCTGATCTAAAAACAATAAGTCAGGCCCTTTTACGTTGAATAAAACAGCAGCCACGCCCTCGTCATCCTTATCGTCTTTATGGTATTGGAAGATACTGGTTAACAAGAATTGTACAATACTGGTCTTAGTTGCCAAGCCCGATACACCCGTAACATTAAGGTGAGCAGCTTCAGGGCCTAGTAAAAACCTGGAATCAAGATATACAGGAGAATAATTATCACCGTTAGTATAAAGCCCGACCGGTATGCCTGTTTTATCCGCATAACCGTCCATTCGTAGGGACTCTTTAATATCAGCATCGTCCGCCAAATAAATATTACCTATAGATACCGGCTGAATAGGCTCTTCAGGTATCATTTTAAGCGTTGAAGCCGTATAATATCTTATTTCAGGACGCTCCGTCTGTGCGCTGTCACTATATTGCGGGTTCCCCTCAGAACTTATAAAGTCGTGTATAGGTGCAGCCAAGTCAGTATAACTAATGCCTTCCGTTACAATACCGTAGACAATGCGGTCAACTTTATTTCCTTTTTTATCAACGACTTGCCTGTCCGCAACAACTTTAACAATCGTGCCTATACCCACAGGCGAATCTAAATTTGTCCAAAAGCTAAAAGACTGTGCCGTATTAGGATTTTTTTCCGTAGCAATTACTCTGCCTACAGCTTTATTATGTACATATTTAAGTTGATCCTCTATTGATTCTAAACTTGGATGCATATATTACCTCACTTTAAGCAAATGCAAGACTTTCAAGTAAAGTCCAGCTTGGAGCTTTACATTTTAAATAATCTTCACAATATTTAATAGGATAAATCATCCTGTCCCATCGAGATTCAGGAAATGCAATCGGGTTAGCTTCCAGCAATATCCAGCTGCTGATTTCGTCCACTTTGGATAGTAAGTCTGCCCTGTCAGGTATTTCAACCCGTATAATACCAAAGTCCATCTTGCCGTAGTTTTTATCCGAATGCAATCTTAAATACCAGCTAAAAACCTTTTCAGGAGTATTTTTAAATCTTCTTTTGGGCCTAAAAGCACAAGAACGCTCACCCTTTTTTATATTATAGATGCGGCATAGTTTTTCATAATCAAAGTACTGTACGTTATGAGACTTAATAACACCTACTACATTAGCTTTTTTCATTAATTCACTGCTAATATTAGTAAGCCCGCCGTCAACATATAGCCAATCATCAGAGTTTTTAAACTCCAGTGCCCACTCATTAGCCATTGTTGACTCCATATGCCTTCTGTTCTCCTGAATTGCACTGTGCGCTTTTTTCTCAAACTCTTCCGGCATTAAAGGATAGTCAGATTCCCCCTTTGCTTTTATGCCTATATTTATAGGATTTATATTATAATCTTTAAAATCTTCAGCTTCTAAATAAAACTCAGGCTCGTCCCCGTTGAATTTAAACGGTAAATAAATATTCTCTTCCGCTCTTTTCAGACCTATTGAGTGCATTTTTTTATCAGTACGCTTCATTATTACAGCAGACATATAGCCGTAAGTAAAGGGAATAAAGTTATAATACATCAAAATACGCTTTTTTTCTATTCCATCCAAAAAATAATTGAACTTCGACCCACTTGCACTGACCTTAATTTTTTTTGTACAAAATGCCCCATTATCTTCTACTATCTGAGCCTCCACATACTCAGTCTCTTGAGGTTGATATTTGGCAAAATCAAAATCTTGGTTACCATTCGCACGATTAACACGAATATTTTTCCCCGCTTGCCTTTGCTCCTTTATATATTGAGAAAATTTTTTTAGTAGCACTTGTTCAACACCAAATTTTACCCCTTATTTATTTAACTACGAATTTAAAAATAAGTCAATTGAAGAGCCAAGCAGTAAATATTTTCCCGGTACCAAAGGTTATGAGGAAGAAGCCAAAAAATTAAACCAAAAATTATTTATGGATTCTAAGGTCGTAAGCTTCTTGATTTACAGGTATCTCAACAGAAAATGTACTCCCTTTGCCCAGTATACTTTCAACTTTTATTGTACCATTATGCAATCCTATAATTGTTTTTGCGATAGACAGACCCAGTCCCGAGCCTTTTATATTTTCATTTTTTCCGACTTGTCCTCTATGAAACCTTTCAAATATTTTTGCAAGAGATTCCTTTTCAATACCCCAACCTTTATCAATAATGTTTATTTGTAGCAAATCTTCATTCAGCTTTGTTTTTATATTTATAACTTTATTGTTGTCACTGTATAGTATTGAATTTTTTAATAAATTCGTGAACACTTGCTGGATAGAGATTGGGCTAACAACTATATCAATATCTTTTTTATCATATTTTATTTTTATATTTTTTTCTTGAGCGATTGGGGTTAAAAATTCAATAGAATCTTCAATTAAATTTTTTATATTAATTTTAAAAAAAATTAATTTTTCATTTTTATCTTCTAATTTACTCAAAGAAAGCAAATTATTAATAATTTCTTCCATTTGTATACTATAGTTGTATATTGTTTGATGGGCCTGTTTAATGCCTTTACCTTCAAAACAGTTTGTCAACAATGCTTCAGAATAGCCTTTTATAACTGCGACCGGCGTTTTTAATTCGTGTGAAACATTTGATATGAATTGAGCCTGATTATATAAATTAGAATTATGAAGTGCTAATAGCAGATTTTCGGCTATTTTATCCAATAAATAAATATCTTCTTCTTCCCAGCTAATGTTGCCCCTGTTATATACGCAAAAGACAGCCACTCTTTGGTCATTTAAATATAAATTTTTGCATAACAATTGTTTAAAAAAACTATTATCTTTTTGTCTATTCATTAATAATTTAAAATCTGAATTATTAAACTTAAAACATTCTGATTTTGAGCTTTTATTAAATAATTTTAGCCTTGCTCCGTTATCAACGCTTAGTATATTATTTTTTGAGCTTGAATATATACTACATTTTATATCATCAAATTTTCTAAGCTGAATAAAGTCAAGGTCAAAATACTGCTGTACGGAGGATATTATTAATGTAAATATTTCATCCGGATTATAGCTGCTTTTAACAATTGACGTTATTTTAGATAAAAATTGTTCTCTTTTATGCCTGTTTTTTTCCAGTTCGTATAATTTGGCTTGATAAAGTGCTGTTCCCACTTGTTCCATCAAGTGTTTTATAAAATTTTTATCATTATCAGAAAATTCTTTTTCTTTAGTAAAGTGAATCGATAATGTTCCCATAAATTCATTTTTATGCCAGATAAATGCTAATACAATAGCTTTTAAGCTATTATCAGCTATATAATGATCAGTAAATGTGTTTTTTAAACTATGATATTGAGCATAATTATTTAAACTTGGCATAAAAATTATATTGTTTTCTTTATCGGAATATCTTAAAAACCATTTAAGATGTTCTTGTTCAAGCTCTTCTTCAATATTATAAATATAATTATCATTTGTAGTTTTGCTATATATCGACATAGAGTCAATAGGTTTTATAATTTTTAAGTTAAGATTAGCTTCTCTTATAATACATCTGTCTGCATTTAAATATTTGCCTATTGCATCAACAACTTTTTTTTGGGTTTCCTTTAAATTTAAAGAACTTCTAATTGTATTAAATATCTCTCTAAGAATTATTTCTCTTTCAGCTGTTCTTTTTTCTTTTTCATATTGTTTGGCTTGATAAAGGGCTATAGCTGATTGATTGGCGACTGTTTGCACCAAGTTAATTAAATCAGAGGTTATTATTTTATTTTCTTTTGTATAATGAAGCACAAGTCTGCCCAGCACTAAATCTCTATAAATAATTGGTACGCCTATATTTGATTTTACATTGAATGTTTTATAATGATCTTCCATATCAGTATCATATAAATTTTCGGCTTTAAGATATTCATCCAGATCGGAAAAAATTTTTATTTTTTTTGCGTCCTCCATGCTGGCAAAGAATGAATACCTGGAATTGTTTTCATTAAGGTTTGTAACACTTTTTTCATCATCAGAATTAAGATATTCGGAATTTTTATCAATTCTTTGGAAATGTTTTGTATTTTGATCATAATTAACAATAAAAACCCTATCAGCTTCAAGAGCTTTACCAATAGTAGTTACAATAGTTTTTTTCACCTCAGAAATATTCAAAGTGCTTCTTACTGAAGTGATTATCTCTCTTAATAACTTTTCCCTCTCTTCCGACTGTTTTGTTTCATTAAAAAGCTTTGCTTGATGCAGAGCAATTCCGGTTTGTCCGGCTAGTACCCTTATAAAATTTACATCTTCTTCTGTATATTCAGATTTTTGTTTGGTGTAGGCAATTCCAAGTATTCCCAAAACCTGGCTGGCATAATAAATTGGTATATTTATGCTTGATTTAACCTCTAAATCCACTAAAAGCTTTTTTACAGAACTATTTTCAAGGTTATTTTTTTTAAGGAAAATATCTGTATCTTTCCAGTTTGTTTCTTTTTTTAACTCAAAGAGATTAAAAAAATATTTTGCGCCTTCACTATAAGGATCTAAAGTCTTTAAACTGATTTCATCAGGACCGGATAAGTATTCCGAATTTTCATCTATAGGTAAAAAAGTTTCGCTTTGTGTGTCTACTTCAAAAATATAACATCTGTTAGCTCCAAAAACTTTGCCTGTTTCATTAACAATATTCTGTTTAACCTTATTAATATCAAGAGATCCCTTTACAACAGCAATTATATTTCTTAGAGCTGTTTCTCTATCGGCTATATTTTTTAATTTATTTTTATAAATTTCTTTTTCAATTTGAATAAATAATCTTTCTGCTGTTGTTTTTATAATTTGCAAATCTTCTGGTGCAAGTATCTTTTTTTCTTTTGTATAATGACAAACAATTGCACCTATTAAATTTTCACCGTTAAATATGGAAAAACAATAATTTGATTTAATATTTAATAATTCGACAAAAGTTTTTTTTATTTCTTTATCATTTATTTCGTAAAGAAAATTTTCAATATCCGGAATTATAAAAACGCCTCCGTTTTTATAATTTTTTAGTATTAATTCATTTAAAGAACCTTTAAAGTTATAGTCAATCATAGAAAATTCATCTTTTGAAGAAAGATATTCTGAAAAAGGATCAACTAATTCAAAGCCGTCTATATTTTTATTAAAAATTCTGAGAAAGCACCTGTTAAGTCCGAAAGTCTGCCCGACTAAGTTTACTATTTCCTTTTTCAATGTGCATATGTCATTATTATATTTAATAAAAATATCCGTAATATTTTTTAACAGGTTAATTTCTTGATCTTTATCCAATACCGATGCAGTATTTTTAATTAATTTGTGATTACTTAATTCATTAAAGTTTAATATAGCCAATATTACAATCCTTATTTACACCTAAACATGTATCCTGCTCCATATACTGATACAATAAGTTTAGCATAAGATTTTAACTTTTTTCTGATTTTTGCTATAACAGTATCAATAGCCCTGTCACCCACATTATCAGAATGTTCATTAGTTGCCTCAAGTATTTGCTCTCTTGATAAAACTTTATTTTTATTATTAATCAAATATAGTAATGTTTTAAACTCATGACTGCTTAAATTGCTATCAATTCCATCTACAAAAACTTGCAAAGAGTCTTCGTTTATTTCTAATCCTTCGATATTTATTTTTTCTGCGTCATTTAGGTAATCATATTTTCTTAATGCTGCTTTTACTCTTGCCAATAATATATTTTGACTAAATGGTTTTGTTATATAATCATCAAATCCAATATTTAAACCATTTACTATATCAAATTCATTATCCCTTGCTGTCAATGCTATTATAGGTTTTTGACGATAAATCAGGTTTGATTTCAATATTTTACATATTTCAATGCCGCTAATAGTTGGCAATTGTAAATCTAATAAAATAAGATCAATGTTTATTTTTAAATATATATCTAAAAACTCATCACCATTGTTGAATAAATATGTTTCAAATCCGGCTTTATTTAATAAAATTTTTAAAAGATTACTTAATTCTAAATTATCTTCTACTATAGCTATTGAATAACTCATTTTAAAATCCCAGGTACAACTTATCTAAAAAACGTTTAATTTAAAAATTATTTTTATTCGAAATATAAAAACTACTCTCACTAAATAAATTTAAAGATTATCAGTTATTTTAAAATATTCATACATACATTATAGTACAATTAAACTATTTAGACTACTTAAAAAATTTAAAGTTTTATCGATAGGTTTTTAAGGATTATTACCTACTTAAAACTTATTTTTACTTCTTAAATGTTTTTATGATTTGCTTAAACTTATTTTATATTTTATAATTTATTCAGGTATATATAATTAGATTGGAGGATTGAGTAGTGAAGGGATATAACTTTCATAAAATGTTAAAGCAAGCGCAGGATATGCAAAAGCAAATGGAAAGCACTCAACAAGAATTAGAAGGTATAGAAGTTGAGGGTGTTGCAGGTGGTGGAGTTATAAATATTAAATTTAACGCGAAAAACGATCCTTTATCCGTAAAAATAAAGCCTGAAGCAATTAACCCGGAGGCTCCCGAAAGTGTGGATGAAGAAACAATAGAAATGCTTGAGGATTTATTCCTGAGTGCTTTAAAAGATGCAAAAATAAAGATTGACGGACTAGTTGAAGAAAAAATGTCATCAGTAACCGGAGGCTTAAATCTTAATATACCCGGATTATTTTAAATATGAACCTTACCAGACCTTTAGCAAAGCTAATAGAAGAATTTCAAAAACTACCGGGAATTGGTCCGAAATCAGCGCAGAGAATGGCATTTCACCTGTTAAAAATGCCATACGACGATGTTAAAGCTTTTTCTCAAGCTGTGATTGATGCCAAAGAAAATATTAAATATTGCAATATATGTTTTAATTTATCATCCATAGCTCCTTGTGAAATATGCTCTGATAAATCTAAAACCGACAATATAATATGTGTGGTTTCAGAATCTAAAGATATTATTCCAATTGAAAAAACAAAGGAATTTAACGGAAAATATCACGTATTGCAAGGGTTGATCTCTCCATTAGATGGCATCGGACCGGAAGAATTAAAAATAAGAGAAATGGTCGAACGCATTGGCAAGGAAAATACACAAGAAGTTATTTTAGCCTTAAATCCTTCTGTAGAGGGAGAAGCAACCAGCTTATATATAAGTAAGCTTTTAAAGCCTATTGGAGTAAAAGTATCCAGAATAGCATTTGGTTTACCTGTTGGCGGAGACCTTGAATATGCAGATGAAATGACTCTAGCTAAAGCAATAGAAGGTCGAAGAGAAATATAATTATAAGTAAGGGAAAAGTTCAAATAAATACTTTTTTTACTTTGCTATATCTCTACCGATTTACTTATTTACTTAAAATAATACCAACCCAGCCATCAGCTTCTAAGGTTTCGACAGGAGTAAAGCCAATATCATTAGCAGCCTTAATAACCTCCGCCTCTTGTTTTTTGATAATACCACTCAAAACAGTAATACCACCCGAGCTGCAAATATTATATATCTCAGGCAGAATCTGCATAATTATACGCGCAAGTATATTAACCGTAACAATATCAAAAGTATCTTCAATATCTAGTGCGCTACCCTCGTAGAAAGTCAGGTTTTCGGCCTTGTTTTTAACAGCGTTTTCTTTAGCAATATCAATAACAGAAGCATCATTATCAACCCCCACACCGAATTTTATTCCAAATTTAGACGCAACTATCGCAAGTATCCCCGAGCCAGTACCAATATCAGCTAATGTTTTATTCTTAGTCACATATTTTTCCAAAGCTTTAACACATAATTGGCTGGTAGGATGATTTCCCGCTCCAAAAGCAGTACCGGGATCCAAATAAATTACTATATCATTTTCTTTAGGGGTGTATTTTTCCCAACTGGGACAAACAACTATTCTTTCGCTGATTTTCTGCACATGCCAGTATTTTTTCCAGTTATGCGCCCAATCTTCATCGGCGATTTCCTTGAAGCTAACATCCCAGCTACCAAGGCTGTAAGGATTGATGCCATTATTAATAAGGGCTTCACGTTCTTTCTTAATGATGCTGATAATTTCTTCAAAGTTCGAATTGTACGCCTGATTTTTATCAAACCATATATAGCCCCTAAGAAGGCCTTTACTCGTTTTAACCACTTTTTCATCTTCAAAATCTTTCTCTTCCGAGACTATGCCGGCACAACCGATTTTTTCTATCAAAACATTGCTTACATACTCACCCCAAACACAGGCTGCATCAACAGCTATCTCAAGATGTTTACCCATACATACAGCTACTCCACAAACACGCCCATATTACGGAACTTATCATATCTGGAGTTTTTAATAAATTCTTTACCCTTGGTGCTGAATATATTAATACAGTTTATTATGGTTTCTTTTAATTGTTTAGCAGTATATTCGGGGTCGTAATGCGCACCGCCTAAAGGTTCTTTAATAACGCCGTCAACAATATCAAACTTCATCAAATCAGTGGCAGTAATTTTCAACGCTTCAGCCGCAGTGGAAGTATGCTCAGGGCTTCTCCATAAAATAGAAGCACACCCTTCAGGCGAAATAACCGTATAATAAGCATGTTCAAGCATAAATACTTTGTTAGCCACCCCAAGACCCAAAGCCCCGCCAGAACAGCCTTCACCGGTAATAACTGCAATAATAGGCACGGTTAACTTTGCCATTTCTCTGAGATTAGTGGCAATAGCAACACCTTGACCGGTTTGTTCGGCTTTTATGCCGGGATAAGCACCGGGTGTATCAATTAAGGTAATAATAGGCAAGCCAAAACGCTCAGCGTGATAGAAAAGTCTTAGTGCTTTTCTGTAACCTTCGGGTTGTGGCATACCAAAGTTGCATTTTAGATTTTCTTTGGTGTTCTTGCCTTTTTGCGTACCGACCACCACAGCAGAATGCCCGTCAATACAGGCAACCCCGCCGATGATTGCTCTGTCATCAGTACCGGCTCTGTCTCCGTGTAATTCAACCCAATCATTAGCTAATAAGGATATATAATCAGTAAAATTAGGACGATTAGGATGTCTGGCAATCTGGATTTTTTGTGATGGTGTTAAGCTTGAATATAATTCTTCTTTAAATTCTTTTGCCTGTACTGTCAGTGTCTCTATTTGATCACTTAAATCAATTCCGGTTTCACCGCTTAAAGCTTTTAATTCTTCTATTTTAGCTTCTATCTGAAAAATTGATTTCTCAAACTCAAGAGGTTTAATATCTTTAATCATTTACCGCTACCTCTTCCTGTATTTCTATTTTACAATTATTTTTACAAGAATGTATTCTGATTAACTTAGCAACAGTATTTTTAAGATCTTTTCTGTGGCTTACAAGATCAACCTGGCCGTATTTTAAAAGGTATTCAGCAGTCTGAAAGTTAGCAGGCAACTTCTGTCTGATAGTTTGCTCAATAACCCTTCTTCCCGCAAAGCCTATTCTAGCACCCTGTTCTGCAATAATAATATCACCAAGAGTTCCATAACTTGCAGTTACACCTCCAAATGTAGGCTCCGCAAGAACTGTCATATAAAGTACGCCAGCCTCATTTGCTCTAGCAATTGCACAACTGGTTTTAGCCATCTGCATCAAGCTCAAAGCACTTTCCTGCATTCTGGCCCCACCGGAAGATGTAATAACAACAATAGGTATATGCCTTCTAACGCCTTCTTCAATAAGCCTGGTAATTTTTTCACCAACAACACTGCCCATACTGCCGCCCATATAAGCGAAATCCATAACTGCAACCGCTGTTTTGTAACCTTTAATTTGACCGATACCGGTAATAACAGCATCATTTAAGCTTGACTGAACTTTAGCCTTTTTTTGTCTTACTTTGTAGCTAACAGTATCAATAAATTCAAGAGGATCAGACGGTAACATGCCGGAATTTATTTCATCAAAAGTATTTTCATCCAAAAACTGCTCAACTCTGGTGCGCGCATCAATTCTGAAATGATAATCGCATTTAGGGCATATAAACAGATTTTTTTCTAAATCTTTAGATGGCAAACTAGCATTGCAGTTATAGCATTTTGTCCACAATTTCGACAAATCATCACAACTCATTCTTGATTCTACTTTAGTGCTATCAAGATTTTTTTTGACTCTTTGCGAAAACCAATCTCGTAAACTCATTTATTATTCCTCTTAACGATTATTTTTTATTATAGAATATTAATTATAATGTAGCACAAACATTTTAAGCAGTAATTATTTTTTATCTACCAGCTTCAGCTTGTCAAACTCCACACCTGTTCGACCTGAACCCATTAGCATGTCAAATCCGAAGAGCGAACGCCTTCTAACAATATCATAGCCCATTTTAAACTTAAAATCTTCTGAGCCAACTTTAACATAAAACTGGTTTTCGGTAGCAAATCGACTTTCCCAGTTATCTTCGGTAATGTTAAAGTGGGCCAAGTGGCCAAGACTAAAGGATTTATTTATATCAACTTCTTCTCTGATTATGACGCTGCTTTTACCTTGATTATACCTGTCAAATAAAAACGGCGAATCACCATAAGTAGCGGCCTGAAAGTAAGTAGTAGATAACCTTAGCCTGTCAGCTAAATTGCTTCTAAGATTAGGGCCTACTCTAACCAGGCCAAAAGTGTCACCATTGCCGTAAGCCGCTATTTGTCCTTGTGAGACCAACCTGAATTCCAAAAATTCATCTTTTATCTTAAAAATAGGTTTGTCATTAATCAATGTAGATTGCATCTGAAACCTGCCGGTCCCAAAGTCCCTTGCATAATCTTGAGCATAGCCCGCGCTTGATCTTAAAAACAAGTTAAAGTTCAAAGCTGCGCTCAAGAGCCTGTCATCGACTATTTCAGCAATATACTTAGGTTTTTTCTTTCCAAAAAATCCGTTATCAATATAAGAATTAGATCCGTAAAGGATTTTAGTATTTTTGCCCCACAGATCCTGCTCACCCTCAACAACAACTTTATCACCGGAAGTTGTATAAGCAACTTCTGTTTGGTTAGTTGCATTCATAAATCGTGCATATCCGCCAAGGCCGATAGCTTCATTGCCTGCAAATCCAAACAAAGGAGCTAGTTTAAGCGTAGAGGCAAAAGGCGTGCTAAAAACATAGCTTGGTCCCACATATCCTCCAAGTTCTTTAGAACGCCCAATAACGGGCAGCATTGTTTCAACTCTTTTTAACTCTTTGTCAGTTGACAGTTTTAAAGAAGGAACTGTAGCAAGGTTAAACTTTCCAAATTTAAATTTTGTCCTTTTTAAAGTTATTTGGTTTTTATTAGCGTAACAAGTTATATTTACTTCTTTTGCGCTAATCTTATAACTTGGCACTTCCTGCTTTTCAGGTGCTGTCAAGACTTTTTCAGTACCTAAATTAGTTAAAGGTTCAGGTACATATACATTAGAAGTTAAAGTTAATTTTAAGTCTTCGTTATTTACAAGCAGTTTACCATTGCTAAGAATTAAACTTTTAGGATAAATATCCGCTTTTTCCGCACTTATTTTTACTTTTAAAATAACAGTATCAGGATGATCGATAAGTGCAGACTCTTTAGTTAAGTCCACTTTTGCAAAATTACCATGAATAACGTTGCCGTTCTTAATTATTTTCACTTTATCTTCAGCAACCAACGTGTTTTTATCCTGGTCAAAAGTAATTTTTCCTGCTTCCAGGCTTGCATCCTTATCCTTTAAATATATTTTTGCATTGCCTGTAGCTACAAACAAATTTTTTTCTTCAAAGTATTCCAGCTTATCGCTTTTCATATTTACAATTACTGCTTTTTTATTAATTGCAGTTTGATTGTTATTAGCTTTACCTAACTTCAATCCAAGTGCCTGAGGCGAATTTAACCCTGATAAAACAACCCCCAAGATAATAAAACAACTTAATAATTTAAGATTATGCATAGCCTTCCCAATTCTCTATAACACAGAATATAATATAACTCAACACAAATATAAAAGAAAACCATCAAAAATACCAGTATTTTTTATTAAACATTTATTACAATAAAGTTTTTGTTCATTATTTTAATCTTTATATTCTGCTTCAAAATTAAATAATAACAATTTTTTTTATTTTTAGTTTTAATAAAAATGTAAAAAATTTTTAACATAGGGAAAGAATGTAAAAATGATTATAAATAAATTAATATCTACTCATGGCTTTCAAATAAATAGAAATAAAAATAATATGGCGTCACAAACAACTAAACATGATATTTTTGAGTTTAGTAAAAATTCTGTTTTAAAAAGAGATTTAGTAAACTTTAGAGGGGCAAGCTCTTCACAAATTAATGTAGATGATTTAATAGCCAAGCTTAAAAATGAAGATAATAGAGAAAATACAGCAGAACAACTGGCTAATATTAAAGATCCGAAATTACAAAAAGAAGTTGTAGAAAAATTAACCGGCAATAAAAATGGTCTTGAGCATCCTTATATACAAGTAATAAGACTATCAGCAGAAGTACTTGGCAATATAGGAGTTGCTACTGATGATCAGAAGCTGGTAAAACAAATTATAACAGCCTTAACAAAAAAGGGGCAAGGGATTCACTCCTGTTATCAAATAATAGCTAACGCCTCTAAAGAAGCTTTAGAGAAGTTAAAAAATAAAAAAGGCAATTTGAATTTTGAAAATACGACTATTTCTGAAGAAATAACAAAAGTACTTGAACAAGCAGAAGTAGGTGAACAAAATTTTTATAATGGTAAAAAAATATTAAGTAAGGAATAAAAAATTTTTTACTTAATTTTGTTTATTATTTTTGTTTATTGTGTTTTTGTAAACTTTTGCTAAAGCAAGAGCAGCAGAGCTTCTTACTACAGGTTGGGGGTCTTCCAGTTTATTAATAATTGACTCTAAAATTTTATGGGGATCAAGAGGGTGTAATTCTGATATTTCTCCAATGCAGGTAAGTGCGGCATTGCGCTTTATCCAGTTTTCATCGTTAATCGAAGCAAGAAGAGGATTAATTGCGGGTAATCCAATTTTAGCCAAAGACTGAATAACTTTGTCCCTAACTGTATTATCATCCTTTTCCAGCAGATTTATCAATGGTGTTATAGCTTCTTTACAATTGATTTCTCCTAGTGCAAAAATAGCTGATAACACAACCGAAGAGCTTTTATCATTTAATAAGCTTATTAAAGGCTGTTTTATATCTACTAAGCCTGTAGTATCAATTGCACGTGGCATAACAATCCGGCCACCGTCACGATATCGATAGCCGGCTAATTGTATTGCATTTATAGCTTTTTCCAGGGTAGAAAAAGACATAGTGCTGTTACCATTGGGATGAGGAACTTTTTTAGCGACTTTATCAGATAAATTTATGCTTAGCGCAGGAATTGTGTAGACTTCTATTTCACTGCCATTCTTTTTAACTTTATTTTTCTTTATTGGTATTATGTCCATATTATAACTTTATTATTTTTTTTACCAGTATAAATATATTTGGTAGTGGTCAGTTGAGTACTGATGCTTACAAGTAAATTTAAGTTGTATCAAAAGCTTACAGCGATAACATAAGAAAGGTGATGACCATCACCATATATTTTACTTATAATTCAATTTCATAGTAACAAATTCAAATTTTTTGTACAACTATTTTATTTTTTGGTAGTGGTCAGTTGAGTACTGATGCTTACAAGTAAATTTAAGTTGTATCAAAAGCTTACAGCGATAACATAAGAAAGGTGATGACCATCTACCTATTTTTTATAATTTTATACTGGTACTCAATTAAATTTCCGATTTTTCGTTAGGAATAAAAATTTGGCCGGAGGGTATATAACCTCCGACCAAACTTAGGGAACCAGGATATGTGTGAGAATTATTGACAACCAAACGCTATGGATATGATTTCGTTAGGATTCACACTGGATATTAAACTTCCTTTAGGGTTAACTAAGTAAGCAACTTCTGTCACAGGAACTGCAACGATACCGCCAGCGCCACTGAATACTGTTCTAGCCATATTGAAAGGACCTTTCACCAAGCCGGCTGTACCTTCTATAACACTTCTTCCCATAGCTCTGAATTTACCCTGGAATAGTTCACTTCCTCCGGTACCTACGCCATTAAAGAATTGCTCAGTTGCGTTACCTGCAATGATTGTTGCTCCACCAACCGTTCTTCCTGCAATACCTAAAACTCTACCGGCCAAGTTAAATGGCATTTGAACTGTTCTTGCCACAAAGTTAGGCTTGTGAGTTTCTTGTACTACTGCAGAAAGAATTTCTTGAGGTAAAACAGCTTTTTGTTTTTCTGCCTTAACTTCTGTGAATGCAACTTTTAAAGCACCTTTACTTCTGCCTTTAGGACGAATTACTTCTACAACTTTACCGTTTACACGAGAACCTTTAGGGAATGACATGTTGTTTATTGTAATTGCTTCTAAAGTTTTGCCTGCAAATTTGTCGCCAACTTGACTGCTTCTGGCTGATAGTTGGTCTTCGATTTTAACGCTTAATGTAGGAGCATTCATTGTTACTTTTTGCGGCACATAAGCTGCTGCACCGGTTACTTGAGGTTCAGGCTCTTCCAGCGCTAAATCTTGCCTGATTTGAGCTGCCATTTTTGTTACTTCTGCTCTGGTTATATTGTCATCAGGTCTGATTTGATTACCGTCAGGTAATTCACAATATAAACCGGCTTTTAATGCTTCTGCAACAGATTTTTCTGCCCATTCAGGAACTTGATAGCCATCAGGATACTGACTTAGAACTTTTTTAGCTTCTGTACTGTCAAGTTTACCAGGGATAGCTTTTGCTAATACGTTTAGAGCTTCAGCTTTTGTTATGGTTTCTTGTGGTCTGAATGTATTGTCGGGGAAACCAGCAATTAAGCCTTCATCAAAAGCTATTTCGATATCTTGCTTAGCCCAGTGGTTAGTACTGACGTCTCTAAACTTTTTAGCAGGATTTCTTAATTTGCCGTTGTCTAAATTTAAAGCAGATACTAATAAACTTGCAAATTCAGCCCTTGTGATTGCATCACAAGCTCTAAACGAGTTATCAGGGTAACCTGCAACTATGCCTTTACATGCAAGTTTTTCGATATCGCACTTTGCCCATAGATTTGAAGGCACATCATTAAAGTTTCTTGCAAGACAAGCAGCCGCACCTGTAATCTGAGGGGCGCAAGGTACTAAAGCCACTATTTCATAACATGTGCTTTGTTCTGATTGGATTGATATACATTGTTCTGCTCTGTTTGTTTCGCATTTAGGTACTTTTGAAACCTGTACACCATGTCTCTTCTCTCCGGATTTTGCGCCTAATGATACGCTTGAACCGATGATTTTTTCAGGGTCGCCGCACAATTGGGCTGCTGCGCCGGTAATGTTTGTAATTGGCTCGGATGAGATTATTTTGTTACAATCTGTTCCAAGTTGTACAATTTCACTTGAAGCAGGCATTACTATACTTTTACCGCCTATATAAGGATATGCATAAACTTGTCTTTTGATATAGTCGTTGTTTGTGGCTAAGTTAGGACAGTTTACACAAACAGGCATATTAGATAATGATTGACAAGTCGGATTTAAGTTTGCAGGTGCCTGAATTACAGGAGTCATCTGCATTGGAGGTACTGCTGCACCTGTGATAGGAGCATATGATGTATATGGGTTACATGGATCACATGGCGCAGGGCAAGGTGCCGGACATGTTTGGTATTGATATTGGTAAACAGGAGCCATTTGTATAGGTTGAGCTGCTGCACCGGTTGGGCACGTTGGGCATGCAGTAGGACAAACCGGTGCAAATTGAGTTATTGGTAATGCTGCTGTAGGACATGGGGTTGGACAAGTTTGTTGCGGACATACAGGAACACACTGAGGACATACAGGAGCTGCTGCGCCGGTTGGGCATACAGGACATTGTTGTACTTGCTGTGTCGGGCAATATTGTATAGGTGGGCATGGGCATACAGGAGCTGCTGCACCGGTTGGACATACAGGACATTGTTGTACTTGCTGTGTCGGGCAATATTGAACAGGTGGGCATGGATATATAGGAGCAGCCGCACCGGTTGGACATACCGGACAGTGTTGCACTTGTTGTGTCGGACAATATTGAACGGGTGGACAATATTGCGCACATGGCTGTGGACATACCGGTTCACACGGACATGGCTGAGGACACTGAACCTGCTGCGGACAAGGTTGCGGGCATTGCTGCGGACATATACCTTGTGCATTTGTTGCCGGATTTAATGTAAACATTGAAATTGTTAATACTGCTGCTAATGATAATTTTTTTAAACTCATTCTTTTTCCTCCCTATTTTGATGCATATATTGTTTTATCAAACAAAAGCGGAGTTCTTTTAATAATTTATTTTAATTGCGTTTGAGTTATTTAAATTCCCCCATCGATTATTTTTACTTATTTTTTTACCAGGAAAATTTTTTCTTTAGTTAATTGAATTTATGAAGTTATGAAAATTTAATAATTTAATAAACTTTTGAATTATGATTGCTAAACTAACCTAAATTCATTACCCGGTTAGCTATTTCCTATTTTTTTTATCAGACAAGCTTTAAAAGAAATCAAGCAATTATTAAAAAGGAAAATTGTTTATATATATAAAAGATGAGAGAAAAATTTAGCTGTTTAATTTTATTTAAAAGAAAAATAAAGAAGAGAATTTTTTTGCTTTTTAATTTTATTTAATGAGAGAGATACAAGATATTTGAGAGGAGAGAACGAATATGGCTAGAGTCGGAGGCAGATCTAAAGGTCGGTCTAGAAGCAGATCTAAAAGCAGATCCAAAAGCAGACCTAAAAGTAGATCAAAAGCGGCACCTAGAAAAGCGGCACCTAAAAAAGCGGCACCTAAACAAGCAGCAGCTAAAAAAGCAGCACATAAACAAGCAGCACCTAAAAGATCAGCAGCAAGCGGAGGAACTCAACCTAAAAAAGGAAGTCCTTTAGCAGCAAAGGATAAAGGTATTTTTAACAGTGCGAAACCTGGAAGTTTTGGAAAAAAGTCAGATCTTGCAAATCCGCAATCTCAACTTTCTGATGCATTTAAGCCGGGTATGCCCGGAAGTGCCGCTTCAGGAAGTGGACCGCTTGCTGCAAGCGGAGCACCAGCCGGAGGAAGCGGACCACTTGCTGCAAACGAAGCTCCAGCCGGAGGAGCAGCACCTGCTGAAGAAGGAGGTGCAGGCGGCGGCTTTGGAGATATATTAGGCGGCTTGGCTGATGCTGCAATGGGTGCATTAGGATCACTTGGCGGCATGTTTGGCGGCGGCGGCGGTGGTGAAGAAGCCGCACCGACTGAAGGAGGCGGCGGAGCAGGAGCAGCTCCTCCGGCAGCTGCAGAAGAAACTCCACCACCTGCTGAAGGAGAAGTTCCGCCTGAAGAGGAAATACCTCCTGAATTACTTGACCTGCTTCAAACAATAGATCCTGAATTATATGAACAATATATGAATGGAGAAGTTACTGCACAAGAGGTTAAAAGCCTGTATCCCGGAGTGTTTGAAAAAACAGGGGACGGCGCAGCAGCTGAAGGGGAAGTACCTCCTGTACCCGTCACTTAGAACCGGTATATAAAAGCAATATATTAACTCTAAAATACTTTTCAGATTATTCAATCGTGTAAAAACTAATAAAAATAAGCTATTCTCTGAATTGCGAAGCGGGAGCGTTAAAAAGTGAAATGGTCAATTTTACTTTTTATAAGCTCATTCCAAAGAGTAACCTGAAATTTAATTTTGTACCAATATAAAGTAAAAAACTCACTTTAGCAAAACTAATACTAAAGTGAGTTTTTTAATGAATTATATATTTTTAAAAGAATTTTTTATTATTTCTTAAGTAAATGGCAATTATTGAATAAATAAATTGTTTATATAAACATACGGTTTAAAAGATAAAAGTTGCTTGATTTTTTTGAGAGAGTTAGAGAAAACTTAGAAAAAGAGAGGATTTAATATGGGTTTACTTGGAGGCTTAGGCAAAGGCCTAAGTAATGGCATCGGTAAAGGCCTGCCTAAAAGCGCAGGCAACGGATTAACCAATGGCATCGGCAAAGGCCTGCCTAAAAGTGTAGGCAGCGGATTAACCAATGGCATCGGCAAAGGCCTGCCTAAAAGCGCAGGCAATGGATTAAATTCAATTTTTGGAGGAGGAGCGGGCTTGGCCCAGGGCATTACTGGTAATGTATTAGGCAGTATTCCGCCTAAAGGTACTCAAAACGCTGCCCAAAATCCGCCGGCAACAGCTCAAAATAATACAACTCAACAAAAAGAAGGAGGTACTTCTAAAGATCAATTATTAGAATTATTAATGACTTTACTCACAAAAATAATGGGTAAAAATGGCCAGGCAGCTCCTAAAGGACAAACTGTTGCCGCACCAAAACAAGCTGCGTCTGCACCTAAAGGACAGACCGCTGAAGTGGCACCTGCTCCTAAAGGGCAGACTACTACAACGGTTAAACAAGCTCCACCTGCTCCTAAAAAGGAAATCATTACAACCGATAAACCAAGCCAACCGGTTACTGACGGCAAAACTGCCGCAACTACCTCTCCGGGGCAACCAGCCGCTGATGGCAAAACTACCACCACTACCGCTCCGGAACAATCCGTCACTAAAGGCAACACTGCCACTACAACTGCTAAAAAAGGCGAAAAATCGGATGATGATGAAAAAACTACCAAAAACGTAAAAAAGACAACTACAACAACTACTAGCCAACCTGACGAGGGACAAGCCGCTACAATTACTAACCAGGGCCAACAACCTGACGGAGGTGAAAATACTACAGTTACTACCCAAGGCCAGCAAACTGCCGAGGGTGAAAAGAAAGACTAAAAATTTGGAAAATTCTTTAAGAAAAAGGATATCCAGGCTAAAAAGCCAGGCAACAAAATAATTATACTACTTATACAAATAAATTTCAGGTTACTCTTTCCGGATAAACTCTATTTTTTATTAGCTTTAATATTATTAAATAACCTGAAAAATATTTTAGAGTTAGTATAATACAAAAAATTCTCCCTTTAATTTAGGTAAAGGGGGGATTTTTTTATTAATTATATATATTTTTTAAAAATAAATAGCAATTATTTAAGAGATAAATTGTTTATATATATAGACGTAAGTTAGATATACTCCCTTAAAAATACTTAGAGCCTGTCTGGTTAAAAAAATAAAAGCTGGTTATATCAATAATAAAGGCTCATTTACGGACTGCGATGTTAAAGCTGAAGCGGCTTGCCAGGCAAGGCGATGCAAGCTTTAACAAGACAGCTTCTTACAGAGAGAGAAATGCAAAATTTTTTAGAGAAGAGGTTTTAAATGGCTTTAAATGACATAAATGGAACAAAAGGATCAAAAAGACCTTTTAAAGGCTCTGGAAAAAATTCTAGGAAGAATGATAAAACAGACACGCCGGTTTTTGATAAAAACAGAACTCCGGATGCCAGGTTAAAAGCACTGTTAAACTCGCTTGAAAAAAAGCTTGATAGCGGAGATATCGGTAAAGAAGCTAACAACAAGATACTTGAGGCCTTGAAGGAGATTAAAACAGGTATTGACCAAGGGGAAACACCAAAGAATAAAGGACAAAATACAGACAAAATTTTTAATCCGGGTAAAAGCATACCAAGCTCGCCTTACGGACCTATTACCGGTGTGCCTATGGGTAGAATATCAAATAATTTTTTTCCGGGCGTGCCCGAGTTAAAACCGGCCGGTACTACGCCAACAGGGATTAAAGACTTAAGCGGAATGGGAGCAATAACCGGTGTTCCTTTAGGAGAGCTTCCGCAAGGGCTTGCTCCTGGAGTACCTAAAATGGAATAACTTTAAACCAATGACTGTAATATACACTCAAGCAAAAGCCTCTATTCCTTTATAGGGGCTTTTTGTCTAAAATACTTCAATAAAAAAAAGCTAGTGCTCAGGTGAGTACTTATGCTTACAAGTAAACTTAACTTATATCAAAAGCTTACAGCGATGCCATAAGAAAGGTGATGACCATCACCAAAAAAATATAAAATAATTAAGCAATTTTCAGACTTATTTTGTTTTTATAATAATAAGAATATATAAGTAGAAAACAACAACTTTAAGCATCTTACAAGTTTATTTAATAACTTAAATTAAAAATTAACAATTAGTAGGTTAACGTAGAAACGTAGAAAAGATTTATTTTATATATTTATCTATTAGTAGGTAATACACTAAAAATTTTTAATATTTATTTTATCTATAAATAGATTTATGTAATGAGCTACAATATCTATATTTATCTGCAAGTAGATTTTTATATACTATTTCTAAAATAGTTTTCAGATTATTCAATCGTTTTAAATCTAATAAAATAAACTAAATTCTGAAAAGAGTAATCTAAGATTTATAAGATTTAATTGATGAGCAGTATAAAAATTATCAGTATTTTTTATTTTATTATTCTTTTACCTTTTACCCAAAATAAGTTTGTAACTTATATATTAAATTAAAATCGAGAGATAAGCATATTATTAATGAGGAGGATTCATTATGGCAGCAGTAAATAATAGACCAAAACCACAGGCGGCAAAAGCAGCAGGACCAAAAGCAGCAGGACCAAAGGCAGCAGGACCAAAGGCAGCAGCAAAAGCAAAAGCAGCAGGATCTATAGGAGCTTCTAAGGGTCCTAAAACTCCTAAAGGAGCTCAAGGAATATTTAATAAGCTTCAAGGAGCAAAAGGAGCTCAAGGAGCTCAAGGGGCAGAAAAATCAAAAGGACCACAAGGGCCACAAGGGGCAAAACCGGAAGGAGGACAAGAACTAAAAGATAAAAATAATCCTAAAGGTGATCTTAAGGATAAAGGCCTTCAAGACGTATTTAAAAATGGTTTTAAAGACATAATGAATGCCTTGCAACAAGGCGGTGGTAAAGACGGTAATTCTCCTAAAAAAGCTGAAGGCGGCGGCGGATGTGAAGGTGGCAACTGCGGCGGCGGTGGAGCACAAAAAGCCGAAGGTGGCGGCGGCTGTCAAGGTGGTCAATGCGGCGGTGGCGGCGGCGGCGATATGCAAAAAGCCGTAAAAGATGTTAAAAAGGCAGAGCAAGAAGGGACCTCAAGAGAAGAGGCTATCCCTCCAGCAGCACAAAAGAACAGCGTAGAAGAGCCTGAGTTAAAGCAAGCAGTAGAGCAAAGCGATCAACAAGGCCAGAAAGGCCAAGGTAAAGGCCAAAGCAAAGGCAAAGGATGCGGCGGTCCGGGGCAACCACCATGTCCTGGTACCCAAAAAGCTAAAAAGAAGTAAATTAAAAGAGCCGCATAAGTAAAAAATAATACACATAATAAAATCATAATAGAAAAAAGAGGTTATCCAACGGACAGCCTCTTTTTTTTAAAGTTTTTGGAAATAATAAAAGCGTCTTTAGTTTAATCGAATACCAGTATAATATAAAAAATAAAGCAATTTTATATACTTTTTTGTTTTTATAATAATAACAGTCCTAAAAAATAAAAATTCCAAACCAATTACCAACTTATTCCTATTACATTTTACAAAAAGCAGATTATCAATAAAAAATAAGATTTTATTATTATACTAACTCAAAAATACTTTTCAGATTATTCAATCCTGTTAAATCTAATAAAATAAGCTAAACTCTGAATTGCGAAGCGGGAGCGTTAAAAAATGA
>JANQHM010000184.1 GCA_028282645.1 Candidatus Gastranaerophilales bacterium
TAAAATAAAAAATATTTCTCAGGCAAGATTTATAAACTGTTGTAACATAGATTATGCTTTAAACTCCAAAGGTATTGCTTAGAATTAATTTGCCCTGAAATTCTCATAGACAAGGACCAGGACTCCTTAACTACTTTTTCTCAAGGCGACGTTCTCAAAAAACGATTTTGCTTGATGAGGGGAGGTGGTAGTTATGAAGTTAGAGTTTAGCTTTTTTGCTAGCAAAAGAGGCTTATTAATAATTTTCTAATACTTTTTACGCTAGTAGAAAAACAAGAGCTCATATCACTGATATTGGCTCTTGTTAACAAATTCTTCTAATTTCATCTGTTAAGGATTCTGAAAAGGGTGTTGACGCACCCCGTCCTTGTTTCTCCTATTTTATCATAGTTTTTAAAAAATTAAAGTGTTTGGCTAGTGTAATCAGTAATTTTTCATATTATTTTTTATTAACTTTTGTAAAGTAGCCCTTTAGGCTTGTTAAATAAAGGTATTCGGAAATTCTGCTGATATTTTTTTTGGGAAATTCAAAAGTAGTATTGAAAAATTAAAATTTAGCATTTATAATAAAATTTGAAAGGTTATATATTTGTTATACCCAAAATAGAGAAAATAAATGAGACCTAAAAAATAATTTTTTGGTCTAAGATATTATTTGGAAAAAAATATTTTTTAAGAAACAAGGGTGAGTTATGAAGAAAATAATTTTGCCGCTATTGTTTGTGTTGGTGCTTATTATTTTTCCCGGGCAATGCTTTGCAGACTTAGTTGCCACTGAAAGTTTTTCTTTAACAATACCACAAACAACAAGTCTTCAATTAATATCCGATAAAACAGATTTTGGAACAATACAAAGCAGCGAATACGGGGTTAGCAATAAGTCAGCACACGTTATCACATTAGGAGACGGCACCAACAACACTTCTCATATAAGAACAAACAATCCGAAAACAGTTTCAAATAAACAATTTAAATTAACATTCTCATCAAACTCAATGAACGTAAATGTTGTTTCTCAAGATAACATTGCTAAACTTGTTTTAACAGATACAAATCAAACAGAAGTCAGTATAAATCTTACCGACTACGGCCAGTCAGAACTTCCAAAATTGGGTGCAGGCGAAGGTTCATCCTTTGTAGTGCAAGACTATAACAGTTTAGCAATACCGGCTTCTTCCAATATTGAATTTGAAGATCAAGTAGCAGCTTTAAGCATGAAAATGGATTTAGATGAATCAACCCTTGATGTTAATGATACCCCCCAAACAATGGATTTTAATGTTGTTTTTAGCATAGTTGGGATTAATTAATTATATTTCTGAAAAGAGTAATCTGAAAAAATTTAATTGACAACCGGTATAAAAATTAATACAAACCCAGTATTTTAAAGACTAAAAAAAAATTATATTATTTAAAATAAGTATTTATAATACTTTTTTTAATTTTAAATAAAGTTGAGAAAAATTGAAAAGATTTTTAATTATATTTGTGGTTTTTATATTAGTACTATTATGCTTTGCAAATGAATCGCAGGCTGGTATCAGGCTGCGCAAAGTATATTGTTCAACACCAACCCCTGTAGCTAACTGGCCAAGAAATACTTTCAAGTCCCAATGCACTGCTAAAATCAAAGGTAGCAGCAAAAAAAATTTTAGCCTGGGTGTATCTATAAATAAATATTTAACAAGAAAAATCAGTGGAAACGGTCCTGCTATTGATATACGGCTACCGGAAAATCCCACCTACAGACTTAGGGTAAAAGGCCCCGAGCAAATGGGAATGTATCAAAATATCGAGTCCTCAAAGCATATAAGCAAAGCAACCATAATAAAACAAGGAATAAAATCCGCAAAAAATATAAATTTTGAAATTATTTATACAACATATGAGGCTGATTACGGCAATACAACTTACGGACACAGATTATATTTTAATTTATATAAAGAAAGCAATATAAAAAAAACCCGCACTGTTGATTTTATTTTTACAACCGAAAACAGGCAATATTTAAACATAAGCGGTCCGCTTTATGTAGAGCTTTCACCTGCTGATATGTTTAACTTTAAAAAATTTTATGATTCCAATACAGTGACTGTAACAGTAAAGTCTAATAGTTGCTGGCTTTTACAATCAAAAATAAATGGTGATCCTTCACTTTCAAACTATTACAGGGTAAGCGGAATAAATTTTAATAATTTTGCACCAGGAAGAAAACCATTTAGCCAAAACAATGTATTTTACAATTTAGCTTCCGGCAACAGAAGGAACTATACAACCGGAAGCTATGACGGAATTAACCTTTCCGGGGTAGATATTGCGGTAACATACAGTTTGTTATATAAAAAAGTTCTTGATGCTAATATATACAGATACGATACTCTCTTTAACCTGGTTTCACCCATGAGAAGACGATATGAAAAAGATTAAAATATTAAGAAATATTAAGTAAAATTAAAAAAACCAAGAGTATAATATATCTCTAACTAAAGAATGAGACTTTCGTCTAAAAGGCACTATTTATAAACATAAATCGATTAGTAAAAACAAGAAAAAATCAAGTTTTTATTAAGTAATGTAAATCAAATCTTCTTTTAAGATTGACATTCTATTAAAACTCTTATATTATAAAAATAATATAACAAGTATATAACCTTTAAAATTAATTAATAACTTATTTTTTGCTAGTTTCTAGCGTAACAATTCAAATGCCAACATTTAAATAAGTTTATCATATACTCTTTTAATTATGCTAAATACTAACTCAAAAATATTTTTCAGATTATTTTATTAATGTAAAAGTTAATAAAATAGCCAGCAATCTGAAGATTATTTAAGAGTAGTATTAAAAATTTAGCTCTGATTAAATTATTTAGTTAAATTTAAGTAAATTATGATGTTCTCTAAAATAGAGAAGATTTAATTTTGAGCTAAAACAATAAGATAATGTGGTTATTGTGTTTTTAATTAAATATTAATTACTTTGTTTGAAAGTAATTTTAAATTTAGCTGGATATTTTTTATAACTAGTAATTTAGGTTATGTAGGAGTAAATATTTTGTCATTTTTTTTATTATACTTAAGTTCCGTCAAAATAGTGCTGATATAGACATTTGGTTAGATTGATCAGAATAATTTAAAGATTAAGGAGAATTGGATTTATGAAGAAATTTAAAAGAACTTTATCATTATTAGTAGCTGTAAACATTTGCTTCTTTGTTGGTACAACCTTTACCAAAGCAGATGTAGCAGACAGTGAAATTTACACTATTAATATTCCATCTGCAACTATTGTAGAGTTAGCAGCAGCAACCAATGATTTTGGCGTAATAACATCCGCAGATTTTGGTAACGGAAATATAGCTAATCACAACATAATTGTTGGCGACGGAACATTGTCAAGCACTTCATATGTCCAATCAAATGATCCTACCGCAGGGGCAAAACAATATCAGCTGGATTTTGCCCCTAATGGCGGTAGTACGGTATCTGTGGCAGATGCCGGCTCTAAGGCTGTATTAACCTTGACTAACGCTTCTGCAACTGCGTCTGTTGATATTAATATTACAAATAATGCCAAAAGTGCTTATCCTTCACTTGGTGATAGTGGAACCGGTACAGTTGTTACTTTTACTACCCAGGATGCTGACACATTAAATATTCCTGCAAATAGCAGCGTGCCATTTAATCCGGGAACTAAAAAAGCACCTTTAAATATGGTTATGGATCTTGATGAAAACTCTTTAGGTCTTGATGACGCTTCTGGTTCTATTAGTTTTGATATGACCCTTACTGTTATTGGGTTAAATTAATTGGTGATGGTCATCACCTTTCTTGTGTCATCGCTGTAAGCTTTTGATATAACTTGAGTTTACTTGTAAGCATAAGTTCAACTGACCACTACCAATTAATTAAGGCTAGTATTTAGAATCAATAAAATTAAATTTCACTCCAATCAAATAAGCCTTTGTAAATATATATTTACAAAGGCTTATTTTTTTAAAGAAATGAAGACAATCCGTTAAATGAAGTATAAAAAAAATCCGATAAATTAAATAAATGTTCCCCGGAGAAGAAAGCCCTAACATTGAATTTTAATATAAAAAATATCTTTCTAAATATAGCACAAAATAGTTTAAAAACTATTTCAATTCTAATATTTGCCTTTATATTTTTATCTTTGGATACAAGGGCTGATTCTCTTATAGATAAAAGAATTTTTAATACTAACATTACAGAAAAATCAGGTTTTATAAATAAAATAAATAAAAAAATACAGCTTAGAAATAAAATGGATATAAGCGTACCGACTTATAGCCATGTAGACTGTAATGATAATAACTGTGAAGAGTTTAATATTCCCTCTATTAGAACAATTAATTTAGAAGAATTAGAAGAAAAAAAATCCGATACTAACACTAAAGATACTGAAGAAAGCTTAAATGAACAGCCTAAAGATGAAAAACAAATAACAACAGATGATACACAAAATAAAAAAGCTGATTTAAATGATTTAATAAAAGATACAAACAAAAAAAAAGAATCAGCTCAAAAAATTTTATATAAGTACGAAAATGTTGAAACTGCTCTTGTAACATTACATGTTAATCAAAACCTGGTTTATGACTTTGAAATCATTATGTGGCCGGATGGTAAGATTTCTGTACCCGTAATGACTCTTGCTGATATACTTGAAATAGAATCATCTGTTAATCATGTAAATAATAATGTTACATTTACCCATCCTGCAAGTAAAAACCAAATAACTTTTAATCATAAAGAAAACAGTATTATTTCCGGCAATAATATTATCCAGATAAAAAATCCTAAAATGGTTCGTATAGAAGAAGGATTTATTGTTCAGGACGATATTTTTGTCCCTATAGAATTTGTTAACTATTTTTTTGATTTAGAATCAACTTTTGATAAAAACAACTACGTTATTAGTCTAAAAAGCAAATTTTCTCTAAAGGCTGAAGAACAGCAAGCTGAAATAAAAGAAGAAAAAATAGTATATGAAGAACCGATTACAGAAGTAAACTCTTATGTAAAAGAAGACAAATCTTTTAGAATAGAAAAAATAGATTATGGAATAAGCGGAACCGTAAGTAAAACAGCAAACGGACAAGTTAGTAATTCTACAAAAAACAGTAATCTAAACATTGCAAGCAGCGGCAAATTTTTAGGCGGTGAATATAATATTGGGGCAGGAAGCTTTTATGGAAATGATGCTTTGGATATTGGAAATTTTACGGCAACACTTGATTATACCGGATCTAGTTATAATACTACTATTGGAAGTACATTTACACGCCTGTCAGACCTTGCCATACCCGGAACAAGTTTGGTTGGCGGTAAATTCGGTACCCTGGGCTCATTAAACAGAACTCTTTCAGTTCCAAGGTTTATAGCAGGAAGAGCCTTAGAGGGTACTACTGTTGAACTTTTTATTAATGATATACTCAGAGATTCTCAAAAAGTTCAAAATGGAAGATTTGAATTTGAATCTATAAACTATTCAATTAATTCCTCTTTTGTTGATATTAGAGTAGAGCAGGTAAATACGGACAGTTCAAGAGAAATTGTATATAAAAGGTCATTCTCACGAAGCAACGATTTATTGGCAAATGGGGAAAAAGAGTTTCTGGTATTTTCCGGATTGGAAAGCTCTATCTTAACAAACAGGTTTAATTTACTTGGAAACAAACAAATTAACAATAGTGATTCAGTTAAACTAATTTCCGGGGCTAAATACGGCTTGGGCCTAACAAAAAACACAACAGCTTTTTTAAGCATTGCACAGGATTTTAAAGTTAAAAAATCCGAAAATTCTTCCTCTGCAAGGTCTGACAGACCTGGAATCATAAGACAAAACAGATCCTCATCAGGCTTTATTACAAGTTTAAGTTTAAAACATAAAATGAAAGAAAATTTAAAATTTGCTTCAGAGTTAGCCCTTTCAAATGCAACGTCTCTTTCTGTTTTTGAACCGGATGGAACTGACTTTGGCGGTGTATTTTCTATGGATTATGATAATGAAAAGCTTAGCTTTGCCTTGTTTGGAAAACTATTTCATTACGGTTCCGATTTTTATACGGTTACGCAGGGCAATAGCATTGATAAAAGAGGCGGAGAATTAAATTTTAACGGCAAAATTAATTCTACAAATATTTCAGGTAATTTTATTAATTACACCTCAAACTTAGATAATGCATTTGATGGTGGCCTTTCCAATATTAGAAATTTGAATATTAATTTGTCTAATCAAATAACTCCAAGTACAAATTTACGTTTAAGTGTTCGCTCAAGCAACTACAGAAATGACTTTTATAAAGACAAAGAAACAAACCTCAATTTTACTCTTTCTCAGCAGCTGGGCAAAAAGCATCGAATGATGATAAATCATATTAAAACTTTTTATAGTAACTGCAACTATAAAACAGCGGAAAACATTAAAGATACAAGTGACAGGCTTAATTTGGCACTTGAGCTGGATGCGGGTAAGATAGGCAAAATAAGATTATCTAAAGAGCAAACTATCGATGGTCCCGAACAAAGATACTTAGGCAACGGATTAACCCGAACTCCTGAACTTAGCAGAAATAAATTTAACGTAAAGCTTGACAGGTCGCACTTACCCATTTATGGAGTTACTCTGTCACCAAGTGTAGGTTACCAAAGCGGATCCGGCAATAACTTGGATATGGGGCTTGACATCGGATATCAAATAAAAAAAGTAGGAATGCTGGTTCTTAGATACAGATATAATGCAGCAAAATCACTTGCCGCAACAAATGAAAATAAAACCCATACAGTATCAGTTAACTTATTAAATAACATTGACTTTGGAGGAACTGTAAGTTCTTATAAAAAAGCAGGACTTCAAACTGCTTTCAATCCGGAGAACAGTATTATCAAAGGTATAGTATTTCTTGACCTTAATCAAAACGGAAAAATGGATGAAGGGGAAGAAGGAGTTCCTGATATTGAAATCAGCTTTAAAAACCTGTTTAACATCAGTAGTGATGATAAAGGGGAATACGTTGTTACGGGGCTTGCTCCCAGAAGATATATTCTTGGTATTGATAAAAACAGCTTACCGTTTATGTATTCTCCTACCGGCAACAATATTTCAATTGATGTAAAAAGAGAAAAAGTTTATAAGGTTAATTTAGGATTAATAAACACTCCGGGAAGTATCTCCGGTAATGTTACCGTAGAAAAAGAAGAAGAGCTTAATTCTGATATTATTGTTTTATTATTAGATCCAAATGGAAAAGAAGTAAAATATACTACGACTGATAGCACCGGAAGCTACTATATTGGCTCAATTCCGCCAGGAGATTATACAGTTGTGGTTGATAGGAATTATCTTGATTATAAAGGTATGCAAATGTTTTCCGAAACAGGTCAAAAAGTTAATATCCCCGTACGTCTTGATGACTTTGTTGATATAGAAAACATTGATATCAAATTAATAGAAAAAAGAGGACAGGTTAAAACCTTTTAAATAATTGCTTAGTTTAAATTATTATGAATAATTTCCTTTAAAAGAGTTTGATAGGGCATATTTTTTTCTGCTGCCTTTTTCTTACACATGTCAATACTTTTTATTAAGCTTTATTAACCATAATAATTTGAAAGATATTTTTTAAAGATAAAATAATTTAGTTTATAAAGTCGCATACTCTTAAAAAAATAGTCATAACTTAAGTTTTAAAGAAAAATAAAAGTTATATAATATTAAAAAATGTTAAGCTGGTATATAGCGAAAAATATTTAAAGAGAGGCTTGAAGCAAAGTAGTTAAAAATCCTAAAAAGCTGTTTGTGAGGCCCTAAAAAGCTGATTTACCGAGAGAAATTAAAAGATTTTTATTAAAAAATATTAAGAAAGAATTCTTTTAAGATTGACTTTTGGAAAAATATTATATAACATATTTATTATATAATAAATATATAGCCTATTCAATAAACAAATCAAATTACATCTAGCACATATAAACAATAAATCTTACCATTTTTAAAAGAGTCTGAAATTACAGCTTTTTCATTAAAATATCTTTACTTATCATTGTATATCTTTACTTAGCGATACAAGGGTAATCGTTCTGTCAAATTTTATTCCGTTGCTGATATATACTAACTCATCTGAAATTTAATTGAGAAAAAGTATAATTATATTTAGTTAATATATATAAAAGGAGTATTGGACTTATGAAGAATATTGCAAGAAATTTATCATTAGTAGTAGCTGCTTTCTTTATCGGTACAGGCATAGCAAGTGCAGATGTTGCAGACAGCGAAACATATACAATTACAATTCCTTCCGCAACTATTGTAGAATTATCCGCAGCTTCGAATGATTTTGGTGTTATAACAGCAGCTGATGCAGGTAATGGCGATACTTCCGCTCATAATATAGTTGTGGGCGACGGAACATTATCAAGTTCTTCATATGTTCAGTCAAATGATCCTACAGCAGCAGCAAAACAATATCAATTAGATTTTGCTTCTAATGGCGGTAGTTCAATTAATATTGCAGATGGCGGTTCTAAAGCTGTATTAACTTTAACAAATGCTTCAGCCACTGCTTCTGTTGATATTAACCTTACAAACAATGCAAAAACCGCATACCCTGCACTTGGTGATAGTGGTACAGGTTCAGTCGTAGGTTTTGCCGCTCTGGATGCTGATACATTAAATATTCCTGCAAACAGCAGTATTCCTTTTAATACTGGTAATAAAAAAGCTCCTTTAGATATGGTTATGGATCTTGATGAAAATTCTATAGGTATTGAAGATGCGGCCGGCTCTATTAGCTTTGATATGACCCTTACTGTTATCGGCTTAAACTAGTTAATGAAATGGTCAATTTTATTTTTTACAAGCTCATTCCAAAGAGAAATCTGAAATTTAACTTAAAACCTGTTATTAATATATATATAAATTATAAAATAAATTTCTGCCGGCAAGGAAACACTCATCTTGCCGGTATTTTTTGTGATGCTCATCTCTTTCAAGCAAGTATTAAGAAGCTGTCTTGTTAACGCTTGCATCGCCTTGCCGGGCAAGCCGCTTCAGCTTTAACATCGCAGTTCGTAAATGAGCCTTTATTATTGATATAACCGGCTTTTATTTTTTTACCAGACAGGCTCTAACTTAATTTGTACAAGTAGGGAATAAAATACTAAAAAAATATCCCTACTATATGTATAAGAAAAACAACTTGCTTAAATCTGGCAGACTCCTGAGTAATATAATTTTACAGGTTAGTTGTACGTATTTAAAACATAGGAGGTATAATAAAATGTTTAAATGTAAATGTAAATCCAAAAAAAGCAAAGGTAAAGATATGCTAAAAGAAGCTGTATGGGAAGGTATACAATGCGGAATCAAACATACCGGTTGTAAAATGATTAATATGAATGAATATCTTAATAAGTGTAAAGAATTATCTGCAATAACAGATCAAATAAAAAAACATCCTTTTGGCAGTGCCTTGTCTATTGCGGGCCTTGGTATTACTACAGCAGGTTTGCTTAGCTTTGCCGTTAAAAAATAGTTGGTGATATTCGTCACCTTTAAAAATTTAATATTACTTTATTATTTTTTTTATGGACTGTTTAAGTCCATTTTTTTTAACTCTTTGTCCAATGAAATTATCTCTATAAAGTTTAATATAATAATATGAGACAAGAGGCTTTATAAATGGAATATAAAAAAGAAGACTTGCAGTTAATATTTTCTAACATAGAGGTGCAGCATAAAGATATTGATGAAGCTGTAAAGAATATTTATGAAGCTTGTACAAAACCGAAAGACAAAGAAGTAATACTTAAATTAATTTATACTCTGGATAAATATGTTACGGAGCATTTTAAGGATGAAGAATATCTTGCTGAAATAGTCGGCTTTCCTAAGCTGGAGTATTTAAAGAAAGACCATGAGTACTTTAGAGCTGTTTATTACAGATTAAGGTATCATTATAATTATTATGATGAAAATGCTAAAGATTATAAATATATTTGCATGTTTGCAATTCATTTGGCTAAAACACTTGAAGAGTGGCTAAAGTTTCACCTTAAAACTTTGGATAGAGAGTTAATGGAGTATTTACAAGAAAATATATTAAAAAATTAAATTTTTCTTAAAAAATTTAAAAATTTTTTAAAGATGTATTAAATTATATAGTATAAAAAATATGATTCAAAATTTAATAATATTTTGTTATTTTAAAAATATTAATTAAATAGTATAATATACAAAAAATTGATTAATATAAAAAAATGTTTGATGTACTATTAGTAAAGTTAAGGGATTTATGATTTAGGAGGAAAATAAAGAATGTCAGACGTTAAAATTAGACCACTGGGTGACAAGCTTGTTGTTGAGGTAATTGAAGAAACAGAAACTACTCCGGGCGGTATTTTTATTCCGGACTCTGCGAGAGAAAAACCGCAAAAAGGTAAAATTTTAGCTGTAGGTTCAGGCAAAACTCTGGAGAACGGAAAAAAAGAAGAAATGGAAGTTAAGGTGAATGATATTATATTATTCACAAAATACGGCGGAACAGATATTAAAATAGACAATAAAGAATATAAAATTCTTTCTATTAAAGATGTGTTAGGTGTTATAGAGTAATCTTACAATGAAATTTGATTAATAATACAAATTAGGAGTTGAATAAAAAATGGCTAAACAAATAATTTTTGAAGAAGAGGCTCGTAAAAGTTTAGAAAAAGGTATTGATGCTGTTGCTAATGCGGTAAAAGTAACACTGGGGCCTAAAGGGCGTAATGTTGTTTTAGAAAAAAAATTCGGTTCGCCCCAAATTGTTAATGATGGCGTTACTATAGCAAAAGAAATTGATATTGATAATCCGGCTGAAAATGTTGGTGCTCAATTAGTAAAGGAAGTTGCCAGCAAAACAAATGATGTAGCGGGTGATGGTACTACAACTGCAGCTGTTTTAGCTCAAGCTATTATAAAAGAAGGTTTAAAAAACGTTGCAGCAGGAGCAAATCCTATAGGCATTAAAAGAGGTATCGATAAAGCCGTTGCTCTTTGCGTTACGCAAATTAAAGACAGTGCAAAGCAAATTGAATCAAAAGAATCTATCGCTCAAGTTGCTACAATTTCAGCCGGTAATGATGAATATACCGGTAACTTAATTGCCGACGCCATGGATAAAGTAGGTAAAGATGGAGTTATCACTGTAGAAGAAGCTAAAACCATCGGTACTACATTAAAAGTTGTTGAAGGTATGCAGTTTGATAAAGGCTATATCAGTCCTTATTTTGTAACTGACAGCGAAAGAATGGAATCTGTTCTTGAGGATGTGTTTGTACTTTGTGTAAACAAAAAAATCAACTTGGTTTCAGACTTAGTACCTATTCTTGAGCAAGTTGCCAGAGAAGGTAAAGGTATTTTAATTATTGCTGAAGATATAGAAGGCGAAGCTCTTGCTACATTAGTTGTTAATACAATGAGAAAAGTATTAAGAGCTGTAGCTGTTAAAGCTCCCGGCTTTGGTGACAGAAGAAAAGCAATGCTGGAAGATATTGCGATTTTAACCGGCGGTGAGCTATTTACGGAAGAATTAGGAATTAAGCTTGAAAACGTAACTTCTCAAATGATGGGTAAAGCTCGCAGAGTAACTGTTTCTAAAGATAAAACTACAATAGTTGTTGGAGAAGAGACAAAATCCGGCGTTGCAGAACGAGTAGCTTTAATTAAACGTCAAATCTCAGAATCTGACAGCGAGTATGATAAAGAAAAACTACAAGAGCGTTTAGCTAAATTATCAGGCGGTGTTGCTGTTATTGAAGTTGGTGCGGCTACCGAAACTGAACTAAAAGATAGAAAATTAAGAATAGAAGATGCCCTTAATGCTACAAGAGCTGCTATTGAAGAAGGTATTGTTCCGGGCGGCGGAGTTACTTTAATTAAAGGTTCTTCTTTCCTGGAAAGCAAAATTGATACATTATCCGGCGATATCAAAACCGGTGCGGAAATTCTCTTAAGATCTTTAGATGCTCCATTAAAGCAAATTGCTTACAATGCAGGTGCGCGTGGTGAAGTTATTGCGGAAAAAGTAAAAGAAGCCGGTAATAATATTGGTTTTGATGCGCTCAACAACAAGTATGTTGATATGGTTAAAGCCGGTATTGTAGATCCTGCAAAAGTTACAAGATCTGCTCTTGAAAATGCGGCATCTATTGCAGCTATGTTATTAACTACAGAAGCTGCTATTGTAGATTCTCCTGATGAAAATAAAGGTGGCGGTATGCCCGGAATGCCTGAAGGCGGTATGCCGGGAATGGGCCTGTAAGAATTAAATATATATAAAAAAAAATTTACTTTAAAAGACTGTCTCCTTGCCGGGACAGTCTTTTGCTTATGCCGGCCATAGCCTCATATTTCATATTTGTATAAAAATATCAACAAATGTTACGGCATAAACTATATCATGCAATTTTTTTGTCAATATTGTTTTTATTATTATAGAGGTATTAAAATCTATTAGATATTGGAGGAATTTTATGTCATTAGGAATTGAAACAACAGGTGGATTCGCAAGAGGCGTTAATCCATTTGCTAAGCCGGCAACACCTGTAGATACAACAGGTCAAGTGGCATCAAAGCCTGGCGGTACCGAAACAGCTGGTACAATAGCATTTGGCCAAGCTGACGGAACAGGCTTAACTTCTGGAGGCGGCGGTATAATAGCTTGACCAACCTTAATTTTATAATTCAAATAAAATTTTAAATTAGTTTATTATATTAATTTAAAAGGGAGATTGTATGGCACGCCAACGTATTGCTAAACTTCTTGCAGCAAGTGGGATAATTGTTATAATCATAGCGTTTTTTAATATTGTAAGTTTAATTCACTCTTATAACGAAAACGTTCAAAATCAATCATCTCATATAATTTCTGCATTTGACGGCTAAACCCATTTAATTTAAAGAAAATTTTATTAAAAATATATTATTTAATAATGTTAAGCTGCTTAATTTAAAGGGTTAAGCTGTGTAAAACTGAGTGTGCCCGGTATTGATACAGAGGAAAGCTTCATAAAGTAATTAGACGAAAGGATGGTAGAAAAACAAAGCTTTAAAGTTGGAAATATGTTGTGTTAAAAAGTATACTAACTCAAAAATACTTTTCAGATTCTTTAATCAAGTAAAAATTAATAAAATAAGTCCTGATAGCATGTTGTACTATCGGGGAGGAGGAAAAGATATTAAGAAAGAAAGGTTGGTAGACAAAAACAGTTTAAAAAAATATTTTTTTGTAAACAATTAAAAAAATAGAGATATGTAAATATACTAACTCAAAAATACTTTTCAGATTATTCAATCCTGTTAAATCTAATAAAATAAGCTAAACTCTGAAAAGAGAAATCTGAAATTTAATTTAGA
>JANQHM010000270.1 GCA_028282645.1 Candidatus Gastranaerophilales bacterium
AATCTAGAATTAGAGTTAACCCTATGGTTTTTGCAATAATTAGAAGCTTAGCACTTAATATTTTAAGACTAAATAGCTTTAAAAATATTACTATGGCTACTCCCTTAATTTCAATAAACTCTTGGGGTTAAAGGGTATTACTTAATTTTCCTTAACCCTGTCCAAATGCCACGTTCTGTTGACTTTTTTTATTTATTACATTATTTTTTTGCTGGTTATTTTTATTTATAACAGTTTTTTTCATATATGTCTGAGTTTGTAATCTTAACATTTTAATTTTCCACCTTTTGATTTTGTAAACTAATTTATTACAATCGTTTCAGTTATATATAATATGCCAATCAAAAACAAAATTCAATAAAATGTTAAATTTTATATACTATATCTTCTCTTTATCTACTATTAAACTTTTAGCAGCGTAATTATTATTTTGTTTTTATTTTTTTAGCAGAATTTAAATTATTTTACATTACTTTCTTCTTATTATTCTTAACCTAAGGCACTTGCGACTATGACCCTTAGTCACTTGACTGATGATTTTAATATTATAAAAAAGTTACTATTATATACAGGTTCTAAATTAAATTTTAGATTACTCTTTTTAGAGTTTAGCTTATTTTATTATTAGATTTAAAAGGTGATAGCTGTCATTCAGGCTTAAACTGTAGTAGGGGAGATACTTATAATGCAGGATAAAATTAAACTTTTAATGGTTGAAGACCATAAATTGTTAAGGGTTGGGCTAAAGGCTATTTTTGAAGAATATCCGGGACTGGATGTAATTGCAGAAGCAGAAGACGGCCAAATGGCAATAGATATGGCAAAAAAATTTAATCCTGATGTAGTACTTATGGATATAGGTCTGCCTATAATAGATGGAATTGAAGCTACAAAAAGAATAAAGGAATATAATAACAATATAAAAGTTGTAGTACTTACTTCGCACAGTGATGAAAATGAAGTTATTCAAGCATTGGTAGCAGGAGCCGATGCTTATGCAATGAAAGACATAAAAACAGAATATTTAATAACAGTAATCAAGTCATGTAAAGAAGGCTCATTGTGGCTTGATGCTTCAATAGCCGCACCAATAAAAGAAAAAATAAAAAGTCTTTATCAGCAAAATAAGCCGCAATCAAGAGCAAGCTTTAAATCTGAGCACGCAAACTTAACAGAACGTGAATATGAAGTTTTAAAACTGGTAGTAGAAGGAAAATCCAATAGTGAAATAGCAGAAGCTTTAAGTATAAGCGAGCATACAGCAAAAGCTCATGTCTGTAATATAATTCAAAAACTGGTAGTAGATGACAGAACACAAGCTGCAGTCAAAGCAATAAAAGAAGGCATAGTTTAATTTCAGGTAAATTCTAAAGTATTTTTGAATTGGTTTATTACTTTTTATCACAAATCTTACTTGAGTGTAGTATAATAAATGTATATTAAATCTAAAATATTTCCAAAACAGGTTTAATATTTTTTTATATAGTAATAAAAAATGTCTTGGAGAATAAATGAGTAAAGCCGAACTTTTATTGCCGGCCGGAAATATAGAAAAGATGCAATATGCAATTGCTTATGGAGCCGATGCTGTATATTTAGGGATAGTTGACTTTAGTCTAAGAAGCATGAAAGCCGGTAACGTAATTACTCTGGAAAATATAAAAGAAGCAATAAAAACGGCTCATCAAATGGGAGCAAAGGCATATGTTACCGTTAATATCTTCGCAAATAACGACGATATAGAAAAATTACCGGCTCTCTTAGAGGTTCTTCAGGACGAAAAACCGGAAGGTATTATTTTTGGTGATCCTGGCTTTTATTCAATATTAAAAGGTAAATTACCTGATATACCCTTGCATATAAGTACACAAGCAAACACATTAAACTATTCTGCAGTAAAGTTTTGGCAAGATTTAGGTATTAGTAGGGTTATACTAGGCAGAGAGCTGTCTTTATCAGAAATAGAGACCATTTCTGCTAAAGTCCCCGACATAGAGCTGGAAGTATTAGTTCACGGTTCTTTATGTGTATCCTACTCCGGCAGATGTTTATTAAGCGACTACTTTACCAGCAACAAGCGTAAATCTAATAAAGGTAACTGCACACAACCTTGCAGATGGAGCTATCACCTTGTAGAAGAAAATAGGCCGGGCCGATATTTTGAAATAACAGAGGATGAAAAGGGTACTTATATTTTAAACCCCAAAGATCTTGCATTAATAAAATATATCCCTGACTTAATTAATGCCGGCGTAAACTCCTTTAAGATTGAAGGCCGTACAAAAAGCTTATACTATGCATCGGTTGTGGCAAAAACTTATAAACAAGCTATTGATAGCTACTATAAATGTGCTACTATTAACGCTGATGAGTTATTCAACGAATTGGCAAAAACAAACAACAGGCAATTTATGACCGGATTTCTTGCAGATAAGCCTGATTTTGAACACTACAATTATAATTCAAGTAAAGGCATAACCGGCGCAACATTTGTTGGTGTAATAGAAGAGCATATAAATGATAATAAATATTTAGTAAAATTAAAGAATCAACTTAAAAAAGGCAGTACAGTTGAATGCATAACCCCAAACGGCAGGTACGAAACTATTATTGAATCTATCATAATGGTAAAGGGTGAAAATGAAGTTAATGTGGCAAACACTAATTATCAAGTATATCTTGACTTAAACTTACCTGAATATATAAAAACAGAAATCAAATGGGCAATATTAAGATACAAGGAATAAAATAATGAGGTTAAAACCCACTTATATTATTAAAAAAGTAACTGATATAAATTTAGATGAACTAAAGGCTGATGGAATAACATCTTTGTTCTTTGATTTGGATAATACTTTAATGCCGCCCAGGTCAGGGAAATTACAGTATGATATTGCTCAATGGCTGGAAGTAGTTAAAGAAACTTTTCAAATAGTTGTGCTTAGCAATAACCCACATTTTGACTATATGGAAAAAGTCGCTGAAGAATTGAATTGTCCGGTTTATGCCAAAGCCCGCAAGCCCGATACTTATATTGCACTAAAAGCATTAAAAGAAAATAATATTTTGCCGCAAGAAACGGCAATGATTGGTGACAGACCCTTAACTGACATATGGGTGGGACAAAGATTAAAGTTAATAACCATTCTTGTTGACCCGTTGATGAAACATCATGAGTCTTCGATTATAAAATTATTAAGAAAGTTTGAAAGGTTATTTGTTACTTCTGCAGAGAAAACCTTTAAATGTTAGCAATTTAACTCCAATAAATGTTTTTATATAAATAGGTAGATTAAGGAAATAAAAACAGGTATTAAATTTTTCTATAAGCGTTATTACTCTACTTTGAGTATGGTTTATTCAAGCAGTTATATGCTTAAGTAACCTGAAAAGGGTATAGTCAGTCTAGTTCCATAAAATAAAGAAAAAACTTTTTATTTATTATTTAAGATAATGTTTAAGGCATATAAGGTATAAGGAAAATATTGGAGGTATATAAGATGTATCAATGCGGTGGTTATAATGGTGGATATGGCTATGAAGCAGTAACATACGCACCTTATGATCCTGGTACCGGTAAATATAGCATAGAAAAAGGCCTAGTGCATTCTAAAAATTATTTAAGTGTATTTGATCAAAATAAAGATGGTATTACTCAAACCTGCGAAATGCCTGCAGCTGAGCGACACCTGGATTTAAATAATGATGGTGTATTTAGTGCAGGTGAACATTTGGCGTTTAACATATTTAAAGACTCTACGGGTAAACTGGATGGTAAATTAACCAGAGAAGAAATATATAATGGAAATCGTTTGAACTTGCAAGACCCTAACTATGTAAAATCTAAAGTTCAAAAATTATATAATGGACATGATCTTGCTCAACGTGAAGGAGTTAATAATAATCAGGGCAGTCAAGCTGGTAACAATCAATTTATGCAGATCCTGACGTTTATGATGATGTTTATGAATGGCCCTGCAATGTCCAATTCTTAGAAGCTGTCTTGTTAAAGCTTGCATCGCCTTGCCAGGCAAGCCGCTTCAGCTTTAACATCGCAGTCCTTAAATGAGCCTTTATTATTGATATAACTA
>JANQHM010000289.1 GCA_028282645.1 Candidatus Gastranaerophilales bacterium
GGTTATATCAATAATAAAGGCTCATTTAAGGACTGCGCTGTTAAAGCTGAAGCGGCTTGCCTGGCAAGGCGATGCAAGCTTTAACAAGACAGCTTCTAAGCTTTTGATATAACTTGAGTTTACCTGTAAGCATCAGTACTCAACTGACCACTACCTAATTTTAATAAAACTTTAAATATTTAAATACTTTAATGTAAGACTAATAATTATTCTTTAAAATAAATATTAGTAATTAAAAAAAAATAACAGGAAATTCAGTTTATGAAAGATAAAAAAATCCTTATTATCGAAGATGAAGAAGATATTATTGAGCTTCTTAAATATAACCTTATAAAAAGCGGCTTTAACGTTAGTTATGTAATGTCTGGAGAAGAAGCATTAAGTGCGGTTAATAAAGAAAATCCCGATTTAATACTTTTAGATTTAATGTTACCGGGCATCGACGGATTAGAAGTTTGCAAAATTATAAAAAGAGATTCTGAAAACTTGCAAATACCGATAATAATGTTAACAGCAAGGGGAGAAGAGGAAGATATAATAAAAGGATTGGAAGCTGGTGCTGATGATTATGTAACCAAGCCGTTCAGTCCTAAAATTCTTTTAGCCAGGATTAAAACGGTTTTAAGAAGAGATGGTAAAAGATATTATAATCCTGATTCAACTATTCAAGTTGATAAATTTGTTATTAATCCTGAAAAACACGAAGTTTTAATTGATGATAATCCTGTAAGATTATCTTATTCCGAGTTTAAAACATTGCACTTACTTGCATCTAACAGAGGGTGGGTATTTACCAGATATCAAATTATTGATGCGATTAAAAGCGATGAGCATTGCGCGACAGATAGGACAATTGATGTATTATTAGTGGGACTACGAAAAAAACTTATGAACTTTAGCTCTTATATTGAAACTGTAAGAGGCGTCGGATATAGATTTAAGGAATGATAATAAATGAAAAATAAAAAATTGTTCTGGAAGCTGTTTAAGTCATATATAATAATTATATGTGTATTTTTACTGGTTACAATAATTTTTACTACTACTACTTGGAGAGATTTTTATCACGAAAGAGTTGCATCAAGCTTAAGATCACAGGTTTTATTAATAAAAGATGAGTTTAAAAAACCTTTAGGGTCTACTGATAAAGATAAAATAAAAAATTTAACATACAAATATTCCGCTAAAATATCATCCAGAATAACATTTATAGGTACAGACGGAAAAGTTATAAGTGATTCGCACTATGATGCCGAGTTGTTGGAAAATCACTCCGGCAGGCCTGAAATAAAAAAAGCATTAAGTGGAGAAATAGGTAAATCAATTAGATATAGTAAAACATTACAGCAAAAAATGATGTATATAGCTATACCTGTTAAGTATAATAATGAAATTATCGGAATATTAAGAAATGCCGTATCTATTAACTTTATAGACAGGAATTTAAGTGAAATATTTAACAGAATAATAGTTACAACTCTTATAACATCAGCATTATTGGGCATTATAAGCTGGATATTTTCAAGAAATATCAGTACTCCATTGGAATCATTGGCGGAGGGTGCTTTAAAATTTGCGGAGGGGGATTTAAATTATAAATTATCAGTGCCGCAGATTAAAGAAATAGCTGAGGTGGCAATAGCTATGAATAAAATGGCTAAACGACTGGATAACAGGATTAATAAAATTACAAGGCAAAAGCAGGAAAAGGAGGTTATTTTTTCTAATCTGTCGGAGGGGATAATTGCTATAGATAATGAGAAGAATATAAGACGATTAAATAAATCCGCGGCTAACTTATTAGAAATTAAAGATATAGAAGATGCCCAGAAAAAAAACTTATATGAAGCCATAGAAGAGGAACAAATAATAAATTTTATTGAAGAGACTTTAAATACAGAAAATGAATCCTTAGAAAAAGAGATCTGTGTTATAAAAAATGGAAATCCCTTATTGTTACAGCTAAAGGGAATAACTGTAAAAGATTCTAAAAATACAAAAATAGAGGCGCTGTTTGTATTAAAAGATATTACCAGGATTAAGCAATTAGAAAAGATTAGAAAAGACTTTGTTTCTAATGTTTCTCACGAGTTAAAAACACCTATAACTTCTATAAAAGGCTTTATTGAAACATTAAATGACGGTGCTTTGTCTGATATTGATACTGCTAAAAGATTTTTAGAAATAATTTCGAAGCATGCCAACAGATTAAGTGCTATTGTAGAAGATTTACTCAGTTTATCCAGACTTGAGCAGTCTAATGAAAGTATAACCCTTGAAACATATAATTTAAAAGAAATATTAGTTAGTGCTTTGCAGGTATGCGAGATTAAATCAAAAGCAAAAAATATAGAGATGGAGTTAATCTGTCCTGAGCAAATACAAGCTGATATTAATTTATTATTATTTGAGCAGGCTATTGTAAATTTGGTTATAAATGCCATTAAATACAGTAATGAAAACAAAAAAATCAATGTAAAAGTTGAAAAATATGATAAATATATATGTATAGATATTATAGATCAAGGATTTGGTATACCACCCGAGCATTTACCCAGAATATTTGAAAGATTTTACAGGGTTGACAAAGCTCGCAGCAGAAAGCAAGGCGGCACGGGACTGGGATTGTCCATTGTTAAACATATTGCGCAAATTCATAATGGTTATGTTGAGGTGAAGAGTATTCAAGGTTTTGGCAGTACCTTCAGCTTTTACTTGCCTATGAAAACTAATGTTATAACTGAAAAAATACTCTCTGAGGCTGGGTGATCGGTTATTTTTTGGTAGTGGTCAGTTGAGCACTGATGCTTACAGGTAAACTCAAGTTATATCAAAAGCTTACAGCGATGCCACAAGAAAGGTGATGACCATCACCATTTTTTTAAATTATAAAAACTTCTGTTCTTCGTATATATAAACAAAAAAAAACCCTTTTTATAGGGTAAAATTTGATAGGAAGGGAATGTTGGGGAGTAAGTTTATGAAGCTAATTGATTGTACTTATATAAAGTATTTCCAGAGCTTATATTTGCTTTTTTTATCTTAGGAATCTTTAAAAAATTAACATAATTTAATATTAAAAAAGAAAACGATAAAACTACCTTAGCTAAAATAAATAATAATACTAGTTTGCAAACAAAAAAGTATTAATGTATAATGAAATTATTTTTAGAAGAATTTTCAAGGTGCCATCAGAGCGAATTGATTTTATTGATATCTGATAAAGCTCGTAATCATAGTAAAAAAGGTCTTAAAATCCCTGAAAACATAATTATTTTTCACTTATAGTATGAAGTTATAACAATGGGAAAAAAAACTTGAAAGATACAACTATTTATACCTTGTCGGATAAAAAATAAAATTTATGCTTTCAAGAAACTGAGTTTATTAATTTCAAGACAAAACAGGCACTACTCAGATTGTTTTGTCTTTTTTTCACTATAAGCCAGCGCGCCAATACCAACAAAGAGTCCTGCAGTAGGTAAAATCAAAAGTGCCTTGCGAGTCGTTATTAAAGCCACTGTAGATATTAAACTTAATTTTTCCATAAGTTTAATCGTAAAAAGTTTACTTTTATTTTTATATTCATTTTTTTCTCGTTCCTGCTCTATAAAAGCGTCACATATAAGTCCAGCTCCAACAGCAGGTATACCGATTGACATTTTTCCATATACGCTTGCGGGTACAAGTACACCTAAGCTTGCCAAGTTTACAAGCTTAAGTGCTACCATTTTATTACTATCTTTTTCATTTACAGTTACATTAGAAAATGCTTTAAAGGATTTAAATGCTATTTGCTTTTTTAAGTTAAGTTGGGATGAATAATTATAATTATTAACCTTCAAGACAAGTCTCCTTTTTTACTTATTGAGCACAACTCTTTGAAGATTATCAATATTCACTATCATATACATCATAATATCCCTCTTCACCTATATGAGCAAAAGTTTGTTTTATTAAATTGACAATAGGATTAAGTACTTGCCCTATCACCGCATCCACTCTTGACTTTTTATAATTATATAGTTAAGCTGAATTATAATTTTTACTAAACAATAATATAAAAGTAGTCAAGATTATATTGATAAGAATTAAATTGTAATAAATTTTAATAATCTTAAAAAAAATCTCCTTGTTAATGTATATTTGCACAAGCTTCGTAAGGTATGAAGTATAATATTTGTGATTATATTCTTGTTATAATACAATTATTTTGATATGGGTAGTACAAAAATAAGGAAATGAGATAAAAGTGAGCGTAACATTTCAGCAATTAATTCATAGATTAAACGAATATTGGTCAAAATACGGCTGTATAATCCAGCAACCTTACGATATCGAAAAAGGAGCAAGCACAATGAACCCGGCAACATTCTTAAGAGTGCTGGGTCCGGAGCCGTGGAATACCGCAATGGTTGAACCTTGTCGCAGGCCTACAGACGGCAGATATGGCGAAAACCCTAACCGATTACAACATTATTTTCAGTATCAGGTTATATTAAAGCCGTCACCTGAAAATGCTCAGGATGTATATTTAAAAAGCCTTGAGGCTATTGGTATTGATTTAGGTGCACATGATATAAGATTTGTAGAAGATAATTGGGAATCACCAACTCTTGGAGCCTGGGGTGTAGGCTGGGAATTCTGGCTTGACGGCATGGAGGTTACTCAATTTACTTATTTCCAACAAGCCGGCGGTATTGACGTAAAACCCGTAGCCCTTGAGTTGACTTACGGTTTGGAGCGTATAGCTATGTATCTTCAAAATGTAGATAGTGTGTACGATGTACAATGGAATGAATATTTAAAATATGGTGATATCTACCTGCAAAATGAAATTCAGCAATCTGGATATAACTTTCAAGTCTCTACAGCTGAAAGCTTAGCTCAAGTATTTGACTTATACAGTAAAGAAGTTGATGCGGCTATTGATGCTAAATTACCTCTTCCTGCCTATGATTGCGTGCTAAAGTGTTCTCATACATTTAATCTTCTTGATGCAAGAGGTGTTATAAGCAAAGATGAGCGTACAAACTTTATAAACAGAATAAGAAGAATGGCTGAAAAAGTAGCTAAAATGTATGTTCAGCAAAGAGAAGAAATGGGTTACCCGCTTCTTAAAAAAAACAATAAAGTTGAAATTTGAGTTAACCTCCATGCTTGGAATAGTTTTTTTAAGACGTATGGGATTAAATAAAATAATAAAAGGCTGAAAAGTTAAAACAAGGATGTAAGATTGTGCTTTTTAATAAAAAAATATTATTAAATCATTTAAATAAATTTGAATATCCTGAAAATTTTGAATTTAAAAGAATAAATAAGATTATTTTTAACTGGCAAACAGCTATAAAAGATGGTAAATATGAAAAAACAAAAGAAACTCGGGTTCAAGCAACATTTTTAACACGTTTTTTTAATGATATTTTAAACTATGCAGAGATGCACGATTGTCCTGATGAGTGGTATTTAATAAACGAAGCTAAAACCGAAGTTGATTTAACAAAGGCAGATGGGGCCTTAGGATTTTTTTTTAAAGATGAAAAAGATAATGTTATAAGAGCAGTTATAGAGCTAAAAGACGCTAAAACTCCTTTGGATAAAAAACAATCTTCAAGAAAAGATTATGACTCGCCTGTAAGTCAGGCTTTTAGCTATTCATCAAAATTTGACCGTTGCGATTGGATAATAGTTTCAAATTTCAGGGAAATAAGACTTTATCATAAAGATAGAGGTCAAGGTTATTATGAAAAATTCTTGATAGAAGAATTTAATGTAAAAGAAGATATTAATGAATCTGATTTATTTAAAGATGAAAAGTTTAAAAGATTTTATTTTCTTTTATGTAAACAAAATTTGCTGGATAAAGACAGAAACTCTTTACTGGATAAGCTTGTTAAAGATACTTCAAAACAGGAAGACGAAATATCCAAGAGCTTTTATAAAGAGTTTAAAGGTGTCAGACAAAACCTGTTTAACCATCTGGTTGAAAACAATCCTGAAGTAGAAAAAAAATGCTTGCTGGAAAAAACTCAAAAGCTGTTGGACAGAATGATATTTGTCTTTTTCTGTGAGGATTCATATGGTTTATTACCTTCTAAAATAACAAATGAAGTTTACCGGCTCGGCATAAAATCAAGAGAAAGAAGTGACCAAAGAGTATGGAGGGAGTTTAAAAATCTTTTTCAGGATATAGATGAGGGAAGATATGATATAGATCCGCCAATAAACGCTTATAATGGCGGTTTATTTGCTGAAGATGAAGTATTAAATAATTTAATTATTAAAGATGATATTTGGGAAGAAATAGTTAAGCTTGCCAATTATGATTTTGAGAGTGATTTGAATGTTAATATTTTAGGTCATATTTTTGAACAATCTTTAAGTGATTTAGAAAAATTAAAAAATGAACTTGATGGAATAGAGAGTAATAATAAAAAATCCAAACGTAAAAAAGACGGGATTTATTATACTCCTGAGTATATCACTCGTTATATAGTAGAACAAACTTTAGGTAAATACCTTGAGGAAAATCCGGATAGGCTGGAGTCTGTGAAAATACTTGACCCTGCTTGTGGTAGCGGCGCATTTTTAAATCAGGCTCATAGTTTTTTGCAGGAACAGCATAGAGTAAGATGGGAAGAAAAACTTGCTGAAAATTATAAATATTCAAGAAACTTAAATATTTTTGAACATCAAAACCTTGCAGAGGTTGATAAGTCAATATTATTAAATAATATTTTTGGTGTTGATTTAAATGAAGAATCAACAGAAATTACAAAACTTGCTTTATGGTTAAAGACTGCAAAAAAAACAGAGCCATTGCAAAACCTCGATAATAATATCAAATGCGGAAATTCTCTTGTTGATGATCCTGATGTGGCCGGAGAAAAAGCTTTTAACTGGCAAAATGAATTTGAAGGTATATTTGAAAAGCAAAAACTAAAAGCTTTTCATTTAACATGGGCAACTCATAATTCAAGGTATTCTGAAAAATTAGGCAAATTAAATATAAAGACAGATGAAGCTATTTGGCTTGATGAAAAATCTGAAAGTATAATCACGAATACTATTGATAGAATTGTTAAAGAAGATAGCTTAAAAGTGTTGGCTTACAATATTTGTGGAGATCATATTCATCTTATAATTGTTTGTTGTGAAAATGAACTAGAGTCCATTGTAAGAAAATTCAAATCAATATCATCAAGAGAGCACAATATAAAAATGGGTTGGACAGTACCTGATGAAGAAAATAAAAAAAGAAGAGCTGAAAATAAAAAGGGAATTACTCAAAACAAGCTTTGGGCCAAAAGTTATAATGCCTCTATTCTTGAATCTAGTGAG
>JANQHM010000290.1 GCA_028282645.1 Candidatus Gastranaerophilales bacterium
AAATACTTTTCAGATTCTTTAATCAGGTAAAAACTAATAAAATAAGCTATTTTCTGAATTGCGAAGCGGGAGCGTTAAAAAGTGAAATGGTCAATTTTATTTTTATAAGCTCATTCCAAAGAGTAATCTGAAATTTAATTTAGAACCTGTATATAAAAATTAAATTTTAAATAATGATAGCTGCTTATTAACTTCTTCGGATATTTTAGTCAAAATTTGTGAATTTGCACTTATTTGCTGTGAATTTGCACTTTGCTCTTGGGTTATTGAAGAAATCTCTTCTGCTGAAGCTGCTGTTTCTTCTGTAATAGCTGATATATTTTCAACCATTCTAACCACTGCTTCAGAATTTTGTGCTAAACCTTCAATTTCCTTTGTAATTCCTTGAATCTCATGATTTGCTGTTGCTACCTGTTTGATTATATTTTTCAGAGAAGCTCCAACATCATTTACAACTGTAACACCCTCTTCAACTTCATTTGTAGCTTTATCCATTTTATTCACGGCTAAACCTGTTTCTGACTGTACTTCTTTAATCATCGATGTAATTTTGTCAGTTGCTTCCGCAGACTGTGTTGCAAGTTTTTTAACTTCCTCTGCTACAACGGCAAAGCCTTTACCATGTTCTCCCGCCCTTGCTGCTTCTATTGCAGCATTAAGAGCAAGAAGATTTGTTTGTCCGGCTATACTTTTAATTAAATCAACTATAATTTCTATTTCAGAACTTAATGCTCCAAGCCTGGAAACTGTTGCTGAAATATCACCTGACACTGCTTTAATATTGTTAATTTTTCCAACAGCTTTTTGGACATAGTTGCTTCCTTCATTTGCGTTTACTTCAGTTTCATTTTCAAGTTTAGCTATATCAATCGATTTTCTGGAAATTTCCTGAATAACTTTATTCATGTTATCAATTGTATTTACGCCTTGCTCAACATTGGTTGAAATTTCCTGAGCGCCTTGAGCCAATTGAGATGTACTCATTGCTGTCTGTTGTGCTCCTTGCGATGTTTGATCTGCTGATGCATACATCTCGTCTGTAGCTGTTGATATTTTTTCCACAGATTTAACCACATTATTAACCAGATGTCCCAAGTTTTTAACTACTTTATTGAGTGAATCAGATAAGTTAGCGATTTCATCTTTTGTATCAAGCGATATATTAACAGTTAAATCACCATTACTTATTTTTTCGGCTTCTTTTACTAATAATGATATTGAATCAACAACAGAAAAATAAAAGCCAATAAATATATAACCAATTAAAAGAAAGATTAATAAAGTAAAGCTTATTGCAATTGGAATTTGGTCAGAATATTTTTTTACACGTTTTTCAATTAAACTGTATAAGTTTTCTGCATAGATTTCATAGAGTTCAATTGTATTATCATATGAATTTTCAGTTGCATTCAGAACTGAGTCGATGGAAACTTTTTTATTATTTATAATAGAATTTAAAATATTAATAAGCTGATTATTTGCTTCATACATTTTATTAAATTTATTATTTAATATCGACTTTAAGGATGAATTATTGTCATAAATAACTCCAATCCCGGATTTTAACTGTTCATTTATTTGCTCAATTAATGTTGACAACTTAATGAGTTCTGCCTTGTTATCTTTTCCATCTTTAACATTTTTCATCAGTTCTATTTTTGCAAGGCTGATTTTCTCCATTAGGTCGGGAACTTTGAGACCAAAAGCATCCATCAGGTAAAAAGTATCAAGATCAGGATCAAGAATTAGGTTTGATGTATCATTAACGTATGCTATAAGTGCTATTGTGTTATTTATTGTATCGGTATGGGCTTTATAATTCTGATCTGAAGGGTATCTATTCCACTCGTCTATTATTTTGTTCCATTGAAAACTTACTTTTTCAAGTCTGTCATCAATTTTTAATTTTGTGTTTAATTCAAAGTCAATCTTATTTAGCTTTTTAAGTGTTTCTTTAGAATCTTGTTGAGCTTTCGTTACCATACCTCTTTTTTCAATATCACCCTGATGAAAATAAAAACTCTCATATCTACTGCTTTGCATATCCGTTAAAAGTAGTTTTAGAGGCCTGATATATTTAACTCCAAGGTTTTCTTTTGCATTAAATTCAATTTGTGAATATAAGTTTGATAATAGTAAGTACATTACTCCTGCAACTAATAGGGCTATTGTAGCAAAAATAAGAATGAATTTATCTTTGTACTTTAATAAATTCATTAATTTCTTAGAAATTTCAAAAACTTTTCTCATCATAAACACTCCTTTTATTTATTTGGGCTATACTAAGTAAACTTTTCAATTACTAGCTAATAAGCTAGGAAAAGCTATTCAATACTATAAAATTTATATAGGTTATTTATCAATAATACAACTTTTTTCTTGTTTTTGTAAATACTTTTCAGATTATTAAATCGTATTAAATCGTATAAAAGCTAATAAAATAAGCTAAACTCTGAATTGCGAAGCGGGAGCGTTAAAAAGTGAAATGGTCAATTTTACTTTTTATAAGCTCATTCTAAAGAGTAATCTGAAATTTAATTGAGTACCAGTATAAAAATAAATAGTTATTTATTTATTGATGGAGAATTGTATATCTTTATTAGCGTATTTAAGTCTCTAGCTGCCGGGGCATCTTTGGCATGTTTAATACTTCTTCTTAAAGGGGATTCTTTTGTCGATTTAAAATCAATATCTTTTTTAATCTCATGAAAATCGTACATTAAGTCTAGCGGGCTATTGCTATGCCCCCATATTCCGAAGGCGTGACCGAGTTGGTGCGCAATAATTTTATGCAAATAGGGGGATTTGTGATATTTTCCGATATTTATCAAAACTTTAAATTTAGAAAATTTTTTTTCTGTTAAAACCGGCTTGGTTGTGCACGTTCGATCCGGGTTCCAGCTTATTATGATATCCGCAGCTTCTTTATCATTGGTAATTGATAAGTCAAGATTTTTATTCCAGATTTTTATAGCGTGCTTAGCGTACTCCTCAATACCTTTTTTGCCAGGCTTTTCTATATAAATAAGCACCGGGAAATGGGTCCATCTTAGAGTTTCGTTATTTTTTGACTTTGCAATACGAGGAAAATAGTCACCAAAAGTTTCTTCGTATTTAATATCAAAAAATTGTTCTTTTTTTGTCTTTTCTTGCTTAGTCTTGTTGGCGGTCTTCCAAGGTGATGATTCAATTATAAAGCTATCTTCTATCGATTCATTTTTATTTTCCGTTGATATAACGATAGTTTTAGCTAATACAGGTATTTTTTCAGCCAGCCTTTTAAAGCGTTGGTCTAATGTACCGGCAAATGAACGCCCAAAGACTGTTTCTTCCAGTCTTGCCAGGCGTATTTGCATTGATTCACCATTATATTCCGTATTAAAAAATTTATTTTCCATGAGCTTTATTAAAGCTTCGTGTGGTTGTTCATCTTTTGAATACAGATAGCTTTTGATTTTTATTACTCTTTTATTTAAATTGCCTTCTGATGATTTGCCGTAAATGGTCTTTTCTATTCGGTTAAGACGTTTAAAAATATCATCTCTAAAAAAATTTTCTTTATATAAGGTATGTTCTACCCTTTCAACTTCGCTTAGTATGTTTGTTTGCTGAACAGGTGCGCTATAAATCTCTTTCGCGGATGCGAATGATAAATTTGTTATGAATATTGCTAAAATTAATAGTATTTTTTTCATTCTTACCGGTTATTATAAGTTTCTTGCGATACAACTTGATTAAAATCTTTTCTAATTTTTTTAGGAGGTGCTTTTGACTCGTCGGGATAACCTAAGACCAAGAGATTTATAATTTCCATATTTTCAGGCAGATTTAGTTTTTGTTTAACCTTGGCGGAAATATCATCAAGCCCGCCTGTCAGTTTATTTCCGATAGCACCTATTATACAGGCACCCAAGCTTTGATTATGTGCTTCTAAGGTCATATAGGCAACCGCATAAGTAACCTGTTCTATTGTCCTGTATAAAATCGCATCTGTCCCGCGCTCACCGGGGTTATACATTGGGGAATTAACTAAAAATTCAATTTTTTCAGGAGTCAGACCGGGTTTTGCCTCTACCACTTTTCTAAATTTATCCTTGCTCCAGGCGTTAAAATCCCCACAGCAAGCAATGATTACCGGTGCGGTTGCTACATGCTTTTGCCCGTTTGACAGTTGCCCCATTAAACTTATTGTTTCTTTATCTTTTATTACAATATAATGCCAGGGTTGCACATTTAACCATGACGGTGCAAGCCTGCCTGCCTCCAGGATCGCATTTATCTGCTCGTCTGAAGGTATTTTGGGCTTAAAATTTTTTACACTATATCTGTTTTTAATAACATCAAGGACCATTCTTTATAAACTCCCTTTTTATTATTTATACTAACTCAAAAATACTTTCTAATATTACTCTTTATATACTCCCTTATTGGAACCTGTATAAGAAGCTGTCTTGTTAAAGCTTGCATCGCCTTGCCAGGCAAGCCGCTTCAGCTTTAACATCGCAGTCCTTAAATGAGCCTTTATTATTGATATAACTA
>JANQHM010000294.1 GCA_028282645.1 Candidatus Gastranaerophilales bacterium
GGTTATATCAATAATAAAGGCTCATTTAAGGACTGCGATGTTAAAGCTGAAGCGGCTTGCCTGGCAAGGCGATGCAAGCTTTAACAAGACAGCTTCTTACAGCGATAACATAAGAAAGGTGGGTGATGAACATCACCCTAATTATTTAAAAATTAATTTATAGAATAGCTGGAACGTTTGAAAATAAGGTTATCTCAAATAAATGAGATAACCTTATTTTTGAGCAGACTTTTGACTACTCAATTCACCAGTATGAGCTGTTGCTTCTTAAAAAAAGAAACTATAACTTTATACCTGATAATTGGCAAAATGTATTCAGTTGATTAAGTTCTTTGTTAATGATGTCATTTAGGTAATTATTCTGACATTTTAAAGCTATGTTTGATGCATCTGAATAATATTTATAAGATTTTTGGACATTTTCTTCTTTATTTTCTTGTGTAGCTGTTGCCATTTCATGATGCAACTTGGCATTTGTCATAAATACATACGATAATAACAGATGTAATTCATTCTCCCGAGCTATTTTGAAACCTCTTTCCATATAAATCTGGGCTGATTCAAAGTCGCCTTTGATAATGTATATTTCTGCCATTAATCTTTGAAGTAAAATGTTCATTATAAAATTATTTTTATCTGATGATTGCGCCACTTCCAAAGCTTTATCTGCAATATCCATTGCTTGATCTATTTCAGATTCAAGTATTTTATTTTCTGCGCTAAAGTACCAACCTAATAATGCACCTATTGTTAGTTTATTCTCTGAGCAGAATTCTAATTCTTCTCTAAATATTTGCCGGGCTTTTTTTAAATTCCCCTTTTCTTTATATATTTTACCTATAAGAACTTTAATAATTGATTGAAGGCTATGTTCATTGTATAAATCTGTGAGTATTAATAAATCAAAAGCTATTTCAGCTGTTTCATCAAATTTGCCTTCTAACATGTAAATTATTAAATGTATTAAGTCACTGTAAATTTTTAAGTAATTTGCATCTCTTAAGTTTGGAGCTTCATTATCAACTTTGCTTATAATAGTTTTTGCTTCAATAACTTCACCACGTAAAAGTTTATTGATAGAGTCAATTAATTTTGATTTTAATAATATATCGTAATCTATTGGTTCTGATGATGATAATTTAGAAATAAGTGCGCTACTTATAATTTTTGTTTCTTTATTGCCCTGAAGAGACAAAGCTTCTGTTAGAATAAGTTCTGTATGAACCTTAATTTCGGCAAGCTCATGTATAGGAATACCAGGTATTGACAAATTTTTAGAAAGGTGTTCATCTATGACCGGTAATACTTCATGCCTGGCAACGGATATTAACTCCTCATATCTCCCTAAATTAAGTAAAGATAGTAATTTTGAGTAATATAAAAGAGCATATTCAAGGGGTAGTTCATATTTACTTATTTTAGATACGGCTTTATCGGCAATATCAATTACTTTGTAATAATTTCCTGACACTTCACAGCATCTTGACAAATGTCCTGCAAGATCTATCATCTGGACGTAATCTTGTCTCTTTTCTCTTTCCAGAACTGCATCATATAAAAATTGTTGAGCAAGTTCAGGATTTATATAACAGTTTACTCTTCCTAAAAGTTCATTAATTCTTAGCTTTGATTCATCTTTGTTTTCCAGATCCAACTTATCGGTTAGTCTTAAAATTCTTGACTGGCAAGCTGTAAAACAACTGAGTGCTCCTAATTTAGCGGCTTCCATGCTGGCTTTATCCCAATATTCAAAAGCTTCAGATAAATTACCGCTTAATTCAAGATGAAATGCTAGTTTTATTTGACTAACTCCGTATATATTAGAAAGCACATCCAGCATTTTTTTATGATATGTTTCAGGTGGTGCCTTGTCATTGAATCCTTGGTTATATATTAAGCTCCAGATTACTTTATGCTTAAATTCTAAATGATATTCATCGCCTGTAGGGACAAATATTCCACTTTCTTTTAATATTTCAATAAGTTCATAAAATCTTTGCTGCTGAACCCCAACCATCTGTTGAATAGCAGCAGGCATAAATTTAATACCGAATAAACTTGAGCAAAGCAATACTTGTATTAATTCCGGTGATGCCTGTGCAAGTAAGCTAAGTCTAATATTAATGACTTTATCAACTGAATCGGGTAAGTCAAAATTCAGATTTTGCGAGAAAAACTTAAGACCATTATCAGTATTCTGAATTGCACCTATCTGGAATAACAGGTATAAAATTTGATCAACGTATAACGGCAAGCCTCTGGAAAGCTTCACAATCATTGTTCTTAAGTTTAACGGTATAATATCTTGACCGTTAAACAAACCTGAAATCATACTGATTAAAGTATCTTCGTCCATTGGCTTCAAGTTTAATTTAACAATATTTTTACCTACCAAATAAGGTCTAAAATATTTATTCAAATTCAATTCGCTTGAATATGTTGTTATAATAAAGTTTTTATTCTCCAAAAAGCCGTTTTGTATAAGCATTTTGATGCAATCAAAAGAGTCATCGTCTATATAATCAAAATCTTCTATAACCAAAACAACTTTTGCCTGTTTTGTAAAAATATTGATAAATTCTACTATAGCATTTTTTATAAGTTGTGAATTTTGAAATAAGTCTTCGCCGATACTGGATTCATCGTCATTAAGTACTAGTCTGTATAGGATATTTAAAAGTGTCTCGTCATTAATTCCGATTTTACTTAACAATTCTGCAATATGTTGCTTTAATTGATCAACGTCGGTGTTTAGTATTGGTAAGTTAAGTATTGATTTAAATAAATCCTGAAAATAAGAATAAGGAAGCGGCTTATTATCGCATTGTCCTTTTAGCCAGAATATTTTTTCATTTTCTAAGGCTTGTTTTGTTGATACGATTACACCTGTTTTTCCGCTACCGTCAGGTCCGTGAATATTTATTATCAAACCGTTTTGATTTTCTTCCGGGTCTGTCAAAACTTGAGATAAAAAGTTATAAATTTCTACACTTGATGCGTCATTTTCTTCTATAAGCAAAGCTACCGGAGCATCATTAGTCCATTCTTCACTTTTTATACCAACTTCTGTTGATGAATGAGGTTCTGCTATTTCTTGAATAGTTTCATTAATTGGCATTGACTCTTGATGTTCTTCATCAGCAGGATTTTCCGCTAAAGTTTCGTTTGCCCCTTCTCGTATTGGCTCTATTAATGGTTCATTTTCTTCTAACGGGTCTACAACTTTATATAATTCTTTAGATCTTGTCGCTACTGATTGAACTTTTTCAAAAGAACATATATTAAAAATTTGATTATAAATATCTGGGCTGGCTATAATTTCATTTGCATTTGCTGCGGATCTTTCTGTAATACAAATTTCACTTTTATTATTTGGCGATTTTACCGTTATGCCTATTTTAACTTTTAACCTTATTTTTAGCTTTTGATTTAGTTCATAATTTAGCTCATTAATATCTTGCAATATATTTTTTGCTGAATTAACAGCGATGTAGGCAGATTGTTTTAAATTTTTAGGGCTGACAAATTCTATCCCAACTATTTGTTCACTTATTCTTATGGCTTTTTCTTCATTGATTTTTGCTTCTGCCAAAACCGGTTTATAAAATCTTTTAAGTATTTTTTGAACAATTTCAAAATTTGGTATTTTGGTTTTAAGAACGGATAGATTAATCAATTCCACTGTCAATATCGGATACTTTGGTAAATTTTGATGTTTTTCATCAATTTTTTGAGCAGGTGTTTGAGATTTAGGTTTGGAGGTAGAAGATGTATGCTGTGGCGGTGGTATTTCTTTTTTTTCTTTTAATAAAGGTGCTGAACATTTTGAACAAGCTTGTTTATCAAAAGTGTCAGGATTATTACATCGCTTACACAGTGTAATGAAATTAAAATCGCATTTTCGACAATTGTTGGCACTTGGTTTGTTTGCGGATTTACAGCTAGGACAAAATTGTACTAAGGTTAGTTTACAGTTTAAGCATTTTGATTCCCCTAGAGGATTTAACGTTTTACATCTAGGACAAATTACCTTTAGTGACAATTCACATTTTAGGCATTTTATATTTTTTATTTCATTTTGCTCCCCGCAACGAGGACATTTCATCTAGTTACCTTCTCTCTGTTCCTTTTCAGTTTTATTATAAAATTATAGTATAGTTCAATTAACCTCTTTTTATACCAAATATAAAAAAATTTGATTATATGTTAAGTAAATCATTAAGTGCTATTAGGTGTTGTTAGCGGTTATAGCTTATGTTTCTTCGCAAGAAACCCTATTAGAATATGCATTCTGTATAAAATTATAGAAGTCATTTATGGACTTTGGGTAGTTGTTCCAATATTCTGCCATTGCTCTAAAAAATTTTATTTCATAACGTTGCAGAGCTAAAGTTTTAATGGTGTCTTCGGCACAGCCCCTAAAGTCTTCTGATGTAATTGACCTCGGACACAAATTTAATGCCGGGTGACTTTTCTTTTCACAAGTGGTATAAGGATCCGGTATAAACCCAAAGTTTCCGCTTAAGTCATATTTGGTCGGAAATGTTGCACACATTAACGGCCTACATCCGTATATTCCACACCTTGCGATAAGCTTGTCATTCATTTCCGGATAATTTAGTATCTTTGCATCCCATTCCTGTAAGAACATACATTTTAAAGTTCCCGGATAGGCTAAGCTGTCAGTTTTTTTTAAGCAAAACCTATAATGTTTTTCGCAATTATCGTCTGTAAACTTAAATAAAACTGACTCTTGTTCCAGTAATTCTATCTCATCATCCTCTACGGCAAGGGTGTAAACAAAAGATGGAATGTCCATCATAAGTGTTTTTGATATGTTAAGAATATCATAACCGGTTACATCTACATAATATCTGCGGCAGCATCCTCCATGGCAAACACTGCAAATCATAATATTTTTGTCCTTATTAAAATTACATTATTATACTTTTAATTCTATTTTAAACCAAATTATTCATAATGAAAACACTTAATAATATTATACTTCAAGATATTTATACTGCTTGCTCTTTTATACTGCCTCTAAAATACTTTTCAAATTATTCAAGCGTGTTAAAATTAATAAAATCAACTTTACATAGCGAGAGCGTTAAAAAGTGAAATGATCAATTTTACTTTATTTTAATTTTGAACACAAGAATATATATTATGCTTCATCCACAGAAATCCTGTTACTGTAAACTTTTTCAATATATTTATAAAATTCACCGTAAGGTTTAGGCTCGCTATTCCAGTATTCAGCCAAGGCTTTAAAGAATTTTTCTTCATAATGATAAAGCGTTAAACTTTTTATTATAGAGTCGGCAAAAGGACGAAAATCCTCATTTTTAACATCTCTCGGACAAAGCTCCAGTCCCGGATGACCTATTTTTTTTGCTTCCTTATACGGATTTGTTATATGAGGAAAATTTCCGCTTAAGTCAAATTTAACAGGAAAATTTGCGCAAGTTTGAGGTCTGCACTCGTAAATACCACACCTTGCAACAATAGAGTTTTCTGTGCCAGGAGGTTTTAATAAATTTTCATTCCATTCTTGAAGGAACATACATGTTAGAATATCAGGAAAAATTTTGCTTTTTATTTTTTTTAGGCAAAACCTGTGATAATTTTGGCAATTATCATCAGTAAATTTAAAAATGGCTATATTATTATTTTGTACTTTTTCCAACTCTTCTTCTTTTACGATTTTAACATCAATAAAATAGGAATAATCTATCATTAAGGTTTTTGAAATATTGATCATATCATAGCCGGATATATCAATAGGAAACCTACGACAACATCCTCCGTTACATTCACTACAAATCATATTATTTAAAACTCTCCTATTTTATTTAGTATTTACCATAAAGGTCATACTCACTTGAATTGGTTATTTTTACACGTATGATATCACCGGATACTATACGTTCATTTGAACTTATATTAATTAATCCGTCAATTTCCGGTGCATCTCTATAGGTTCTGCCTATAATATCGCCATCAGGAGTTGTATATTCAACTATAGACTCAAGTGTCTGACCTATTAATGACTTATTTATTTCTGTAGAAACAGCTTGCTGAATTTGCATTAATTCATTTCTTCTTTGTTTTTTTATTTTTGCACTTACTTGCCCATCCAGCGCATAAGAAGAAGTATTTTTTTCCTTTGAATATTCAAATACACCTAATTTATCAAATTTGTGCTCTTGTATAAAATTTTTAAGATGGATAAAATGCTCATCCGTTTCACCGGGGAATCCTACTATAAAAGCTGTTCTTATTGATGCATCAGGTATAATTTCTTTAATATTGTAAATAATTTCAGAGTAATCAAAAGCAGGTCTGTTCATCCGCTTTAGGATATCGCTGTGGCTGTGCTGTAGCGGTATATCTATATAATTTACTATTTTTTCAGAATCCGCCATTATTTTAAGAAGATCTTTATCTAAAAATAAAGGATAGGCATACATTACGCGAATCCAGGATATTGTTTTAATTTTGTTTAATTCTAGTAAAAGTCTTCCCAAGGATGGCTTATTATAGATATCTATACCATAGCGAGTTGAATCCTGTGCTACTAAAACTATTTCACTTATACCGTCCTCACCTAAAAAATTAGCCTCTTCTATAATGGATTCAATACTTCTGCTTCTATATTTTCCTCTTAATTGAGGAATAATACAATAAGCACAAGAATAATTACATCCTTCGGCTATTTTTAAATATGAGCTTGGACCAACAGTAAATTGAAATCTTCTTGTTTGTTCATTATAAATATTATCAGGATTATCTGAAACTTGATAATAACTATGTTGAGTGTTATTATTTTCTGTTATTTTATCAAGAATATCTCCAATTTTATCAATATCCCCGGGGCCTAAATATGCCAACGATTCAGGTACAGCTTCCTGCAGCTCTTTCCTGTGTTTTTGAACCAGACAACCTGTTATTATAACTTTCTTTCCTTTATCTATTAAATCAATAATTGTTCTTACAGATTCTTTTTCAGCATCTTTGATAAAAGAACATGTGTTTACAATTATGACATCAGCTTCATCTTCATTTAGATTAATCTTATAGCCTTTTTTATGCAGTATACCAAGCATTACTTCAGCATCTACTTGATTTTTAGGACATCCCAAGCTTGCAAGGCTAATATTTAAGTTCTTTTTTGCGTTGTTCAAAATTGGCTAAACCTTATCTAATATTGGTATTAAGAAAAATGATGACTACTACAGCTTTATCTGTAATTTATAAATTGTAAAGGTATATCCAAAGTGTCTTCTTTTTCTCTTAGCAGTTGAATTACAGCTTGTAAATCATCTTTATTTTTACCTGTAACTCTAATAAGATCACCTCTAATAGATGCTTGTACTTTTAATTTTGATGCTTTAATTTCAGCTATAATTTTTTTAGCTTTATCCTGGTCTATACCGCTTCTTAACTCTATTTCCTGCTTAACGTTACCACCTGGAGAGCTTTCAACCTTTTTGGGATTCAAAATTTTCATATTAAGATTTCTTTTTGTCATTTTTGAATAAAGAATATCCAAAATATTTTTTAATTTCATATCATCAGAGCTGGTAATAATTAAAAATTTACTACCTTCTAACTCTAGTGTACTCTTGCTATCTTTTAAATCAAAGCGTGCAAGGATCTCTCTTTTAGTTTGATCAACAGCATTAACCAATTCTTGACGATCAAACTCTGAAACTATATCAAAACTTGCCTCTTTAGCCATTTTTACTACCCATTTATTTACTATAAAAACAATATTATAATTATACCACTAAAAAGTAGTATTATAACAGTAATAATATGATATTTAAATTTTGAAAAAAAAGCAAGTTAAGAAACAAGCTAACCTATATAAAAAATATTAAAAGTTTAATGCCAGATTAAGCAATTTTTCCAGAAGAAAATTGTTTAATATAATATAGGTTTATTGATGAAATAAAAAGAACTTATTTACAGAATATGACCAGAGAGAAAGAGATACTAAAGAGATATAAAAAATGTATTTTAGCATATTTTATACTAACTAACTCAAAAATATTTTTCAGATTATTCAAGCGTATTAAAGCTAATAGAATAAGCTATTCTTTTGAAAGGAGAAATCTGAAATTTAATTGAGTACCAGTATATTAATATTTTTTATTTTTATAAATCATATATACTCACTTAAAAATACTTTCCAAATTATTTAATCGTGTTTAAATTTAATAAAATCAACTATTTTTTAAAAAGAGTAATCTGAAACTTACGTTTAAACGGGAATAAATACTGTTAAGACAGCAAATGTGCATAATTGAGAAACTTAAAGCTACTACTATAAATTATAATGATTTTGTATTTTATATAAAAATTGTGCTTAACTGAGATCATAAAAGACTCCCTGAATGATAAGTTACTATAGCTGGGCTTGCCGGAGTTTTATTAGGGCTGACTCCGGCTTTTTTTTTTGTATTTTAACTTCTTTTTGTTCTTTAAGGTCTTTTCCGCCCTTTTACTTAAAATGAATGATTATTTTTAAGCTTGAAAAGTATAAAATTTATATGGATATATTAGACAAAAAATGTTTGGTTTATCAGGTTCTGATGTTTCCGGAAATTTGCTTTTGAAGCTGTATCAAGTAGGTGATAAAAAGTTTTCACCTTTAAAGTTTAAGGTGGAGAAGCCGACTAAAAGCGAGACAAAAAAATGTACATTTTAAAATTAAGAGGGTAAACTTAGAATGAAATTTAATGAGCAAATACTTGTTGCATTAGGACTCGGTGCAAAAAAGAATTGGCACATCTTTTTAGCTCTAATAGCCGGTATTATTGTAGGTATTACATTCCCTTATGAATCCGCTCATCCTTGGGTTCAAAACCTTTTTGTAATAACAGGAGAAGTATTTATCAGGCTTATTCAGATGGTTATAATACCGCTTGTAATAAGTACTATTATTGTTGGAATATCCAGCCTTGGCGATAGTAGGCAATTAGGAAAAATGGGCGTAAAGATGTTAGGTTATTACTCTATTATTACAATAATGGCTGTAATAATCGGAGCAAGTCTGGCTCTGGGGATAGGTCCTGGTAAAAATATCCAGGGAGATATAGATCCGGCTAAAGCTACTAAAATTAGAACCCAGGTTGAGTCAATACAAAAAAGTGAAGATGATTTAACTCAGTTATATCTGGGTATGATTCCCAAAAATCCTATAGAGTCACTTGCTCAGAATAAAATGCCGGCAATACTTATATTTACTCTTATTTTTGCTTGCGCATTAGCCTCTGTAGGAGAAATGAATCGTCCCATTGTTTCGTTTTTTGAATCACTTTTTGCCGCAACAATGAAAGTGACTGATTGGATTATGATTATAGCTCCGCCGGGTATTTTTGCTCTTACGGTTCATACTGTTGCAAACTCCGGTATTAAAGTCTTTAGTAGTATGTCTTTATATGTATTTACTATTATACTTGGTCTTTTAATCCAGTTATTTATTGTATATCCGTTAATGTTAAAACTTTTTAGCAAGGTTAAAGCTACATCTTTATACAAAGCTATTAATGAAGCAATATTGGTTGCCTTCGGAACTGCCAGCAGTTCTGCAACATTACCTGTTACAATCAGATGTTGTGAAGCTAGAGCAGGTATTTCCAGCAAAGTAAGCAGTTTTGTTTTGCCTTTGGGTGCCACTATGAATATGGATGGCACGGCTTTATACCAAACTGTTGCTGTTATATTTATAGCTCAGGCATATGATATAGTATTAACTCCAATGATAATATTACAAATTTGTGTGTTTGCAATAATTGCATCCAGCTCTTCTGCGGGTATACCTAGTGCAGGACTTATTACTATGGCTCTTATATTAAATATACTTGGCCTTAAAACTGAACAAATAGGCGCAGCATTTGTTTATATAGTTGCACTTGACAGATTTATTGATATGTTTAGAACAGTAAACAATATAACCAGTGATACGGTTGTTGCTTCTTGTATTGCAGCCGGTGAAGGTGAGCTGGATTATAAGCTGCTGGGAAATCAGGAAGAATGGAAAGAAGTTATATAATAAATTTTATAATTTACTGAAAAATTCTAACATCTTAAAGGCTCTGGTACTATGACGGCTAATAGAATCATTTTGCTCTTTTGTAAGTATTATAAACTTCCCCTTTAAGTATTTTTTTAGAGACCTTGCTTTTGTTGTTTTTGCTTGACTTTCCAGAATTTTTATAAGGATTTAAGCCTCATTTAAATGATTGGTAATTTTTCCTATTTTTAAAATATTGGTTTTTATATCTTCAAGATTTTCAGCTTTTAAATAGGCTTAATTTCTGTTACTTTTAGATCATCAATTATTTGTTTCTGCATATTTAGGCATAACATATATTCTGCTTTTAATTTAAGTATAGACTCCTTATTTAACCAAAAAATATTAAAAACAATTGTAAATTCAATAAATCTATATATCAAGCAAATAAAGTATTGAAGCAAGTAAGGAGTAAAAAGTTTTTTCCTGTTTATAAATTTTTGGTAATTGATTTATGTATTTTTTTTTCTTATTATTTAGTAAAGTTAGTTATTTTTATAGATATTTATTATTACAGTTAACATTAATAAGTAATATTAATTATAATAATTTCTAAACTTAAAGTATTAATTATGTATATTACTCATAAATTCATATAATTAAATTTTCTGGAGAGTAAGTATAGGTTAGAAACTTTGAAAGAGGAGAGTACCGGTGAAAGACTTAGCTGAAAAATTAACACATGAAAAAGCTAGAAAATTAATTGAGCCTTTTTATGATTTATTTCGAGCAGAAAAAAGGGATTGGGAAAAAGGTATGGCTGTATTGGCCGATGATTGGAAGGCTTATTATACTAATGATAAGTTTAGAACTAAAAAAGATACAAGAGGATTTTTAGACGGCTTGTTTAATTTAGTCCCAGATATAAATGTTGAAATAATAGAATTTTTTATTGACGGAGATGTTATATCAGTTCGTAGTGAACTTACCGGTACGCCGGCAGGAGATTTTTTAGTGCAACATAGCGGCCGTAAGTTTAGTATTATGACAATTGATATACACAAAGTTAAAGATGGAAAGATAGTCGAACTTTACCATGCCGAAGATTGGCAAACCGCAATTCGACAATTGAGTGGAGAAGAATAATAAAGGAGTTTAAAAAAGATGGGAAAAAAAATACTTTTTGTTGCGTCAAATTACGGAGTATGGGCAGAAGAGCTGCAAGCACCTTGGGACATACTAAAAAAAGCGGGTCATGATTTGTACTTGACTACTTTTTTAGGTAAAACACCCTTGCCCGGTATGATCAGCATGGATCCTGATTTTGTTGATCCTATGCAAAAAATAAAAATGAATCCTCCTGAGCTATTGGAGCGCGTGAATGAAATTTTGGATACCGGTGAATGGGACAATCCGGTAAAGCTTGCTGATGCGAATATGGATAACTATGATGTTTTGGTTGTTGTTGGAGGAGCAGGCTCTGCGCTTGATGTGGTAGGAAATATGCTCGTTCATAAATTAGTTTATTCAGCATACAAAAGCGGAAAGATTATTGGAGGCCTATGCTACGGAGTAGGAGCTCTTTCCTTTACCAGAGACCCTAATAACGATAATAAGAGTATTCTTTACGGCAAAACCGTAACTGCTCATCCTCATGCATGGGATTTTGTAGATGAGCTTACTTATGAAGTAGTTAGAGCTACTCCTGATAACCCTGACATAAAGTTAAAAACAAGTGGATTTGTATTCCCTCTTCAGCCTATGGTGGAAGATGCGGTAGGACCAAACGGAAAAGTCCTTGCAGACCCGACTACATCCAGAGAAAAACCTAGTGTGGCATGGGATCATCCGTTTGTTACCGGATTATCTGTAGAATCCGCACATGCATTCGGAGAAAAGTTAGCTGAAGTATTAGGAAGAAAGTCATGCGCTCTATAAATGTTAATAAAGTCTCTAAAAAAGGCTTGAATATCCATGTAGTTGCGAGCCCTGAGGATGGAGAACTTGTAAACTCAATCATTGTTGAGTCGCAAAATAAGCTTGTAATCATAGATGTACCGCTTCTTAACCCCTACTCCAAAGAGTTGAGAGAGTATACCGACTCATTGGGCAAGCCAATAGATAGAGTTATTATAACCCATTTTCACCCGGATCACTGGGCAGGGCTTGAATACTTTGCGGATTTACCAATTTATTCACTTCGCGAAGTTCAGGATGAAATTAAGAATAGTGGAGATTGGGCCTTAAGCTTTCATAGGCCGATTCATGGTGATTTAATCACTGATAAGATAATAGTTCCGACAAATATAATCGAAGAAGGTTCTCTTGAAGTTGACGAGGTTGAGTATAATATTCTCAAAATTGTAGATGCTGAAATGAGATTTATGCTGGCAATTGAAATTCCTTCAATAAAAACGCTTATTGCTCAGGACTTGCTTTATAATAAAGTATTTCTTTACCTTGGAGAAAAAACATCTAAAGGTGAGCTTTGTTGCGACAGCTGGATTGAAAAGCTTGTTGAAATAAAAAATAACGGCTATGAAGTTGTAATTCCCGGACATGGGGAAGTTTCTGACGCTTCATTATTTGATATTAATATCGAATATCTGAAAACAGCAAAGGAATTCATTTTGGCTTCAAACTCAGGAAGTGAACTAAAGGAGAAATTAATCCGAAAATATCCTGATTATAGAGTTCCATTGTTACTTGATGTGGAAAACTACTTATTATTTCCGCAATCCGTGTAAAATGCAGCCTATATAATTAAGAAGGATAGTTATATATCAAGTTCTGGTGTTTCTAAGTAAACATAAAGTATATCAGAACTTATGCAACTACATACAAATAAGAAGGTGATAACTGTCACCTTTAAAAACGTGATGCTTCTTTTAAAAGAAGCTGATTGTGAGCAAAAAATAGGAGATATTTAATAGTGAAAAAGAAAGTGCTTATAGTTTTATCTGAGCATGGTTTTTGGGTGGAGGAACTTTTAAAACCTCTAAATCATTTAAAAAAAGCCGGTTATGAAGTTGATTTTGCCACACCAACAGGTGCATTACCTTTTCCTGACGGTGGAAGTCTTGACAGTTCATACATAGATCCACCTCTGGGCCGTCCCGTGACAAGCCCTGAAATGGCTAAACTCGGTAAAGAACAAAACTGGGAGACTTTATTTAAAGGTCGTATCAGCTTAAAAGACTGGTTTCCGGTAAGACCATACCTAAGTTCGGATAATTATGTAGGAAGCCTTGAAAAGTACTATGAAGCCAGAACCAAGGCTTGGGAAAAAATTGAAGACTATGCGGCTCTTTTACTGGTTGGCGGAAGCGGTCCTATTGTTGATATGGTTAATAATCCGAGAATTCATGATTTAATTCTTGGTTTTTATTACGCTGACAAGCCGATAGCAGCAGAATGCTATACAGTAACCTGTCTTGCTTTTGCCAGAGAATTAGATGAAAGAAAGAGCATTCTTGCAGGAAAACGCTGCACAGGCCATACAATGGAATATGACTATACTGACGGTTGGTCAATTTTAGCAAACGGCAAGTCTCTTAATTTTGGAGCTCCTCCGTTTTCTCTTGAATATATTCTTCGAGATGCTGTCGTTCCTGGAGGCCAGTTCCATGGGAATGTAGGAAGAAGAACTTCAGTTATCCTGGATTATCCTTTTATAACAAGTCGTTCTGTGGCGTCTTCCGATTTATGCGGAGAAGTTCTGGTTAAATGCTTAGACGAAGGATTACGCAAATATGGCTGGAAATAGAATATTAAAAACAAAAGAAAATATTATGTTTGATAATAACAGACGAAATAAAACAATTGAATATTTAAAGTCTTTAAAGACACCTCAAGGAGGATATTCAAACTTTACTAATGGAGATATTGAGCCTCAACCTACTCTTAGTGTTTTAATGTCGTTTGGCCATTTTGGATTACCCCCTCATAATCCTGATGAAACATTATCTTACATAAAATCATACTGGAATAAAGAAACAGGCGGATTCATTAACCCTTCAACGGGAAAAATCGAAGTTTTAAGCACTGCTTTAGGTCTTTTGCTATTGAATGCAATCGGGGCAGCGGACTTTTTTAATGAATGTCTGCCTTTGGCTTTAAACTACATGAATGCAAATGCTAAATCTCAAGAAGATCACTTTATGTTTATAGGCGCGATTGATGAGTGCAAAATTTCTTTTTATCCTGAAAATTCAGTCAAATTTTTCAGAGATATGGAAAAGCAGGACGGCTCTTTTGGATCTTCTGTTTTGCTTAACGCAATTGCGTCAAGTGCTTTATTAAGATTGAACGAAAAACTGCAAAATTCTGAAGCTGTTAAAAATATATTGGTTTCAGCTCAACAAAAAGACGGAGGTTTTGCTGAAAAAGGTGAAACTTCCAGTTTATGGGTCACTTATTGCGTAATGCGTGCTATAGATCTTTTAAATGGGTCTTTTGATTCTATGAATCTTCAAAACTGGATATTAAGCATGCAGCAAGAGCAAGGCGGTTTTGCTGCTCCTGGGAATAAAGCTTCTGCTAACGAGACCTATCAATGTTTGAGCATATTAAACTGGATAAGTAAACCTGTTATTGAAGCGGCAAGGTCAGGAGATGTATGCTATCTTAAAAACTGGTTAAACCAAGGCGGAGATCCTGACTTAATAAATCCTGAAGGATGGACTCCGCTACTTGCAGCATCTGTTCGAGGGCATTCGGAAGTTGTGGAATTTTTATTATCAAATGACATTCCCGGAGGAAAAACAGCTAATCTTGATATTAAGCTTGATGCAGCTGATGCTTCCGCGATATTTTTTACCGGGCAATCAGGCGATATTAATACCGCAAAAGCTATTCTTAAAAGAAGTCCGCAGCAATTGTTTGACGTTAATAAGGTAAATGGCCATACATTGTTACTTCAGGCTGCTTTTTTCGGCTCTGAAAAACACTTGAAAATGGCTCAATGGATTCTTGATGATATTGGTGAAATACTTGATATTCCCGAATGTGAAACTGAAAAAATTGAAAAAGCCAGATTTAACCTTACAGTAATGACAAATGTCAGAGGCTACAATTGTTTAACTATGGCTGAGCTATGGGGAAACAAAAATTCACAAGAGCTTTTTGCCCGTTACGACAAAAGCACAAAAGCTGATAGAGAAGCTTATTTAAATAAGCTTCTGGCCCAAATAGCTCCTGAAAAGCCTACTGACGAAAAAGAAAAGCTTAAACAACAACTTAGTGATGACTTTGTTAAAATTGTTGCTGATGGTTTTGAAAAACTCAGATCTATTGCTATAAAAGAGTCTGAAAAAATGAAAGAAGCTCAAAAGGATATAATGAACTCAATTAATACGATTGTTTCAAATCCTGACTTTGATATTAATTATTTAGGAGGTCCTTTAAGTCAAACACCATTGATTTTTGCGATTACAGGAGTAGATAATTCTGATGAAATCGCTAAATTCAGGCTTGAGTTAGCTTCATTTTTACTTAATCATTCAGCTGATCCTGATATTCCGGAAAAACATCCGATGTCAATAGATGCTGTGATTAGAGCAGCTGTTTTGAACCATTTTGAAATTCTTAAATTAATTTCAGAACACATGCCTCCTTTGGCTTTTGCTTCTGCAATGAATGAAAAGCCTGCCATAAATGGTCAAACAGCATTGCAAGATACGGTTCATAGAGCATTAACATCTTCAGGTGAACACTTAACAAGGCATTTGGAACAAATTAAATGGTGTGTATCTAAAGGTGCCAGATATGACATTGAGGATCATACCGGAGTATCACCTGAGAAACTTGCAAGAGAAGCACTTAATGATTCTGTTTATAAAGACCAGGCCGAAGTTGTTATGCAAGCTTTAGGGATTCAGTAAGGGATTTCATAATAAAAAATATTTTTTTAATTATTTATTTTAATTTTTTAAAAATAATATAAAAAAATAAAATATAAAAAATAATTTAAATTTAAAAGGAAATAAAGTAATGAAATTAAAAAATAAAAAAATAGGCATTCTTATAGAAAGCGATTTTTACGAAAAAGAAATATTTTACTATCAATCACGTTTTGCTGAGCAAGGAGTGGAATTACATTTCCTGACAAGGCTGTGGGGACAGGATAAAATAACATTCCATGGGCATGAATACAAAGTACCCTTTGAGTGTAGAGAAAGCTTTGAGAACATGAGTGATGAAACCTTGAAAAGCTATGATGCAATAATTGTTCCTGCCGGATTTGTATCTGACAGGCTCAGATATACTACTGATGTTAATGAGTTAGCCCCGGCGTGCGAGTTTATAAAAAGAGTTTTCGCTCATAAATCCATTTTAAAAGGTATTATTTGTCACGGTTTATGGATTTTATCTTCAATTGCGTGTGATAAAAATATAAAAGGAAGAAAAGTTACAACTCATAATAACCTTGTTGCTGACGCAAAAAACATGGGATTAAACTACTTAAATGAAGATATTGTGGTGGATGATGACCTTGTGACAGGAAGAACAGGCGATCACTGCAATGTATTCAGTTCAAAAATTATAGAAATACTTGAAAGTAAAAAAAAATAAATTTAGAGGATTAATTAATATGCAATTAGTATACGAAAAAACTAAATATGAATATGAAATTGGCGAGCCTTGTCCTCTTGGAGCTTCTGTTGATAAAGATAAAGGAGGAGTTAATTTTTCGGTTTTCTCTTCGGAAGCTGATTTTATTCAACTTCTTTTATTTAAAACTCCTGATGACGTTGAGCCTTTCCAAATTATTGACCTTAATCAAGAAGATAATAGTGACTTTGGATTTTGGCATGTATTTGTCAAGGATCTGCCTATAGGCACAAATTATGCTTATAGGATAAACGGGCCGATAGGAGAAAGCCAAGGGTATCGCTACAACTTCAACAAAGTAATTTTAGACCCTTATGCTAAGGGTGTTACTACAAATCTGTGGAATAGAGTTGATGCTTGTAACACAGAAGATAATCTTGAAACTTCAATGAGATGTTCTGTAATTGATGTTTCTGATTATGATTGGGAGGGAATTAAAGACAAAAAGCCTCAGACTCCCCTTGGCGAAACAGTTATTTATGAAATGCATGCCGGCGGATTTACTAAATCTTCAACATCAAACGTTGAACACAAAGGAACTTTTCTTGGAATAATAGATAAAATACCTTATTTAAAGCAACTTGGAGTAACCGCTATAGAAATAATGCCGGTAATGCAGTTTGACGATAAAGAAAAAAATTACTGGGGTTACAGCACTCTGAGCTTTTTCGCGCCTCATCCTTCTTATTGCGTTTCTCCCCAAAGGGCAAGCCAGCTTAATGAGTTTAGGGATATGGTTAAAGCCCTTCATCAAAACGGAATAGAAGTAATTTTGGATGTTGTTTACAATCACACTGATGAAGGCAACCAAAATGGCCCGACTATAAGCTTTAAAGGACTTGATAACAAGACATATTATTTCCTTGCTCCTGATAAACGCTATTACATGAATTTCTCCGGAACCGGAAATACCTTAAATTGCAATCATCCTATTGTCCAAAAAATGATAATTGAAAGCTTGGAATTTTGGGCAAGAGATATGCAGGTTGACGGATTCAGATTTGATTTAGGCTCTATTCTTTCAAGGGATACTTATGGAAATATAATGGAATATCCTCCGGTCTTATGGGGTATAGAACTTAGAGAAAGCTTGACAGATTGCAAGCTTATAACAGAGCCTTGGGATGCTGACGGATTATATGAGCTTGGAAATATTCATGGTTACAGATGGTCTCAATGGAATGGCCATTACAGAGATATAATAAGAAGTTTTGTTAAAGGCGATCCCGGTATAATAGGAGAAGTTGCCGGTAAAATGTCCGGCAGTCCTGACTTATTTCAGTCATCCGGCCATCTTGCGGTGAGCGGAATAAACTTTGTGACCTGTCATGACGGATTTACCCTTAACGACCTTGTTTCCTATAACTACAAACACAATGAAGAAAACGGCGAAGGTAATCGCGACGGAAATGACAATAATATAAGCTGGAACTGCGGTATTGAAGGAGAAACTGACAATCCTGATGTCAATGCTTTAAGAACCAGACAGATTAAGAATTTTATTGCTGTTCTTTTCCTTTCAAAAGGAATTCCGATGATGCTTGCCGGCGATGAAATAAGAAGAACCCAAGGGGGTAACAATAACGGTTACTGCCTTAATAACGAAAAAGGCTGGATAAATTGGGATTTATTTAATAATAACGAAGATATATATAATTTCTTCTCAAGAATGATTAAATTGAGAAAGGAAACTTTCTTCCTTCAGACAAGACATTTTTACAATGGTCAGGTTTCTGAGTTGCATACAAGAGGATTGAAGGATATTAACTGGCATGGAACAATACTAAACGCTCCGGGCTGGGATGATTCTAATGCAAGATCTCTTGCTTTCACTATTGCAGGAGTTTCTCCCGATAATATAAGCGAGTCTAACGGCTACAAAAATAAAGAGAATTTTAAGGACCAGGATGTTCATGTAATGATGAATATGTATTGGGAGTCTTTAGACTTTGAAATTCCTCAAATACAAGGAAGAAAATGGTATAAGTACGTTGATACTTATGAAGCTGACAATAATACAGAGTCTTTACATAACGGAAATACTTATAACGTAAAACCAAGAAGTGTAGTTGTACTAATTTCAAAAGAAAATTAAGGAGAAAAGAGATGGCTAATACACAAACACAAGGATTAGAAATCCTTGAAGGACAGAGAAAACAAGAGTTTAAAAACTTTACCCACAGCATGAAAATCATGGGCAAAGTTGTTGAAGTTGATATTGAAAATGCAGCTTTCAGACTCAAATGCAGAAACGGCACTGATTATCTTGTTAAAGTCGGAGCTGAAACCTGGTTTAGCATGCTTCAAAATCTTGATAAGCTAGGCACAGACAGATTTCCAAATCCTGAAAATTTTGACTACTCAAACCCTTCAGACAGAGTAAAAAAATATCTTAAAGAAAATATGCTTGTATCTGTTTATGGAATATTTGTTGTTGACGGAAACAAGAAAATATTTGAAGGAAGAGCAATAGAACTTTATCAGGAATACGATAAAACCGGTTCTTATGATGATAATTATATTTTTGAAAAAGGCCACTGGTGGCTAACCCAAATAAATGCACTGGGAAATACCTGGCTTGACTACTTATTTGGCGATGCAAAAACTTATGACTTTTCAAAATATCGTACAAATATAGGTATAACAGGCCTTCCTTCCGATGACAAGCTTCAAGAGTGCGCTACCCTTTCAAGGCTTATTTACGGGCTTTCTTCAGCTTACCTGTTAACAGGATGCGAAAGATTTCTAAACGCAGCTACAGAAGGCGTTAAGTACCAAAGAGAAAAATTCCGAAGCTTAAGCCATGACGGAAAACATATTTTCTGGGCGTACGGAAGAAAAATCACTCCAAACGGACAAGCTCATTCCGAGCTTATAATACCTTCTCAAAATAATGATGATCTGGGAACAATTCCTTTATATGAGCAAATTTACGCACTTGCCGGAATTACCCAGTACTACAGAATTACCTCTGATTGGGAAGCCCTTGAGGACATAAAAAGAACCGTTAAAACATTTAATGATTTTTATCTTGATCCCGATGAAAATTATGGCGGTTATTTCTCTCATATCGATTATGTAACTTTAAGCTGGGATTCAGACGTACTTGCTGAAAGAGGAAGTTATAACAACAAGGCCAAGAAAAACTGGAACTCTGTAGGCGATCATATTCCGGCTTATCTTGTAAATCTTGTTCTTGCACTTGATCCGCTACCAAAAAATGATGACTACGAAGATATAAATGAATTTGTAAACAAATGCAAAAAAATTCTTGACGAAACAAGTTCTTTAATTGCTGAACAATTCACTGATGTAAATGAAAACATCCCTTATGTTAACGAAAGATTTTTCAGAGATTGGACACCTGACCAAACATGGGGATGGCAGCAAGATAGAGCTGTTTGCGGACATAACTTTAAAATAGCCTGGAATTTAACTCGTGTTGCTAATTACTACCAAGCTGAGAAGCATCAGCTTGAGCAAAAAAACAAGGAAAACACACATCCGGATTCTGAACTTGTAGAAAAAATCGATGCACTTCAGATAAAAATTAATAAGCTCATGAAAATGGCTAAGAGGCTTGGCGATCAAATGGCAATAGCCGGTATTGACCAAGTAAGAAGCGGTGTGTTTGATGTTGTCGAAAGAAAGTCAATGGACGAGCTTACTGACTTTGCCTGGGGCAACACAAAAGATTTTTGGCAGCAAGAACAAGGCATTTTAGCTTATCTGATTTTATACGGATATTATAGAGATGATGAAGACTATAAAGAAAATACAGACAATTATAAAGCCCTTGCAAGGGAGTTAATGGCGTTCTGGAACAGGCATTATCTTGATCTTGATTCAGGAGGAGTTTTCTTTAGAGTTACAGATGATGGTATTCCTGATATAAGAGGGCAATTTGGCACAAAAGGCGGACATTCCATTAGCGGTTACCACGCTTTTGAGTTGAATTATCTTGCTCACATTTATATTAAGGCATTTGTAACCAGAAGCTCATTCTGCTTATACTTTAAGCCTAATCTAAATAACAGGTCAGGTTCTATAAATGTTCTTCCTGACTTTGTAAAGCCAAATACTTTATACATTAAGAGCATTACTATAGACGGCAAGGAAAGAACATCAGTTGACAGGCATAATTTCCAAGTAGAGTTATGTAAGTCTGAATGTAATTCTTCAGTTGTTGTTGAGTTTGATCATGTTTCAAATTTATAATTTATTTTAATGTATATTATAAATATTTAAAAAAATAAAAATATATAAAAAAATTATAAAAACCTCTTATTTTAAAAAAGTAGGGGGTTTTTTTAATCTGTCCTGTTTTTGGGTATCAGATCATTTTACCAGGTAAGGAATAAAATTTTATTTTGCAATATCATTTAATTATATAAATTTTTTGTATAATTAAAAATAATAATGCAGTGTTTACGAGAGGGGTATATGAATACTCAAAATAAGTATTGGTCAGTTGAATACTGATTCTTGCAAGTAAATTTAAGCTATATCAAAAGCTTACAGCGATGACATAAGAAAGGTGATGACCATCACCCTCAAAATATATTAATTATACCAGCAACCAGCATCAGATGCCGGCTCCATCAGTAAAGTTTTCATTTTCTTCAGGTTCATCTTTATGATGAATTAAATCATACATAACTATCTCTTTTACTGATTTTAGCTCTTCAGTAACCTTATTAAGCGCATCAACTATAGGATCCGGAATATAATCATGTTGCAATTGACCAAGTTTCTGTCCTTTATGCATAACAACAACTCCTGGTATTCCAACAACAGTAGAATCATCAGGCACATCTTTAATAACCACGGAACCTGCACCGACCCTAACGTTGTTGCCTATTAAAATATTACCTAAAACCTTGGCTCCAGAGCCGACTACAACATTATTTAGTATTGTGGGATGTCTTTTTCCTTGTTCTTTACCGGTACCGCCAAGCGTTACACCTTGGTATATAAGGACATCATTTCCAATAATTGCAGTCTCTCCTATCACTACTCCCATACCATGGTCTATAAAAAAGCGTCTGCCTATCTGAGCCCCCGGATGTATTTCAATACCGGTTAGCAACCTTGAAAAATGCGATAATAACCTCGGAATTAAAGGAATATTCTTCTTATAAAGTTTATGAGAAAACCTATGGACCAAAAGAGAATGTAACCCGGGATAGCAAATAATAACTTCGATTATAGACTTAGCCGCGGGATCTTTTGCAAATATAGTTTGAATATCTTCTTTTATTCTTTTAAAGCTCATTTTTCACTTGATTTCATTAATTCTTGGTATAAAAACGTGCTTAAATATCTTTCTCCATAATCCGGCAATATTGAAATAATTAACTTATCTTTATTTTCTTCTCTTTTTGCCGTTTGAATAGCTGCAAAAGCTGCCGCTCCACAAGAAATACCGGATAAAATCCCTTCTTTACTAGATAACTCTCTAGCTGTACTTATAGCATCATCATCAGTAACACAAAATACTTCACCTAATAATGATACATCAAGCACATCCGGTATAAATCCCGCACCAATACCTTGTATTTTATGAGGGCCAGGCTTTCCGCCGGATATAACACTGCTTGATAAAGGTTCTACTCCGATAATTTTTATATCTTTATTTTTTTCTTTAAAATTCCTGGCAATCCCTGTTATAGTACCACCTGTACCAATTCCGGCAACTATAATATCAACTTTACCGTCAGTATCATTCCATATTTCTTCGGCAGTGGTATTTAAATGAATCTTGGGATTCGCCGGATTTTTAAACTGATAAAGAACATAAGAATCATTTATTTGCTCAGAAAGCTCTTGAGCTTTTTCAACGGCTCCTCTCATTCCCAACTCTGCAGGCGTGAGTATAAATTCGGAGCCATAAGCTCTTATAAGCATTCTTCTTTCAGCGCTCATAGACTCAGGCATAGTCAATATCAATTTATAACCTTTTACAGCAGCAACGAGTGCAAGCCCAATACCCGTATTACCGCTTGTAGGTTCTATCAATGTTGTTTTTCCGGGTTTAATAAGTCCTTGTTTTTCCGCCTCTTCCACCATACTGATTGAAATTCTGTCTTTAACGGAGTTGGCAGGATTAAAGCATTCCAGTTTTACTGCTATCTTAGCTTTACAATCTTTGGTAATTCTATTTAAGTAAACGAGTGGCGTGTTTCCTATTAATTCTGTTATATTGTTTGCTATTTTCATATGTTATGCTCCATTTTGATTAGGTGATAGTCATAACTTTAGTTAAATTTTGGACAAATTAAGCAGTATAAATTATAACTTTTACTTTACTATTACTAATAAAATATAAGAAACCCAAAAATATTTCAAATAAATTATTATTCTTTTAATTTAATAGTAAATATAAATTTTTTTTTAAAATTATAATTAAATATTTTTGGTAGTAGTCAGTTAAGTACTGATGCTTACAAGTAAGAGCCTGTCTGGTTAAAAAAATAAAAGCTAGTTATATCAATAATAAAGGCTCATTTAAGGACTGCGATGTTAAAGCTGAAGCGGCTTGCCTGGCAAGG
>JANQHM010000011.1 GCA_028282645.1 Candidatus Gastranaerophilales bacterium
TTTTAATTCAATATAAATTATATCTCTTTAATATATATTATAGTTTATTTATTAAAATTTTGCATAAAATTTAAGCGATTGTTAAGAAATCGTTACTAAGTTAATAATAATAAGAGGTCACAATTTGTGACCTCAAAACAAGGAAAAGGTGGAAGATACTATAATCCTTATATTAAAAGGTTTCCTGATGAACTTATGTTTAAACTGACCAATGAAGAATGGGAAAATTTGAATTTATGTTTGCCGGTTTAACTCTTTCCACTTTTGAAAATCAGGTAATTCATTTACCATACAGTGAATACCTCCTTCTTTTTCGCTTAAAATGCTGCCTATTACTGTTTCAGAATTATTGATCTTTCCTCCGCTTATAAAATAAAAATCACTTATTTTAGAGTCGGAAAAGTTTTTCAATTTTTCTCCAAGTTCTTCTTGAAATCTCTCATCCAGGTTTTTTATACCATTATCCTGCAAGAATTCTTGCATATTATAAGTATGTGAAAGTGGGGAAAAAGGCATGTCAACCCGGTTAGTTATATAAGCCATGCTCTTATCTTCTTTTTGATGAACTATTGCGTTTAAGTAGTTAAAATAATGCCCGGGATAGGGTAGATATAAATCTTCTGAATCATGACTATCCAGTAATTGACAAGAGAATAAAGGAGGTGAAGAATCGTACTTTGCCTCCGAAAGATTTTTAAAAGAAGATTCTTCTAAAAAGGAAGGATAAGTTTCCATTAAAGTATTTCCTATTTCTCCAAAGACCTTTATTACATTAAAACCTTTCAAATTTAGTACATTTATAACATTTTTAAAAGCTCTTTTTCTATCTTTAATATAAAGTTTAGTATCTTTTTTTAAACCATTTATAAATAAAACAAGATCAGCAAATAGCATGTTTTTTCTTTCTTCATAAGACTTTTCATTATCCGGTTTTTCGCTGTATTTTTCTATTAAGTCATTTAACTCGGAAGCTTTTTTGTCTTTTAGTTCGGGGGGTAACTTTTCCTTTATATCGCTTTTTAGATTATCTAAAACTTCTATAGATTTACCGGGGTCACTTGCAAGAATAATATTATTATTTAAAGGCCTTAAGAAAAGGTCCAGGTGAAATTGTTGCTGGGGTAGAATTGTAACATCATCAACACCAAATGTATCTGATAATAAATCTTTTATCCCTTCAATTACCGCTCTGGCTTTTATCTCTTTTGCAGACAAGTTTTGAATGTTATTATCCTGTATTTTACAGATAAAATTACCACTTTTGTCTGTACGTTCCGGATCTGTACATCTTTCCAGGTCTTCTATAAAATTTATATCTATATTTCCTTTAATATGGGGATCAATAGCTTTTAATTTTTTATTAAACCTTTCTATTTCTGTATTACTTGAATTAGGGCTTTTTGTCAGGTTTTCTATTAGGTTATTTAATAAAAAATTAATAGACTGCTCACCTATTAATAAGTATTTTGAGTTATCAGACCTTCTGCCTATAAAGAAATTACCTCCTTCTACCAAATGCATAAAATATGGCATGTTTTTTTCTTTAAAGCCCTCAGCCTTTGCCAGATAAGAAGGATATTTCCCGTCTATCAGCTTTTTTGACTTTATATATTTCATTAATTTCATTAGTTGTACCTTATTATCATCTTTTGATTCAAGAAAAACCTTGTTGTCCTGACTCCATATAGTACAATCGCTCTTATTTTTGTTTAAAAATTTATTTTGGTTTATATCTTCCGGGCTGTTATAAATACCTTTTTTTCCAATTTGAATCTTTATATCGATATTTTTACCTGCCAAAGTTCTTTTTAGCTCGGAAAATATATTGATATTTGCTCTATTGCCACTATCGGGGGTTTTATTATTATCCGCTTGCATATAAAGAGCTTTTATAGGAGCAGCCGCATATCCTTTAAAAGCTAATAAATTGTTATTGCCTTTATATTTTGTAGAAAATGCATTTACTTTTTGCATTTGGTAACTCTATTTAACATTAAAGACTCCTTGCTAAGAATAGAACATCTTTCATATTTTCACAAAAAAGTCAGAGTAACAATAAAAGTTTATAAAAGTTTATCTTTAGATTTATATAAAAATAAAAAATAACCCCTCTATTTTTAGGTGAAGGGTTATTTTTTTATTAAATTTCAGGTTTCTCTTTGGAATGAGCTTAAAAAATAAAATTGATTATTTCATTCTTTAACGCTCCCAATTTGGGAAGGGGAGGGGCAATCTACTGTTTCGTACTTGAGACTATCTTGTCCATATATTCCAGTAACTTTCATTAAAGGATAAGAATAAATTGCATTTGATATTCTAGAAGATTTAAGGGGGCTATAAGGCCTGCGTGATATGGCTCCTACAAGTCCTTTTTGATAAGGAAATTGAATTTTTCCCATTATAGTTGGCGTATAGAATTTGGAGTTATTACATTCTTCTTCAATAATTACTTTGGGTTGTACACATTCTTTGCTGCCAACTGTTATATTATTAACGAATACCTTTCCTTTTAAGTGTACAAAACTGCCGGCTATTATATTATCAGTGACTTGTGCATTATCTGTCAATTTTACGGATGTCTTTGCTTCTATCTGGTCTACGCACTTACTACCGGATAATATTATATTATCATTTTTTTGAATTTCATTTTTTTCTTTGGCTGAAAGTGAGATTAAATCCCTAGGTTCTAATTGTTTTAGACAATGTAGAGTTGTATACTGTAACTCGGGTTTGTCAGAATAAGGAAACTTCCAATCTGCGTTTTCTATTTGGTCTTTTAATAATGGCCTTAAAGCTTTTGAAGAGATACAATTTACTTCTCCTCTTGCAAAAGGAAATATAATTTTACCCTTGACAGTTGGCATGTAATCTTTATTAGATTGTCCATCACTTTCTGTTGTAAGAATTACTTTGGGTGGTACAGAACACTCCCCTTCTTTTCCAACTGTTATATTATTGGCTTCTACATCTCCTGTTAAATACACAATATTACCAGCATTTATATCTTTAAAGACAGTTGCTTTATTACACAAAAATACAGCATCTGTAGCTGTTACTTTATTGCATTGTGCATTACCAAATAAGTTTACCATATTTCCCTTAACTTGATTTCTAACCGCATTATCATCCAATGTTATAATATCTTTATTAATATCTCCATTAAGATTTTCGTAAGGCTTTTCGTCATTTACTGTAATACAGTTTAAATTACTATCCGGATATTTTAACCAGTTTGCCAGCTTATTATAGTCATTATCATTTGTTGTTTGAGGCTTCTGCTGTTCATTACTGCCTTTAAAAACAGGAGATCTGTTACAACTAGTTATACGCATTGCTTAAATCCCTTTATTTGTTCTGTCTTAGACTGAAAAAAGAACCAAAATAAAAATAAATACATTAACTTTTGATTATTTACAAATCTAAAAAAACTAATTAATTAAATATTAAATTTAGAATTATTTTTTTGGGGGAGGGCAATCTACTGTTACTGTAGGACATTGCCAGGTATAATCCTCACTGTCATCACTACTTAGGCATTTCCTAAGAAAATTATTATCTTCACCCGTATTTTCATTTTTCTTAAACATGTCTTCATCTGTTTTGTACTTATATGTGGCATTATATATTTTACGCGGATTTAACTCAACTTTGGAGCCTCCTTTGGAAAGAACTTCGACGCTTCCCTTTGCATAGAGAAAGTTAATTTCACCCTTTACCCTCGGGCAGTTAAGCTTATCCTGTTCTATAGTTAAAGTCGGGTTACTTTCCTCTTTACTATTAAAAGTAATATTATTAACTTCTACGTTACCTTTTAGGTATACTGCCCTGCCAGAATAAATATTATTGGCTCTTGCCCTGTTACTTAAAGATATCAGATCTTCAGCATATACATCCTTTACTTTAGCATCGTCATTTATGAATACACTATGAGCTTTAATCGGCTTTGTCTCATTCTTTTGCCCTCCTAATGTTATAACATTAAAAGGCTGCTGCTCTACTCCAGAGGCCGTTCTTAATAATTGAGCCTTGTTGTCATTTGGACCTTTAAAACATAATGGCCTGTTAAAATTGCTTATACGCATAGTTTAAAGTACCTTTCTTTATCTCTCTCTCTCTATTTATATAAATAAAAAAGTAACATCAAAAAAATAAACATCAAAATTAACAAAAATTTATGAAAATATAGCAATTATTAATTATCTTTTGTTTTTATATAAATAAGGTTATGAAAAACATTAAATAAACAACATTGAATAAATAAATGAGGTGGGTACAATAAAAATAAACTTAAAAAAAAAGATGTATACTCTTTCAAAAATACTTTTCAGATTCTTTAATCAGGTAAAAGCTAATAAAATAAACCATTCTCTGAAAAGAGTAATCTGAAATTTAATTGAGTACCAGTATAAAAACTTTACCTATTAAAGTTATTTTATAACTCAAAAATACTTTTCAGATTCTTTTATCAGGTAAAAGCTAATAAAATAGAGTATTATCTGAATTGTGAAGCAGGAGCGTTAAAAAGTTAAATGGCCTTTTATAAGCTCATTCTAAAAAGAAATCTGAAATTTAATTTGAAAACTGTATAGTTGTATATTATAGGAGAAAAATAGCAAAAAATTAAAAAATAAGTAATATAGAAAACTATTTTATATTATTTAAAATTTATAATAATTTTATAAAAAAAGACAATTATGTATGTGCTTGTGTTTTTATAAATATATACCAAATAAATCATATCATCAGCACATTACATAAATTAAAAGATTAATAAATTACTAACTCAAAAATACTTTTCAGATTCTTTAATCAGGTAAAAACTAATAAAATAAGCTATTCTCTCAATTGCAAAGCGGTAGCATTAAAAAGTAAAATGGCCAATTTTATTTTTTATAAGCTCATTTTAAAGAATAAAAAGAATAATCTGAAATTTTATTGAGAATCAGTATAAAAACAACTCTAATATAATTAGATATTAATTATATACAATAATACAAAGTCAGAATAAGCAAGTATATTTACAAGTTGATTAACAAAAAATTATGAGGAGGAAAACATTATGGGTAACTCAATAAATACTAAAGCACGTGCTAGCGTTCCATTATATACAGGAGGTACTAAAACACCTGCAGCTGTTAATAAAAAACAAGGACAAAAAGTGGAAGATCCAAATAACCTAAAAGGTGCTGCTAAAATACCTCAAGCTGATCCGCCACAACAAAATAGTGTGTTTGGTGGAACTCAGAAGTCCAGTATCCAAAAACCTGATGATAAAGGAGCTTTAGGCGGATAAAAAATAAACTTGAATTTATAAATAATTTTGTAAAACCCTCTGAGGCTATTATAGCACCGGAGGGTTTTTGCAGTAATGGTAAAGCAAGTAGAAAATTTTTGGATTTATACTCCTTCTTGAATCAGGTAAATGTTAATAGAATAAGCTATTTTATGAATTGCGAAGCGGAAGCGTTAAAAAGTGAAATGGTCAATAAGCTCCCAGCGTAGAACCCTTTTTTTGATCTGCATATAAAGATTCTAATAATTCTTTAAACTCTACAACTTTATACAAAAATGCTGTATAGAAGGTTTTAGATGCGTTCCCCATTGCCATTAAATCATCCATACCTGTATTACCGGAGTCATTTTCAAATATTCTGGTAAGTTCGGTTAAATCTTTAAACACACAACCGGTTAATAATAAATTATTATCAAACAACTCTTCATGAAATTTAACGTAATTTTCAATTAAAACAGACGCTTTTTCACGAATTCGATCAAGATCAAACTCTCTCATATCCCTGGCTAAGTCGCTTAATAAGCACTCAGCAGCATCCAGCCCCTCTCCAGCAAGCGGCTCAAATGCTGTAATATCTTCTATCATAAGCTTTATATTACATTTTATTTCATCATAAGAATCCTTTACAGGATTTGACGCAATACCGGAAATTTTATCCGTCATCGCAGCAATATCCAGGTTTATTTTAAACATGGATGCAAATTTTTCTTCAGGGTTAATATTATCAAATCCATTAATATTTGCACCTCCCGGCGATGCATTATAAATTTTAAGATCTGTATTATTACTTTTATCATAAGCAAATTGTTCAAAAAACTTTATAAAACTTTCATAATTAATATTTGAAGGTATTAAACCGCCATCTTGCCCTTTTACAAAAGTAAGCCCATTCATTAATTCCTGACGTTTGCGAGTTAGCAGAGCTTCATCTGATAAAGCAGAATTATCAGATCTGTAATGTTTTAAAAACTCTTCTTTATCCTCTATTTTTACATAATATTTGCCCCCATTTTTTTCTTTTTTGCCTTTTAAAAGTTTTAAGCCCGAATAAGGGCTATTGGAGGAATAACATTTACCGTCAGTAAATGCAAGGTCTAAACCTAAATTGATAATAGGATTACAACCCATCATATAAGCTGAATACATTGCACAATAAGAAACATTTCCTTTGTTTTCATAACCGGCAATTGAAAAATCAGCAATTCCGGCAAGCCATTTAGCAAAAATATCGTTATTACTATAAAAAACATATTTATTTTTCCAGTTTAATTTAAAAACATTATTATTAGCAATAGGCTGAGCAATAAGGTTAATATCAGAAATATCCAGTCCCTTAAGCTGATTAGTATTATCATAAACTTCTATAAAGTTAATAAAATCAGGTTTAATACCATATTTTGCCAATGTTTTATAAGAATTGCCAACCGCAAAAATTATTACATTATCTTTATATTTTGCCAATGTCTGAACCGTTTCGTCTAATGATGGCCCCGAGGAGACAACAACAGCAGGAATATCTCTAAAAGTATTTTTTAAAACATCAACGTTGTTTGATTGTTTTAATATAGGAAGATTTTTTACCCCTTCTTTTACCCACTCATAAGATTTTTCAAACAAACAAAGGTAATTTGATTCCAAATGATTTTTTATTTTTTCAGTTTCCAGCTGCAAATCTTTTACAAACTCTGAATACAAAGTATGACACGAACCCAAGCCGGCCAGGTTCAACACAGCTTGATACGAGTATACCCCATCCAAAAATTTGATTAATTCGGTTTTGCTATTTGCAACAAACACTTTTTTGCTTGCAAACTCTTGTGAAAAGTCAACAACTTCCAGCGTAAATCTCAAAAAGTCCAAATTAGGCTCATATATAATTATATTACCTTTAGAGCTTAAAGTTAGCCTTTTAAATAAATAACCCAGACCTAACCCGATTAAAATAGTTACAGAAGATTCTGAAGTATCCTTTAGCTGATTAAAAATATTCATAGCCTCTTTTTGCGGATCGCTACTGTCATGAACTAAAATCCCTTTATACAAAAGGTTTGTATCACCGGATTCAGCTTCTGCAAATTCAAAAGTGACATTTTCATCAAATATATGATTAATTATTTTATCAGCTAAAATCGGATTATATTTTCTTATTTGTGAAATATTATTTTCAAAAACACTCATTTTTCTAAATATCCTCCCCCCACTATGCTTTATATAATAGCCTATTTAAAACTTAATGTCTATTAAGGAAGAAATAAAAATTTATTTTAAACTGCTACTTTTGTTTTTAGCAAGAGCATCTTTTAATGTTTTTATTACAGTGTCTTGTTGCTTTTTTGTTATTTCCGGAAAATTAGGCAAAGATAGCACAACATTTGACAAGGCTTCTGTAATGGCAAAATCACCTTTGTTATAGCCTAAATAACTGTAGGCTTCCTGCAAATGTAGTGGTACGGGATAGTAAATCATTGACATTATACCTTTTTCTCTCAGATAGTCATTTATTTTATCCCTGTTTGGAACTTTTATTGTGTATTGGTTATAAATACAATATGTGTCATCCAGTTCACAAGGTACTATAACTTCTTCTACATCACTTAATAAAGTATTATAGCAGTTTGCAACTTCTCTTCTTCTTTTATTCCATCCGTCAAGATAGGGGAGCTTTACTCTTAAAATAGCGGCTTGTATTTCGTCCAATCTGCTGTTTAAGCCGATTTCTTCGTGATAATAACGGGTTTTGCTTCCGTGGTTCCTTAATAATTTAAGTTTACCTGCAAGATAGTCGCTGTTTGTTGTTATTAGCCCACCATCGCCAAAACAGCCCAAATTTTTTGTGGGAAAGAAGCTAAAACATCCCATATCACCTAATGATCCGACTTTTTTACCTTTATAAACACTGCCTATTGCTTGAGCACAGTCTTCTATTACATATAAATCATATTTTTGAGCAATTCTTAGGAGCGGTGACATATTAACAGGTTGGCCATAAAGGTGAACAGGTATAATAGCTTTTGTTTTGGGGGTAATTTTTTTCTCCAGTTCTTTATGGTCCAGATTAAATGTATTTTCATCCACTTCAATAAATACCGGAGTGGCTCCGGTTAAAGCAATTACTTCAACTGTTGCCACAAAAGTAAATGATACTGTAATGACCTCATCACCCGGGCCTATATCTAATGCCCTTAGTGCCAGATGTAATGCATCTGTACCGGAGGCAACACCTATAGCGTATTCTGATTCGCAGTAGCAAGCAACTTCTTCTTCTAATGCGCTAATATTTTTGCCTAATATATAATTGCCTGATTGCATTACATCTAGCACTGCCTTGTCTAAATTTTTTTGCATATCTTTATATTGTTGCTTTAAGTCTAAAATTGGAATCATTATTATTGCCTCTTCTACCCTATTTTATGTTTTATTTCGGTTTAAAATTAAATTTCAAATTTTCTCTTTAATGCTCCTGCTTCGTAATATTTATAGAATAGCTTATTTTATTAGTTTCTACCTGATTAAAAAATCTGAAAAGTATTTTTGAGGGAGTATAATAAGTGTAACATATATACAGCATAGGGTTTATAAAATCTTTATATTTAAAAAAATGAACCTCCTCGACCCAAGGGTCGAGGTATCAGCCCCATAACTTTAAACACAAAGCTTTGCTTTGCATAAGTTAGCGACCCAAGGGTCGGGGTA
>JANQHM010000034.1 GCA_028282645.1 Candidatus Gastranaerophilales bacterium
TTGCTCTTTAGTAAATAGTTTTTCCATTTTTTGTCCTCCGATTGTTTTTATTCTAACTCGATTCTATCGGAGAATCAGACAAATCTTTTAAGGTCCCTCTTGTTTTTTGCCATATTTTTTAATTTATTTACTTATTATGTTGTATATTGCTCTTCTTGTATTGCAACGCCTGCAATTTGAGTATCAAGAACACAAAGTTTTTTTAAGGGCCCTTTTGCCGTTTGTTCAATTAATTTTGGAACCTGGGGTGAAGCATTTTTGATTATTTGTTTTATTTCATTATAAACAGCTTCATGGTCATCCACATAAAGTACCATTGGCGGAGCAACTACTTTTAAAAATATAAGAACAGGCTTTCTTGTTTGAACTTGCGGGCTTTGATTAAATGGCTGCATATTATACCTCTTTTCTAGAAAGGTGATGACCATCACCAATTTTTAATTATCTAATTATTATTAAAAATCACGCTTCAATTACATAGAAAGAAGCGTGAAATAAAAACATGAGGTGGTTGTTGTGGACAATTTTTAGTATATTTTATTTTAAATATGTTATCATCCACTGTATAATTGAATAATTAAGATAAGAATTGAAAATTCTTTTGCAGAAATTACTGCATTAAAGAAAAAACAACCCTAAGTAATGTTAGAACTATAATTGATAATAATAATCCCTTTAATAACACGGAAGGCAATTTGCTGTTTACCCTTGTTCCCAGTTTAGCACCAATAATTGACCCTAAAAGTATAGGAAGAATAAGCTCAAAAGGAACCTGATTTGTTATAGTCTTCCCAATAAAAGAAGAACTCGATGTCACAAATACCATTAAGGTAACATTTGCAATGCTTTCCTTTATTTTCATATTATAAAAATAAGTTAGTACAGGTATATATAATATAGCTCCGCCTAAACCCAATGCCCCCGCGAAAAAACCTATTATAAAAATTAATACGGGAGGTAATATATTAAACTCCAGGTTAACTTTTGAATTTTTAGAATTATCTGTTATAAATAAAATCGCTGAAGCACACAGTATAGCCGCATATATAAATAATAATATTTTTTCGTTTATAAAACAGGAAACTATAGCCCCTAATAAAGATGAAATAGCAACCAGTATCAAGAGTCTGGGTAAAATATCTTTTTTTATATTGTTATTTTTTTTAAAAGAAAGATATGCAAAAAAACTGCCCAGCATTCCTTGTGTTGCAGCTATTCCTGTTACTTTATTTACAGATATTGTGTCAAAACCTATAAAAGGCAATATAAATAAAAAAGCCGGAATAATTATAATGCCGCCACCTACACCCAGCAGACCCGTAATAAATCCTGCCAGGGTACCAAGTAAAAATATAATAAAATAGAAAGTTATCATTTTACAGCCAAACTAATTTTGTCTTCATAAAATTCGCTTAATTGAATTAAAGCATATAAAATCAATGCTGCAACATAAACTTCTTCTTTCCACTCATAAAAACCGCATTGCCTTGGTAGTATAGACAGCGGATTATTAGGGAAATTCCTGCAAATTTGGGGCCTTTCTTCATATATTGAGCATAGGTTTTGTTCTGTTACGTGCGGACAATGGTAAAAGTATATTTTTTCATCATCATCCAACTTTTCTTGAACAAATTCTATGTATTCGGGAAAAATTTCCTTAACTTTTTCTGTATTTTCATAGGGAATAAATACACTTGTAAACTGTGTTGCAAAATTATCACCGGCTGCGGCTTTTTCTTTTAACTCTTCATAACAAAATTCTGAGCTTGCAAGCTTGCAACAGCTTCCCGTACATTTGCAGTTATAGCTTTCAAGCCTATTATCTTCTATTTCTTCTAATTTTACTAAGATTTCTTTTTGTATATTATCATTTATTTCTTGTAAACAGTGTTTTTGCCAGTTTATATAAGCGCAATCATCAGGTAAAACAGATGTTACTGAGGTGGGATAGTTACATAAGATACTGGTTTTATTACATTTTTCCTCATTTGCAGACTTGCAATAATAAAAATAAACGTCTTTTCCAAGTTTATCTAAAATTTTTGTCACATAATTATTATCTATTTTTTTTGCTTCTTCATGATTTTTATTTATGTCTATAAAATTATTTTTTTCATAATCAAAATCATCATCAGCCCCGTATGGAATGAAAAGTTTTGTATAATCATTGGCTAATTCCTGGTTTTGCAGGTTTAACGTATTTATTTCTTGTGCAGATATTGTCAGATATCTTATTTTGCAGCATTTTTTATTTCTTTGGCAATAATAATTTATTTTAAGCTGGTTTAATCTTTTTAAAAGATCATCTTTAACTTTAAAAAAAATTTCCCTAAACAGAACCCTGTTCTTTTTTGATTCTAATTTTAAACAATTCATATAAATTTATTTTCCAGCATATTTTAACCTGCATAGGTAACTTATAATCTTATTCTCCTATAAAAACGTCAATAGTTGTATATCGAGTTCTGATGTTTATATACTATCTCCAAAATATTTTTCAGACTATTCAATTCTGTTAAATATAATAAAATAAGCTATTCTCTGAAAAGAGTAATATTAAATTTATTCGATAGAATACCCCCTTGGGTCGAGGAGGTTCATTAGCATAAAAAAGGTGATGAATATCACCAAATAAAAAAGGTTCTTTTCAGAACCACCATCGTTAGCACATTACCAAATTTTTGATTAAATCTTTTTTACTTGCCTTTACCGTTTTTTTAGTTTTCCTTTACCCAAGTATATAAAGTATTGTTTTTTATAAAAATTGCTAAATTTTTATAAAATATAACAAAATATTAAGAAGCTGCTTTCTATCAGTCGGAACTTTGTGTAAAAAATATTGTCAACATTAATATGTAAAAATTTCTAATTTATATATTAACTCAAAAGTATTTTTCATATTATTTAATCGTATATCCTGAAAAAAGTAATATTAAATTTATTTTTGAAGCAATAATAAATATTAAAGAAGAAAAAATTGAATTATGCTAGAATATTTATAGTATTACGGATTCTATCGGGGTTAAACTGATTAATTAAGGAAAAAAATCTATGCTAGACTTTTTAATAAAACTGGTTGGAGACGCTAACAACAGGAAAATAAAAAAAATACAACCGGTTGTTGATTATATAAATAAACTTGAGCCCGAAATAAGCAGTCTTTCCGACGATAATTTAAAGGCAAAGACAGCAGAATTAAGAAGCAGGCTTGATAAAAGAAATAAATCAAGCGATCCTGAAAAAGACAGGCAACTGGAAAAGGAAGCTCTTGAAGCTATTTTACCGGAAGCTTTTGCAGTAGTAAGAGAAGCCGGCAAAAGGGTTTTAAACATGCGCCATTATGATGTTCAGCTTGTTGGCGGTTATGCATTGCATACGGGGCAAATAGCAGAAATGAGAACCGGTGAAGGTAAAACATTGGTAGCAACATTACCTGCATACTTAAATGCTTTAACAGGAAAAGGCGTTCATATTGTCACGGTTAACGACTATCTTGCAAAGCGTGACAGCGAATGGATGGGAAAAATATATAAGTTTCTCGGGCTTACGGTCGGCTTAATTTTATCCAACAGGGGCTATGATGAGTTTGATGATAAAAAAGCAGCTTATGCTGCGGATATAACCTATGGAACTAATAATGAATTCGGCTTTGATTACCTGCGCGATAATATGGCAGCAGGTTTGGACCAGTGTGTGCAAAGACAGTATAATTATGCAATAGTAGACGAAGTTGACAGTATTCTTATAGACGAAGCCAGAACCCCGTTAATTATAAGCGGAAGGCTGGAACAATCAGCCCAACTGTATAAAGAAATGGCTAAAATTGCCCCGGCATTAAGAAAAGATGCTGATTATACAGTAGAAGAAAAGAATAAAAACGTAATACTAAACGAAGAAGGCATAGATAAAGCACAAGAATTACTACAGGTTCAAGACTTGTTTGATCCTGCGCATCAATATGCACATCATTTGCTGCAAGCATTAAAAGCAAAAGAATTATTCCATAGAGATATAGACTATGTAGTTAAAAATGATGAAGTTGTTATTGTTGATGAGTTTACCGGAAGGCTAATGGACGGCAGACGCTGGAGTGACGGCCTTCATCAGGCGGTTGAGGCAAAAGAAAACGTTTCAATTCAAGATGAAACTCAAACTTTAGCCAGTATTACCTTCCAAAACTTATTCAGACTTTATCCGAAGCTGTCCGGCATGACAGGTACAGCCATGACGGAAGAAGCTGAATTCGGTAAAATTTATAACCTGGAAGTAACCTCTGTTCCTACAAATAAAAAGGACGTAAGGAGTGATCTTGCAGATGTTATTTATAAAACGGAAAATCAAAAATATCTTTCCGTAGTGCAAGAAATAGAAGAAATTAACTCACAAGGACGACCAATTCTTGTTGGTACTATTAGTATCGAAAAATCTGAATATATTTCTGGCCTGTTAAAGAAAAAAGGCTTAAAGCATAATGTTTTAAATGCAAAGCAGCATGAAAAAGAAGCTCAAATAATTGCCCAGGCAGGAAGAATCGGAGCCATAACAATTGCTACTAACATGGCAGGCCGTGGCACGGATATTCTTTTGGGCGGTAACCCCGAGTTTCTGGCAAAAGATATGTTAAAAAAGGACGGTATAACTTCAGATTCTTCAGACTATGAAAAAGAAAAAGAAAAAGCTCTTGAAAAAGCTTATCAAATAACACAAGATGAACATAATAAAGTTGTAGAAGCCGGTGGGCTTCATATTATCGGTACGGAAAGACACGAATCCAGAAGGATTGATAATCAGCTCAGAGGAAGAGCCGGCCGCCAGGGTGACCCCGGTTCTACAAGGTTTTTCCTTTCCTTGCAAGATAATTTAATGCGTATCTTTGGTGGAGAAAAAATATACGGATTAATGGAAATGATGAATATTGATGAATCCACCGCAATAGAATCTCCGTTAATCACTCGCCAGATACAATCTGCACAGAAAAAAGTTGAAACCTATCATTTTGATATAAGAAAAAATATTCTGGAATATGATGATGTAATGAATAAGCAAAGAGAGCTGTTCTACAAACAAAGAAGAAAAGTTCTTGAAGGCAAAAATGTCTATGAAGATGTTCAATTTATGATAGAACAGGAAGTTAACAGTCTGATGGGTACTTATATTAATCCTGAAATGCCAATTGAAGAGTATGATGATGAAACTTTGACCCAGATGTTAAGGGCCTTCCATTCTGTTATACCTCAGCTTGCTCATATTAAATTGCAGGATATAAAAAATACAAAATACGATATATTATACGAAAAATTTAAAAAAGCGGCTCAGGAGGCGTACAACGCTCATGAACAGGAAATAATTAATTTTTATAATGAAGTAGTTATTCCGTCTCAAGATGAAAATGAAGAACTTGAACACCAACAGGTTGGCTCAAAAGATAATATCATGCGTAACCTTGAAAGAGACATTTTACTAAGAATAGTGGATAATAAATGGATAGATCACCTTCATAATATTGATATGTTAAGAGAAGGCATAGGCTTAAGGGCTTACGGTCAAAAGGATCCGCTTATTGAATACAAGCGAGAAGCCTTTGATTTATTCAATAATATGATGCAGGATATCAAGAGAGAAACAACCGCGCATTTATTCAGGACTAATTTTGAAATTCAAGTTGTAAATATGGATGACCATATAGATACAGACTTAACAAGGGCCGCGGAAAACTTTGATCCTGAAGAGGATATAGACATTCCATCAGGGTTTATGAAAGAAAAAATCGGCAGAAACGATATTTGTCCTTGCGGCAGCGGTGTAAAGTATAAAAAATGCTGTGGATCGTCTAAAACTTCACGCAAAAAAAATAAGACTATTTAGAGAATTAAGGTATTAGTAAAGGAAAATAATTTATTATGTCAGTTGAACTGAGAAAAAAACTACAAGAAATAAAAGATAAATTATTAAAAGTTAGTGACTGTCTTTGACGTATCCAGGATAAATCAAGAAATAAAGCAATACGAAGATAAATTGCAAAATCCCGAGGTTTGGAATAACCCGGCAGAAGCGCAAGACTTATCTCAAAAGTTAAATAGTTTAAAAACTATTATAGAGACAAGCGACAGTTGGAATACAAGAGCAGAAGAATCTGAAATACTTCTGGAAATGGCTATTGAAGAAAATGATGATGACTCAATGGCAGAAGTTAAAAACATTCTTGATACTCTTGATAAAGAATTAAATAAGTGGGAGCTGCAAAAAATGTTATCAGGAGAATATGATTCTTCTGATGCAATATTAACAGTCAACGCTGGTGCCGGCGGTACAGATGCTCAAGATTGGGCTCAAATGCTTTTAAGAATGTACACAAGATGGTGCGAACAAAGAAATTGGCAAGTTCAGGTAATGGATATGTCTGAAGGAGAAGAAGCCGGCATAAAGAGTACCACGCTTAAAGTCTCAGGTTACTATGCTTACGGTTATATTAGAGCTGAAAAAGGCGTTCACAGACTTGTTCGCATATCTCCTTTTAATGCAAACGGCAAACGGCAAACAAGTTTTGCCTCTGTAGAGGTAAGCCCTGTAATGCAAGGCATTGAATCCAAAGTTGAAATACAACCCGAGGAAATAGAAGTAGAAACTATGCGATCAGGCGGTGCAGGCGGTCAAAATGTCAACAAGCTAGAAACAGCAGTAAGAATTGTGCATAAACCTACGGGTATAGTTGTAAAATGTCAACAAGAGCGTTCTCAATTAAAGAATAAAGAGTTGGCAATGCAGCTTTTGGCGTCTAAATTATTAGTCATTAAGCAGGCTGAGTTTGAGGAAAAGCAGGCTAAACTTAAGGGTGAGGCGATGAATATTAACTTTGGCAGCCAGATACGCTCTTACGTATTCCATCCTTACAGTTTGGTAAAGGATCACCGTACAAACTACGAAACCGGTAATGTTGAGGCTGTTATGGACGGCGATCTGGACAGTTTTGTCGAAGAATATTTGAGAAGTTGTATAAAGTAGTCTATTGACTATTTTATTTCTTTGAGTTTAATAAGATAGGAGAGATACTTATGTGGGAAAACACAATAGATATTAACGAAGTTAAAGAAATCAGATCCAAAAGCACAGTATACCTAGGCGTTGGCGCAATAGAAAAAATAAGTGATATTGCCAAAGACCTAAAGTCCAGGGGGATCAATAATGTACTAATCGTAACAGGTAAAAGCTCGTATAAAATCACCGGTGCTTGGAATTATGTAGAAAAAGCTTTAAAAGAAAATAATATAGGCTTTAAAATTTATGATAAAGTAACGCCAAATCCAACAGCAGAACAAGTTGATGAGGCAACAGCTATTGGTAAAGAAATCAATGCTCAGGCTATGATAGCTATTGGTGGCGGAAGTCCTGTAGATGCAGGCAAAAGCGCGGCTATTTTATTAAAATATCCTGATAAAAACGCAAGAGATTTATATGAGAATAAGTTTACCCCTGATGAGGCAGTACCAATTATTGCAATAAACTTAACACACGGAACCGGCACGGAAGCAGACAGATTTGCAGTAGTAAGCATTCCGGAAAAAGAGTTTAAGCCGGCTATTGCTTATGACTGCATTTATCCTTTATTCTCAATCGATGATCCTGCGTTAATGACCAAGTTACCGCCGGAGCAGACTTTATACGTAACAGTAGATGCTTTAAATCACGTTATAGAAGCTGCTACAACAAAAACAGCAAGTCCTTTTTCTATTTTATTGGCAAAAGAAACAGTCAGATTAGTGGATAAATATTTAACACAAGCTATCAAGAATCCTGAAGATTTAACCGCCAGGTATTTCTTATTATATGCTTCGTTAATTGCTGGCATATCTTTTGATAATGGATTATTGCACTTTACACATGCACTTGAGCATCCTTTAAGTGCTGTTAAGCCTGAATTAGCTCATGGTCATGGCCTTGCGATGTTATTACCTGCAATTATTAAAACTGTTTATCCCGCACAAAGTCAAGTGTTAGCAGACATTCTTTCACCTATTGTTCCCGGTTTAACCGGCAGTGAAGGTGAGGCGGAGAAAGCAGCTATCGAAGTTGAAAAATGGTTATGCAGTATTGGTATTTCTTCAAAATTATCTGATGAAGGATTTAAAGCTGATGATGTTGAAAAATTAACCAGGCTGGCGATGGAAACACCTTCTTTAGGCTTATTATTAAGCCTTGCGCCTATAGAAGCTGATAAGCAAATAATTTCAGATATTTATAAAGCTTCTCTTAAGCCTATAAGTAAAGCTTGTAAGAGTTAAGTATTTTTTTATATTAAAAAGTAAAATAAAAAACGTATCGTATGAAAGAAAATCTCCTGATTTATTTTTAGGAGATTTTTTTATTATTTATGCAAATGCATTAATTTTATTTTGAGGCTCTTTATATGTAGCAAGAGCTTTTTCAGCTTGTTTAATTTTAGCGTCAATCTCTTCATTTGCTTTAACATAAAATCCCATTCCAAGCCTTTGCATAGGACTTTTATCCTTACAACACTTCCAACAAGATTTATACTCAGGATCATATTTTATCAATTTATTTTCAAGTTCCTTTAATTTTCCTTCTTTCTTTAAATATTGAGCAGATGCAGGCGGTGGCAAACTAAGTGCTATTTGCGTACCTAAAGAAGCAGCTAGAGCAGTTTCTAATCCTTGAAAGCTTATTTTAGGTTTAGTTTTTACTTGGCTATAAATGCGTGGTTGATTGCTACTGCTTAATTTCATAAAAACCTCCTGTAGTTTAGAGTATAGTTATCTGCAATAAAATGCGTATCTATAGTCATCACTTGTATAGCGAGGTTTGAGGCTTATCATTACCTTTAAACTTAAGATTTTCCTTTGCCTCTCTCTGCAAGTTAGATATTATGTGATTTGGAGTTTTTGGAGTTATTGATTTAATCAACATTTCTCTTCCCTTTCTGGCATATTTTGTATAATAAACTCAAATTTATAAAAATGCAAGCCAGATAAAGTTGCTAGTAAAAATTTAAACTTATATGACATATTTTATTTTTATTTATTAAAAAATAAGTTTTTTTAAGTAATAATTTGAATTTTACATTGAATAGATATTAATAAATCTTGTAATAAAACTTAATAACATATTTACTTAATTTAAACGAGTTAGTAGTTTAACCAGCTCGTTTTTTCGTGTTATAAGTAAGAAATATAATTTACAGGATTATTAAATTCTACCCTATACAGCTTAACTACTTTAAAAATTTAAAAACCATGATAAAATAGGAGAACAAGGACGGGGTGCGTCAACACCCTTTTCAGAATTCTTAACAGATGAAATTAGAAGAATTTGTTAACAAGAGCCAATATCAGTGATATGAGCTCTTGTTTTTCTACTAGCGTAAAATAATATACTTTCTATTATTTATTATGTTTATTTAAACAATATATAGTAAAAATTAAAAAATATATATGCTATTAATTTAGTAACAATTTCTTAACAATTGCTTAAATTTCATGCAAAATTTTAATAAATAAACTATAATATATATTAAAGAGATA